>JBEKGC010000277.1:0-11926 GCA_050013055.1 Streptosporangiaceae bacterium
TCGGGTGAGCTGCTCGAGCGATTCGGCCTGGCTGACGCCGCCGGTCGTTCGGTCAAGACCTACTCCGGTGGCATGCGGCGCCGGCTCGACCTGGCTGCGAGCCTGGTGCAGCGGCCCGCCGTGCTGTTCCTCGATGAACCGACCACCGGCCTTGACCCGCGCAGCCGGGGCGAGGTGTGGACGATGATCAGGGAACTGGTCGCCGAGGGCACGACGGTGCTGCTGACCACGCAGTACCTGGACGAGGCCGACCGGCTGGCCAACCAGATCGCGGTCATCGACCACGGCCGGGTGATCGCGACCGGCACCGCGGCCGAGCTGAAGGCCACAATCGGCCGGCAGACTCTCGACGTGCGCCCGGCCGATCCGGCGGACCTGACGCGGGTCTCCGGGATCGTCGCCGCAGCCGTGGGCCGCGCTCCGGTCGGGACCGAGGAGGATCCGGGCCTGCTGTCAGTCCCCGTCGACGACGCCCAGGCCCTGCCGGCCGTGGTCAACGGGCTGCAGGCGGCGCAGATCGAGGTCACCGAGCTCGCGCTCAGGCTGGCCAGCCTGGATGAGGTCTTCATGGCGCTCACCGGGCACGCCGCCGAGGATGGCACCCGATGACGGACATCACCGCGGGCGGACCGGGCCGGGCCCGCAAAATGACGCCGGTCCGCGCGCTGCGGCACGCGCTGACGCTGGCGTGGCGGTCGCTGGTGCGGATCAGGCGCAACCCGGAGCAGCTGCTCGACGTCACGCTGCAGCCGATCGTCTTCGTGACGCTGTTCGTGTTCTTGTTCGGCGGCGCGATCAAGGGCGAGAGCAGGCATACCTACCTGCAGTACGTGCTGCCCGGGATCATGGTGATGACGGTGGTCTTCGCGAGCATGGGCACCGGCATCGGGCTGAATACCGACGTCACCAAGGGCATCTTCGACCGGTTCCGGAGCCTGCCCATCTCCCGGTCCGCCCCGCTGACCGGGACGATCATGGGTGATTTCGTCCGCTACCTCGTCTCCATCGCGATGGTCTTCGGCTACGGCTCACTGCTCGGCTTCCGGATCGCCACCAATCCGCTGTCCGCGCTCGGCGCGGCGGGACTGATGTTCGTCTTCGGCTTCGCCGTCGGCTGGATCTGGGTGCTCCTTGGCCTGTACGTGAAGTCCCCGCAGAGCCTGCAGGGATTCGGGTTCATCGTCATGTTCCCGCTCGCGTTCGGCAGCAACGTGTTCATCCAGACCAGCACCCTGCCCGGCTGGCTGCAAGCATGGGTCAGGGTCAACCCGGTGACCGCGCTCGCCAGCGCCTCCCGCGGCCTGATGCTGGGCGGGCCAGTCGCGGGCCCGGCGTGGCACTCCATCGCCTGGAGTATCGCGATCACCGTCGTCTTCGCGCCGCTGGCCGTGCGCCGGTACCGCCACATCGGCTAGCGGTATGGTCACCGCATGCCGGAACGACTGACAGGTCGCTTGAGCGTCGCGTCCTTCAACACCTGGGGCATCCACATCCTTGGTTCGGACCTGGCCGCGCGCTACACGGCGATTGGCGCTGAGTTTGAGGCGGGCCGAGCTGACGCCGTGTGTTTTCAGGAGGTCCTCAGTTACTGGCACCTGCGGCTGCTGACCCGGCGGATGCCCTCGTTCCGGCACGTGAGCTACCGGCCTTCGGCGGTCGGCCCCGCTGGCGGCCTGGTGACGTTCTCGCGGCGACCGGTGGCCGTGACCGCCTACCGGGGTTTCGGCACCCCGCCGAAGGTTCCCGGCATCTCCCGGATGACCCGGTTCAGGGCGCGGCCCAAAGGTGCCCTGGTGACCCGGCTCGCGCACCCCGCGCTGTGCATCGTCAATACGCATCCTGTGGCCAACTGGGACGGGGACTGGTCGCGGACGAGCCGGTTCTACCCGCTGCACCGCGCCCACCTGGACGCCCTGGCGCGGATCGTGGCCAGCATCGGCGTCCCGGCGGTCGTGTGCGGGGACTTCAACGTGGACCGTGATAGTTCCCTGTTCGGCGATTTCATGGCGGAGACCGGGCTGGCCGACGCGTTCGAGGGCAGGTGCCCGCCGACGTTCCGCGCCGAGTACCTCCCCGCCGGCAAGACGCCGCACTGCATCGACTTCATCTTGACCACGACCGGGGTCAAGGCAGCATCCGCGGGGGTCCTTTTCGCCGGCCAGATAGCCCTGCCGGGCGGCCCGGGGTATCCCTCCGATCACATCGGGCTGCACGCCGACCTGCTCCTGACGTCATCGGCTCCCCGGCCCGGCCCCGGGACCCCGGGCCCGCTCCGGCACGATCATGGATCGTTACCGTCGAAATCAGAAGCTAACTATCCACGCTCCCTGGCCTGCGGTGCCCGGTCCCGGCCGACGCGGCTGAGACGGCGCGGTCGATCAGAGGAGCGGGCACGCCGGCCTGCTCGCCATTCCAGCGGACCCATTCCGGGAGCAGGGCCAGCGCCGCGTCTGTCACCGGATCATCCAGCCAGTCGCTGATGAGCTCGCGGAAGAACTCTGACCGGTGCGGCGAGACCGCGTGCTCGGTGCCGGGCAGCATGCCCTCCAGCCACTCCTCCGCCAGCGCCTCGACCGCCTCTCGGTGGGGCTCGTGGCCATGCCGTTCGGAATACCAGGCGGTGAAAGGGACTGCCATCGGAGCTACGTCAATGTCGTGATACTGCAGGCTGTACTCCGGCAGCACGACACCGCGCTTATGCAGCGCGCCGATGGTCTCCTGGATACGGCGGGGGCCGCGGAACCAGTTGTCCATTTGCGCCCGTGACTCGTTGCCGTTGATATACAGCTCTCCATGCTCACAGGAGACCAGGCAGGCCAGCGATTCCGCCGTGGCCGGGCCGGGGGTCAGTCCTTCCGCGCTGACGCCGACCTGGTCCCGCCAGGCCGCTGCCGCCTGCTCCACGCCATCGAACGCGCCTGCGCCGGCCAGGACGATGGATCCGCTGGCGTCAAGATCGAGCAAGAAAGCCGACGGATCGATACCGCCCGGATAGCAGAAGTCCGCGATCACGCCGAACCGCGTCCCGTAAGCGTCCCGCATCATCCGCACATCACCGGTGGCCTTGATATCCGGCAGCAGCTTCAGCCAGGCCGGCTCCGCGACCAGAGCATCACGCGGCAGCGAACCCGCCGCCTCCGACGCCTGCTCCCAGGCGAAAGCGCCGAGCCCGTATGACCCGATGGCGGCCAGGCCGTGCAACAGCCGCCATGGGCCTCGCCAGGCATCATCGCCCCGGCCCGCGGCATCCGCCATCCAATCGACCGAACGGCCGATAAGTTCCGTAGCCCATGCATCGAAACTCAGCCCAGAGCGCTCAGCGAGCACCGCCTGGTGAAGCTCGGCGCCGATGAGTTCGGCGGTCGCCTGTTCCAGTACCCGCGGGCCCTGCGCCGCGAGCAGGTCGCCAGAAGCGGCGATCAGCCGCTCGAAGGACGGCTCCCACCATCGCGGGCGGGGGTCACGTGACCCGAAGAACTCCTCGATCAGCGACCCAGACGCAGCGCGGCGCGGCCCGCCGAACTCGCGTGTGGCCGCCTTCGCCCATCCCGAGTTAGTGACACGTGCGGGAGGCTTCTTGCCCTTCTTGGCCTTCTTTGGCTTGCGGCCGCGTGACACCGGAGACATGCGACGAGCCTAGCGGCAGCCAGGTTCAGGCCTCAGCCAGACGACGGTGCCGTCCCGGGCGAGCCAACCCCTTCCCGGCCAAAGTCAGACGGGATCAGCTCCACGTGGATGCCCGCGGCCTGAGCTAGGTCGCGGAGGTCACCAGGGTCCGAGGTGAGTATGTCGTCACCGTCCCTGGCCAGGCACACCACTGCCGCGTCAATCGCATCCGAGCGACCGCTGCGGGCGAGCACCCTCCCCGCGCGGCGCCCAAGCAGATCATCGATGGGCGCGACGTCCACCCCGGCGAGTAGCCGGGCGACCGGAGCCTGCCTGCCGCTGCCACCGCGCCACACCTGACCGACGACCCCGCCGTTGGTCACCGGCGCACGCCCCGATAGCCGCTCACGCTTCACCAGGGCCACAACATCGCGGTCCCCGCGTTCAACGGCGACGAACGCGCCCGCGTCCAGGACAAGCATCAGGCGGGCCAGCGGCCTTGAGCGCCACCCGGATCACCGCGGACCACGACGGCGCGCTCTCGCGCCCGCCGCACGGCTCCGGCCATCTCGTCTTCTGTGATCTCGCCATGCTCCGCCTCATAGCCGGCGATGAACTCATCAAGCGCCCGGAGCCTGCGGTCATGTTCCACTTTCAGGCGCATCGCATCGTTCACCCAGGCGCTGACGCTCTCGGCGCGGCCAGCAGCGACAGCGGCTTGGCTGGCCTCCACTAGATCGGCGTCCACCGTCGCGGACAACCTCCGCTTGGTAGTCATACAATCATGGTACATCTATCCCACTTCCGTGGTATCGCTACTGGGAGCGAACGTAGATGTTCTGACAGGAAGCCCCTTCCCCGCCCTCGCCGTCCGGGATCAGCACGTGGTGATGACTCGTTCGCCGTGCACCGTTACCTGTGCGACGTGCTGGGCTGCATTGTGCAGTGCATTGCGCTGCCCTTCGCGCGGCCTTTGAAGGTAACCGGTAAACCGCCGGTTCCGGCTTGTGCTCGCTTCCCGAATAGCTACCTGCTCCTGCCAATTAGTTATTCGTCCAGAAGGTCTACCTCCCAGTTAGTGCGCTGAATTTCGGTGTCCTGCTGCCGGATACGGCGCGCCAGTTCGTCGGCCTGCGCACGCAGATCGGCAACTGGCGGTTTCCGCGCGCAATGCCAGGGCTTCGGCCAGTTTCACTGGCGTTCCCCCTCTCTTTCGGCATAAAACCATCGCGATAAGCATGCCCTTAACAACCGAGTGGCGCAACCGAATTCAATGAATGGCAATTCGTTGCCATTGCTCGGGTAATTTATCCGTAGCTGGTGCCGCGGTGGCGGCTGGGGGTGGTGATGGGAGGTGTCTGCCGTGTCTGGTCCGGCCCGGCGTAGTGCGGGCCGGGCTGTCGGTTTCGCGTGGAAGTTCTGGCTCCTGCGGATAGTTTGGTACCCGATGGGGTACCAAAGTCTCCAGTTGAGCCGAATATTCCACGATTTTTTTCGACAGTTGTGACGGGCGGGTTTGCGGGTGCGGGGAGCGGCGGGGGTGGCGGCTGGGGTGCGGCGCTTCGGGGCCTTCAGGGCGTGACCGCCGCCTCGGCCGTGAGCCGTCGCGAGGGCCGGTGTTCACCGCCGGCATATGGCGGCAGTGAATCAAGCACGCCCGCTGAACAGCCGATAAGAACCCGGCGATCGCTTCCAGTGGCGTCGCGAGAGCAGGTACGCCAGGCCCCCGAAGGGGCTGATGCACACGATGGCGACTGCCCAGGCCAGCGTGGGCAGGAAACGGGCGCGATCGGCTGCCGCGAGGTCTACCAGGCAGAACAGGTCGAAGGCAACCAGGAGGAGGACGCCGAGCAAGATCGCAATCAGCACGACCGAGGCCGCAAGTCCCTCCATATCCCGAACATACCTGAGCTTGACAGCACCCGGCCAGGCATGCCAGCCGCCGGCCTCCACGCACGGATAGCTTCTTGTCTTTCTCCGGCGAGCCGGGGCAGGTAGCGGGTATCGTACGATGCCGTGCTGGACGGCGAGCTGGTGTTCATACCGGGCAAGATTCCCCGGCAGGGCATGTTCGCGCACTGGGGCCGCGGCACCGGGTCCGCCCGGGTCGAGCTGGTCTTTCCCGGCGGTACCTACGGCATACGTAAGCGCATGGTCGCCGCGGATCTCATCCCGCTCGCCGAGGCGCTGCCTGCGCTGCTCGCCGTGGGTGCAGGTGACCGGATGCGGCTCAGCGGCCAGGTCTGGGCGGCGGCCGCAGCGGCGGGCGTGGGACTGATCGCCCGGGGACGCCTCCTGCCGACGGTCGGGGCCGACGGCACGGACGTCTGGCGGGCCGGCCCACTCGATCCGGCCGACCTCAGCTGGATGCGCCAGCTCGCCGCGGCCTTCCCGCCGGCCGCGCATCCGCTGGCGGTACCCGGCTCGCGCCCGATGCGGCTCCGGACTCCCGAGGCGCTGATCCGCGATCTGTGGGACGCGATCGCCGACCTGATCGCGCGCTCGCCCGCCGCGCCCAGGGCGACCGCGTCACCGGCGTTCGCCGCAGCCGGTCCCACGCAAGTCGGCGATCTTGTGGAATGGCTCGCCGACACCACCGACGGCCTCGCGGCCGGGGCACGTCTCGGGCTGCGGATCGAGGCCGTCCCGCGGCCGGCCATGGATGCTGACGAGGTCAGCGATGAGGAGCACGGGGCCGAGACGGGTGCGTCCGAACCCGCGTTCCGGCTGGTGCCGCAGCTGCGCAGCCAGGACGACCCGAGCCTGATCGTCGACGCCGCCGCGCTGTGGAGCCAGCCCGAGACCGTACTGTCCAGGTTCGGCGCTCAGGCCGAGACCGATCTGCTGCTGGCGCTGCGGCGCGGCGCGGCGATATGGCCTCCGCTGGCCGAGGTGCTGCGGCAGGTCAGCCCGTCGTTGATCGACCTGGATGACGAGGCGCTAGCCAGCCTGCTCGGCCCGGCGGCCGAAGAACTGGCGGGCGCCGGCATCGAGGTGCTGTGGCCCTCCAGCATGCTCGGCGACGACCTGGAGCTGAGGGCTGTTGCCACGCCCGCACCGGAGAAACTGACGGACGCAGGGTTCGGGCTCGATGCCCTGCTGGACTTCCGCTGGCAGCTCACGCTGGCCGGCGCCATCCTCGACGCCGACGAGATCGCCGCCCTGGCCGAAGCCAAACGGCCGCTGGTCAGGCTGCGGGGGCGCTGGGTGATACTCGACCCGGCGCTGCTCGACCGGCTGCGCCGCCCACCGCGCACCCGGATGCGCACGTCCGAGGCGCTTGGCGCTGTACTGGCAGGTTCGGCGGAAATCGACGGCGAGACGGTCCCTGTGGTCGCGGAAGGCCTGCTCGCCGACCTAGCCGCCCAGGTGGCCCGCATCGCGTCGGCTCCGGTACCCGTCGGGCCGCCGCCGGGACTCAAAGCGGAGCTGCGGCCCTACCAGCAGCGTGGCCTGGCCTGGCTGGCCGGGATGTGCGAGGCAGGGCTGGGCGGCTGCCTGGCCGACGACATGGGCCTGGGCAAGACGATCCAGGTGATCGCGCTTCATCTGCACCGGCGAGAGGCGGCAGCCGGCCCCACACTCGTGGTGTGCCCGGCATCGCTGCTCGGCACCTGGGAGCACGAGGTGCGTAGGTTCGCCCCGGAGATCCAGGTTCGCCGGTATCACGGGGGCGAGCGGCACTTGGAAGACCTAGCCGACGATGAGATCGTCCTGGTCACCTATGGGGTGGTGCTGCGCGACTCCGCGCGGCTCGGCGGGGCCCGCTGGGGCCTGATCGTCGCCGACGAGGCCCAGCATGCGAAGAACCCGCTGTCGCGGACCGCCCGGGAGCTGCGAGCACTGCCGGCCCCGGCCAGGATCGCGCTGACCGGGACGCCGGTGGAGAACCGGTTGTCGGACCTGTGGGCGATCCTGGACTGGACGACACCGGGCCTGCTCGGGCACCTGGAAGCGTTTACCAGCCGGGTGGCGATGCCGGTCGAACGGTACCGCGACGCCGAGGCGACCGCCAGGTTCGCCGCCCTGATCCGGCCGTTCTTGCTGCGGCGGAAGAAGACCGACCCGGGCATCGCACCCGAGTTGCCGCCCAAGACCGAGACGGACCTGTTCGTGCCGCTGACCGCCGAGCAGGTCACGCTGTACGAGGCGGTCGTGCGGGAGACGATGGAGACGATCGCCACGAAGCAGGGCATCGAGCGGGCGGGCCTGGTGTTCAAGCTGCTCACCGCGCTGAAGCAGATCTGCAACCACCCGGCCCAGTACCTCAAGCAGGCCGGGCCCGCGGCCGGCCGGTCGGGAAAGCTGGCCGCCTTCGACGAGCTGACCGACCTGATCATGGCCAGCGGTGAATCGATGCTCGTCTTCACCCAGTACACGCAGATGGCGACCCTGCTGCAACGGCATCTCGAGGCCCGGGGGATCGGCTCGCTGTTCCTGCACGGCGGCGTTCCCGTGCGGCGCCGTGAGGAGATGGTGGCCAGGTTCCAGGCCGGCCAGGTGCCGGTGTTCCTGTTGTCGCTCAAGGCGGGCGGAACGGGCCTGACGCTGACCCGGGCCACGCACGTCCTGCACTACGACCGCTGGTGGAACCCGGCCGTGGAGGACCAGGCCACCGACCGGGCGTACCGGATCGGCCAGGACCGCCCCGTCCAGGTACACCGGCTGATTGCCGAGGGGACACTCGAGGACCGCATCGCGGCCCTGCTCGAGACCAAGCGCGAGCTCGCCGACGCCGTGATCGGCTCAGGCGAGGGCTGGATCGCCGAACTGTCCGACGCCGATCTCGCCGAACTCGTCAGCCTGCGAGCGCCCTCGTGAGCAGCCTCGTGAGCGGCCCTTCAAACGATCCTTCGAGCGGCGCGGACCCGGCGAATTCAGGGTCGCCGGAGTTCGGCCGGACCTGGTGGGGCCGGGCCTGGCTGGAGGCACTTGAGCAGCGGGCGCGGCTGGATCCTGACCGGCTGCCCCGTGGCCGGGAGTACGCGCGCTCCGGCGCGGTCGGGGACCTTACCCTCGCGCCGGGCGAGGCCAGGGCCCGGGTGCGGGGCAGGAAGACTGAGCCGTACCAGGTCAGGATCCGGGTGCGGCCGTTCACGGATGATGAGTGGGACCGGGTGCTTGAGGCCGTCACGGCCCGGCTCGGCCACGCGGCGGCGCTGCTTGACGGCGAACTGCCGCCAGAGATAGCCGACGACGCGGCCAGCGCCGGGCTCGATCTGCTGCCCGGCGGCGGCGAGGTCGGGCCGCGATGCGACTGCCCGGACGAGGCCGACCCGTGCAAGCATTCCGCGGCGGCCTGTTACCTTATCGCCGGTGCGCTCGACGCCGACCCGTTCGCCCTGTTGCGAGCCGCCGCCGACGCGGCGCCGGGGGAACGCGCCGGCCAGCCTGCGGGCGATGCGGGCGTGGACGCCAGGACGGCGTTCCGCACGCCGGTTCCGTGGGTGCCGATCCCGGCTGTGCCGTTGCCACCGGGCCGGCCAGGATCCCCGGCCGCGCTTCCGGTGGATCCGCCACCGTGGCGTCCCGGCCTGCGGGAAGACCTGGTCGAGCTGGCCGCGGATGCCGCCAGCCGGGCGTGGGAGCTGGCATCGGGGCGGTCGGCCGATGCCGGGCTGACCCTCGACCCCGACACCGACCTGGTCCGGCGCGCCGCCCGGACGCTGGGCACGCCGACGTTCGCGACGCTCGCGGCGCGGGCGGGAGTGCTCCCGCGCGACCTTGCCCGACAGGCGCTCGCCTGGCGACAGGGCGGCCTCACCGGCCTCGAACTGCTGCGGGCGGAGTGGGACCCGGCCGCCGAAGACCCGGATGCAGCCGAACTGCTGCAGGCGGCACGGGCCGCGCTGCGCGCCAAGACCGGCGCGGCGGAGGCTGTCCGGGGCAACCGGATCACCGCAGGGCGCCTGCAGTTGCGGCTCGGCCGGGATCTGCGCTGGTACCCATACGCGCGATCGGACCAGGAATGGGAACCAAGCGGCGCACCCCAGGGCGATCCGGCCCTGGCCGTGGCGGATCTCTGACACGGTCCCGGCGCGGTCCCGGCGCGGTGGACCCGTATGGTCACTGCCCACATCGGCACACGTCACCGGATCGTTCGTTTTACCGCGCTCACAGAAAGCCGGTATTACCTACGATGAGTATCTGATTACATTAAGTGCCGTATCGGAGTGCCGTGGGGACGCTGGACCTGCCGTCTGAGCCGGAGGAACCGGGCCGGGCCGACCGTGCCCGTGCCCGTGACCGCGGCGCGGACCGGCCGAAGCCGCGCGACGCGCCCGACCCGGACGAACGCGTGCGGGCGTACGAGGCCACGCGGGCGCAGGCTTCCGCGGAAGCCGCCGACGGGGCTGGGCCCGTCCGGCCAGCTAAAGACAGCTACTGGCACCAGGCACCTGGGCTTCTCGACCAGGCGGCGGGCTACCGGAAGGGCTGGTCAGCGGACCGGCAGCCGGCACCGGACCGTCCGGCTGACCCGCCCGGGTCGTTCCGTAGCCTCGGGGGCTCTTACCTGAACCCGGAGCGACACGCAGCGGCAGTCACGACGATCGACCGGGTGCGCGAAGCCGAGCCGGCCATCTCAGCGGACATCCGGACGATCGAGCAGGAGAATAGCCATGGCGGATGGCTGGCGGGCTTCGAGCACAGGATCAAAGGCGACGACCGCCTCAAAGAGAAGGTTGCCGAGCAACTGAAGGCTGAACCGCGCATGACGGCAGAAGAGGTTCTCCGTGAGGTCACGGACGCGATTCGCTATACATACTGTTTGGAGTCGGAAGGCTATGCCAGAGGTTATTACGGGATCGTGGAGCAGCTTGCAAACTGCGGATACGAAATGTACCTGAGCAAGAACTCCTGGACCGATCCCCAGTACAAGGGAATTAACACGCGCTGGGTCACCCCGGACGGACAACGCTTCGAGGTGCAGTTCCACACGCCAGAAAGCTTCCACGCCAAGCAGTGTGTCACCCATGACGCTTACGAACGGATCCGCAACCCGCTGATCCCGGACCGCGAGCGCAAGGTACTGAAAGATTTCCAACGGGAAGTGTCAGCGGCGATTCAAGTCCCGGATGGCGCCGACGAAATCCCCGATTACAAGAAGAAGGGCTTTTAAATGCCGGACAAGATCACTTTCTATGCGATCGTCGGCAGCACTAGCACCGACGACAATCCCCGCGGGCTGGCGAGGCGGCTGGAAACAGACTGGGGTTTTACCGACGAGGCCTTGCGTGACGACTTCAGCTGGAGCTTCACGCCAGTCATCCTTGAGTGGGAGCGCGGGGACTTTGCCGACGAGCTGGTCGAGGTCAGTCATGAGCGGGCGGACAAGATCATCCAGCATTTCCGCGGGCATTGGGGTGGGTAACCGGTTGACTCCTGAGGGGTGGCGGGTTCCGGTTTGATGTAAACGCACGGCGACGACGTCGCCTGGGCGGCGGCACGGTAAGGCTTCTTATGGCGTGGGACCGCTCGTCGCGGAGCGCTCTATTCGGTCCGCGACGCGGCCGGCCTCGTCGGCGGTGATCTCGATGAACTCGTTCTCCAGGTCTCCGCGCTCGGCGGAGATCAGCAGCGAACTGCGATGCCACTCCAGGTCCCTGGTGAACACCTCGTCGCGCCTGCCGCCGTCGCGGTAGCTGCGCCTGAGCAGGCCGGCCGGCCGGTCCGGGGTGCTGAGGTCATCGACCAGGGCGTAATGGGTGACCCCGTTCGGCCCGGAATTGGGCCGCCTCCCGGGAACCTGCCAGCCTGCTCCGGCGGGGTAGCCGGGAATGTCGTCGGCGCCCGGCGGGACCGGGACGTACGCGTAGACCTCGCGCTGGAAGGCTTCGAGCTCGATCTCCTGCTGCGGGCAGGTCTGAGCCGAACGCAGCCACGCATACGTGTGCTCGGCGGTGAACATCATGGCGTGGTAGCTGATCTCGGTGTGGAACTGCACTTCGAAGAGCTGGCCTGCGGCCGGGTCGCGCCACAGGCTGCTGATGCCCTTGTACTGGTCTCCCCGCCAAAAGTTCCTCAGCCTGACCAGGTCGAAGCCCCGCTCCGTCGTCAGCGCGACGTCCCCAGAGAGTTGCCTGTAGTAATCGGCCTCGCCGTACTGGAACGTGTACCTGATGGCGTCCGGAAGCAACTGCATGGCCTCCGCCACGGTGCGGCCCTTGGTGGCGAGGCTCTCCGCGACCTTGTCTTTGACCCGGTCACGGTCCTTCAGCCGATTCTCAAAACCGACCAGATGACGCTCGTGCCTGACCGGCTCGCGCATGCTCGCGACCCCTTTCTATACCTGTGTATAGACGACCATACCCGACTACAA
>JBEKGC010000278.1:0-10594 GCA_050013055.1 Streptosporangiaceae bacterium
AGCCCGCCGCCCGCAAGCCCGCCGTCTCCGGATCAGCCCCGGCCGGCCTGCCGCGCTTCTACGTCACGACCAGCTCAGGCCCCGACGGCCGCGGGATACAGGCGGTGGTCCGCGCGTCCGCCAGCGGGCAGGTCACCGGTACCGTCCCCGTGCCGTCGGCCCTCCCGGTGGAGTGGGCCGACTCTGGCGGCACCTTCGTCACCGCCGCCGCCGATGACCGCACCTTCATCATCGGAGTCCAAGGAGACCAGGCACCAACCACATCCGGCTTGGACCTCCGCCTGTTCCGGTTCGCTATCTCCGCTGCCGGTAAGCCCGGTCACCTGACCGAGCTGGCCGCCGCCCCGATGCGCAACGAGACCACGGAGGGCATCGCGCTGTCTCCCGACGGCACGCTGCTCGCGGTCTCGCTGCAGAACGACTCCTCGGGCGCCGTCGGCGTCATTCAGGTCCTCGACCTGGTCACCGGGGCCATCAGGACCTGGACCGCGCCGGCCAACAGCGTGTATATTCCCGGGCCGCCCTCCTGGGCGGACGGCAGCCGGGTGATCGCGTTCACCTGGCTGCGCTCCACCCAATCTGGCCTCATGGCCGCGCCGCGGGGAATCCGGCTGCTCGACACCGCCGCGCCAGGGGACAACCTGATGGCGGGGACGGTGATCGTCCCGAGCGGCGTGGTCGGCGCCGGTTCCATCGTGAGCGCGCTGATCACGCCCGACGGACGCGATGTCATCGTGGTCACCTGGCGTGATCTGACTCCGCGGGCCAGTACCCACACCGTCGTCGTGCAGTTCGCCGAACTCCAGGCCAGCACCGGCAGGCTGGTCCGGCTGCTCCGCACCCAGACGGAACGGTACAACCAGGTCAACGTCGTCACCGTGGAGGACAGCCTCGGTGTGCTGTCGCTGGGGTCGCAGGGACAGTACGCCCTGGTCCAGGGCGTCCAGTTCGGCTGGCTTGACGTCGGCGGACCCGGTAGCCCCGACCCGGGCCGGTTCGCGCCGCTGCCCGCGGTCCCGGCCGGCCAGTACGTCGACTTTGCCGCCTGGTAACCGGGAGGTCATTCGCCGGTGGCACCGTCGATCTGCTCGCGGAGCAGGTCGGCGTGGCCCAGGTGCCTGGCGTACTCCTCGATCATGTGCAGGTAGATCAGCCGCAGCGACATGACCTCGCCGTCGTCGCTGAACGTGTCGTCCAGCGACGCGTTCGCCACGGCCGCGTCGGCGCGGGGGAACTCCTCCGTCAGCCGGGCGTAGTCGGCCGCGGCCCGGGCCGGGTCGACCCGCTCGAAGTCGGCCGCCTTGTCCTGGCCGAACGGAGACTCGACCGGCTCACCCGCGAACCGCTGGCGGAACCAGATGCGCTCCACCTTGGTCATGTGCCGGATCAGCCCGAGCAGGGACAGCCCCGAGGGTGGCACGGTCTGCGCGGCGAGCTGATCACCGGTCAACCCGGCGCACTTGTAGAGCAGCGTCGCTCGGTGCCAGTCGAGGAACGCTTGCAGCATCGGGCGTTCGGGACCGATAAGCGGGCCGTCCGGCCGCTCTACATCCGGGGCTTTCCATGTCACAACGCCCATCCTGTCATGCCGACCAGGCCGCAGCCGCCCGCCGCCCGCCCGCGGCGCCCCGGGCCAGCTCAGGTGCCCTATATTGACGGGCCGGTCACCGATCTGCGCCCTGAGCCGCCCCAACGGCCACCGCCCCCGCGGCCACCGCCCCCGCGGCCACCGGTCCAACGGCCACCGGTCCAACGGCTGCCGGGCCAAGGGCTACCGGCGCAGGGCCGGACGCTCGGGCGGACGCGTCGTGATCTCGACGGCGCCCTTGTAAGCGACGCCCCGCACGTGCACTACCGGTGCGTCCGCGGGCAGCGGGTATCCGGGGTCCTCGTCGTCCTCCGTGCCCTGGGTGACGCCGAAGCCGGTCATCTCGACCCGCACTCCCGGCGGGACCAGGATTGTCACGGTGGACTTGTAGGCCACCGCGAGGAACGTGGTGACCGGGCCGCTGAGCTCGGCCGCACGCAGGTCGAGCCAGCCGCCGCCCTTGTAGACGACGGTCGTATAGCGCTCAGGGACCCGCCAGCGTCCGGATCGCCGGACCGAGCCCTTCAGCGCGATCGCGAACCGCCCAGGCCCGTGGCCCGGAATCGCCGGCGTCGGCGCCGGACCGGCCCCGGCGCCCGGCGCGGGCAGGTCAGTCAGCAAGACGTCCAGGTCCGCATGCGTCCTTGCGGTCAGGGCGGCCCGCATCCGCTCATCGAACTCGCTGTCGTCCAGCCGCCCATCCGCAAACGCCTCCTGTACCCGCTGCGCGACCGCGTCCCTCTCCCGGTCCGACGCGCGGGTCGCGAGACCGTCACCCGGCCGCGCCAAGACCTCCGTCGGCACCCCGCTCCCCGCCTGCCTCCCGCTCCCCGCCTGCCTCCCGTTTCCCGCGAGTTTCCCTAGGCTCGTGGGCTCCTCCACCTCCTCCGCGCCCGCTAGGCTCTCGGGTCCTCCGGCGCCCCCGTCGACGACCTCCATGACATCCCCTTCCAAGTTGGGCTAAACGAGATGTATCGTAACCCGGCCCGGCGGTCGGCGCGAGGGTTAAGCACGCCCGGGCCCGCCGAACTGGTCAGCCGCCCTCGCTGCGGGAGTCGTTAAGACGGATCCGCCGGACCTGATCCGGCCAGCGCCCTCCGGTCCGCCCTCGCCCCGTGCTGTCTCACCGGTCCGCGCCGCACTACCAGCATCATAATTCGACCGTCTGTCCGACTTTTGCGCCCGCGCCGCTGCATCCCGCCTGCCCCCACGGGCGGGACACCATGATCGTGAACAGTTCGGGTCGTATTGAGACTGTCGCGTGACCTCTGGGTGTCCTGGTTCAGAACTGGAGATAACCCGCGTACATGGCAGGCCGCCCGGACCAGGACCAGGGGAACGAGCGGGGCCGCGGGCCGGAGATCGTGGATAATTAGCTCCTTATTTCGACGCTTACGATCCACAATCGCTGGCGGGGCGGGCGGGGCCGGGGCGGGAGGTTCAGGTGAGGCGGGCGGGGCGCGCGGGAACGGGGCTACCGGCGGCGGGCCGCCAGATAGCTGTCCGACAGCCTCTATTTGACCCGAACTGTTCACGATCATGACGGAGCCCTCTCGTGCTGGCCACGGCTGGGGCGGCAGGGCTCGGGTGAGACGGAAGATGCAGGTGATCTGCGTGGCCGGGAGGGCGTGGCCTGGGGTGGCGGGGGCATCATGGGGCACTGACGCACCACGAGCCACGCACCATGAGCCGCGAGCTACTGCCGGCTCAGCCGGGTACGGCCGCCGGTGACTCGGGGTGCCGCAGACCGGGCAGGATCAGGCACAGCACGGCCGCCGCGGCCATCGTGGCCGCGAAGACGCCCACCGCCCAGGCGCCGGACAGGTGCTGGGCCAGCAGGCCGGCGATCAGCGGCGACAGCGTCGCCAGCGCGGTGGCGACCATGACCACGGTACTGGTGGCCCGGCCGCGCATGCTCTCTGGCGTGCTGCGGAGCATCACGGCAAAGAGCGCGGCGTTGACAGCCGGTGCGAGCATCAGCGATATGGCCACCGGCAGCGCCACCAGCGGTGACGGGATAAGCAGGGCCGCGGCACCAAACAGCAGCGCTCCGGCCAGAGTGATCACCATGGCCAGGGTCCCCAGCCGCATCCGCCCTTGCAGCCGGGGCGCCACGATGGCGCCAAACAGGCCGCCGGCCGCGATGGCCGCCTGCACCAAGCCGATCACCGCGGTGGAGGTACCGTGCTGGCGCAGCGCGAGCGTGATGGTGAAGATGACGCCGGTGAATGAGAAATTCACCAGCGGCGCTTGCAGCATCACCGCGCGCAGGATCGGTACCCGCCAGACAAGCTGCAGCCCGTCGGCTATCTCGCGCCACAATGCCTTGCGCTCAGCCGCCTTCTCCGGGCGGAACCGTCCCCGGATCCTGGTCCCTGTGCCGAACGAAACCCCGTAGGAGATCGCGTCGGCCAGAAACGGGATAGCCCGGCCCAGCCCGAACAGCACGCCGCCAAGCGCCGGGCCCGCCAGGCTGGCGCCGTAGGTCCGGGCTTCGGTGGCGGCCCATGCCTGCTCCAGTTGCCCGTCGGGCACGATCTGAGGCAACGCGGCCGTAGCCGCCGGGTCGAAGATGGTGCCAGCACCGCCCTCGACCAGGCTCACCGCCAGGACAACCGGCCAGGACGCGAGATGCAGCATGATCATCGTGCCGAGCAGGCCCATCAGCACGGCGCGGATGGCGTCACAGCTGATCATCGTCAGCCGCCGGTCGAACCGGTCCGACAGTGCCCCCGCGGGCAACTGCAGGCATAGCTGGGTGATCGCCCTCGCCGTCCCCACGACCCCGGCGAGAACCACCGAGTGGGTCAGCGCCAAGATGAGCAGCGGGTAGGCGAGCATGCCGATATCGGTGCCGGTATCGGAGAGAAGCTGGCCGATCCACAGCATCCGGAAACCACTGTTACGCCGGAGCGGAACCGCCGCAGCAACGCCGACGCCCGCTTGGGCCTCGCTCCCGCCGCTCACCGTCGAAACAGTACGCGGCACAGACCCGGCCTCAGGTCTGCCCGCCCCGGGCATCACACCCTCGCGTCCGCCCGGACTGGGAGCCAACACGAGACTGCCTGCAGGTCCGGCCCGCCCAGGCCCCTACTTGAGCCTACCCTGCTCAGTAAAGCTGAGCACCTGAAAAATATTTCTCTGCCGCGGCCGCCGGGGGCCGCTTCCCGCGAATTTCGCCTCGTTTCATCGTCCGTATTGAGCGCACCTTACTAAACTTTATTGAGCACCGCAGATTGCCGTCCTGGCGGGCCGGATGTCAGGATCCGGTGCCGTGAACAGTGAATGGCTCCGCCGCCGGGCCGGGCTGCTGGCCGGGCGGAACTTCCGCCGGTTCTACACCGGCTACGTGACCTCGCTGCTTGGCTCGTCGATGTCGACGGTGGCGATCGCCTGGGCGGTGCTGGACAGCGGGGGAGGCGCGACCGGCCTTGGCTACGTCTTCGCCGCCGGGGTGGTCTCCCAGGTGCTGATGCTCGCGTTCGCCGGCGCGATCGCGGACCGGCTCGGACGGCGGCGGGTGATGCTGGCGGCCGACGTGCTGCGCTGCGCGGCGCAGGCCAGCCTGGCCGCGGCCCTGTTCGCCGGGCGCCCGGCGATCTGGCTGTTCGTCGTGCTGGCCGCTCTGGAGGGGACGGGGGAGGCGTTCTTCTCGCCGGCCCTGTCCGCGCTGACGGTGGAGATCGCGCCGCCGGACCAGCTGGCCAACGCCAACGCGCTGTACGGGCTGGCCACCTCGGCGACCAGGATCGCCGGGCCGGCCTTGGGCGGGGTGCTCGTCGCCTTCGCCGGTCCCGCGGTGGTGGTGGCGCTCGACGCCGCGTCCTACCTGGTCAGCGTGCTGGCCCTCAGCCTGCTCCGGATGCCAGGGGCCGAGCCGGCCGCGGCGGGCGGCCAGACGCGCCCCACCCTGTTCTCGGACATGGCCGAGGGCTGGACGGACTTCAGGTCGCGCGGCTGGCTGTGGGTGGTCACCGTCCAGTTCGCGTTCTTCAACCTGATCACCTGGGCCCCCTGGATGCTGCTCGGGCCAGTCGAGGGGCACGCGTACCTGGGCGGTGCCGCCGTCTGGGGTGCGATCATGGCGGCGCAGGGGGCGGGCGCCATCGTAGCCGGGCTGGCGTGCCTGGGCCGCCGCCCTGGCCGGCCCATGGTGATCGCGACCATCGGCACCTTCTTTTACGCCTTGCCGGACATCCCGATGGCCCTGCACGCGGCCGCGGTCTGGGTGGGGGCGGCCGCGTTCGCCTGCGGCGCAGGCGCCGCGGTGGCGAGTGCCTTCTTCGGCACGGCTTTGCAGCAGCAGGTGCCGCCTGACCGGCTCGCCCGGGTCAGCTCGCTCACGATGTTCCCCGCCTACGGCATCGGGGTCATCGGGTACGCGATCGACGGCCCGCTGGCGACCGTGCTCGGCGCACCGCTGGTTTTTGGCGTCGGCGCCGTGTACGGCCTGCTCAGCAGCGCCGCCGTCCTGACTTTGCCGTCCATCAGGGGGCTGTCCTGGCGCGAGCAGAAGCCGGCCAGCGGGCCGGGCCCACTAGGGCCGGCGGACGGCGCCGCGGAGGGCGGCGAACGCGGCCAGCCGCGCGACCACGGTGATGACGACCGCGACCGGGAGCACCTGGGCCAGGTCACCGGCCGGAGTGAGGGCCACGACGCCGAACGCGACGGCGACCCCGCCCACGGCCAGGCCCAGCGCCGCCGCGACCCGCGGAGCGCGCAGTGTCCGGCGGACAAGCAGCCGGGCCTGAGGCGGGAGCCGCAGCACCATCCAGGCGAAGCAGGCGATGCTGACCAGGGCCAGGGCGGCAAGGCCGATCACGAAGGGCAACCGGTCTACCCGGGTGACCGCCGGGATCCAGACCAGGATCAACGCGGTCAGCGTGAACACGTAGATCGTTCTTGACACCGTGCGCAGCAGCACCACGTCGATGTTCCTGCTGTAGATGCGCTCGTCCGGGGCGGCGCGGGCCGCGCTGATGAAGTGCCTGATCGCGCCCGGCGTGTCATGCCGCCTGAGCCTGATCCGGCCCAGCTCGTTCATCGCGCCGCTGTGCGCGGGATCGAGCGCCAGGGCTCGTTCCTGGTGTTCACGCGCTTGCGCCAGATCGCCGCGGGCCAGGCTCACCTTGCCGGAGAGGAAGTGCACGTCGGGCTCGTTCGGAGCCAGGCCGCGGGCCCGTGCCGCCGCCTCGGTGGCCACGTCGAATCGCTGCGCCGCCAGGGCGGCCTGAGCCACGCAGACGTGCGTCTGCCAGTAGCTGGGCGCGAGCCTGCACGCCTCGTAGGCCGCCCGCAGCGCGGCCGGGTAGCGGGCCAGGTGGACCAGGGCGTTGCTGGCCAGCCGGTGCGGCCACTCGTCGGCGGGATCGAGGGCCACCGCCCGGTTGGCGGCGGCGACGGCGTCGGAGTAGCGCTCCCCGCCCAGGTGCGCACGGGCCATCAGGCACCAGGCCCGGCTGCTCTCCGGTTCCGCGGACACCACCCGGGCCAGCAGCGCGGAGGCCTCCTGGAAGCGCCTGACGTCGAGCATCGCCGACGCCCGGGCCAGCTCCTGCCGCAATTCGATCATCGGCGCCTCACATCAAGCGGCGCTTGCGCAGGTAGGCGGCCAGGTCGTCGTAGGTTCCGCCCTCGTTGGCGAACAGCGCCACGTTGCGGGCGGTATCGAACCAGGCGCCCAGCGACGGCTTGACCTCAGCGATCGCGGACTCGAGATCACCAAGACCGATCATCCGCGGCTCGCCGAGGCGGACCGAGTCCATCAGGGCCCGCTCGGCCGCCGTCTCGCAGATGTGCGCGATATCGGCGCCGGAGTAGCCGTCGGTCTGCTTGGCCAGCTTGGCCAGGTCGATGCCGGCCACCGGGCGGTCCTTCAGGTGGTAGCGGAACACCCCCTCGCGCGCGCTGGCGTCCGGCGGCAGGACAAGCAGCGTCCGGTCGAAACGGCCGGGCCGGCGCAGCGCGCTGTCCACGTCCCACGGGTGGTTGGTCGCCGCCAGCAAGAAGACGCCCTCGTTGTTGCCCGAGATGTCGTCCAGCTCGAGCAGCAGTTGGTTGACCGCGCTGCGCATCGGGGTGTGCCGCAGCTGCGAGCGCTTCTGCCCAATCGCGTCTACCTCGTCAAGGAACACCACGCACGGCGCGTTGCGCCGGGCGATCTCGAACAGCTCGTGGATGTTCCGCTCGCTCTGGCCCACGAACATGTCGATGATGTCGGCGAACGACACCGCGATGAACCTCGCGCCCAGCTCGCCCGCCACCGCCCGGGCGATGAAGGTTTTGCCGCATCCCGGCGGCCCGTACAGCAGGAGTCCGCCGCGCAGTGACTTGCCGTACAGCCGGCGCAGCTCCGGGTTGCGCATCGGAGCCAGGAACGCCGCCTCCAGGCGCGCCTTCACCTCGGTCATCCCGGCCACGTCCGCGAGCGTGAGCCCGGTGTGCTCGGCGTCGTACGCGTCCGCCTCGTCGATTCCCGCCGAGGCCGAGTCCGCCGCACCGCCCTCACCGACGAACATGGCGGGTAGCACGTCGCGGAGCTCGTCTTCGGCCTGGGACCAGTCGTACCTGGCCGTCTTGCCCGCCTCACCGCCGCCTTCGCCGGGCGCGGCCGGGGGACGCGGCGGAAGCACCACGGTCCGTTCGGGAGAAATGGCCGCGGGATCAGGGGGCCCTGCGCCCTCAGCCGGGAGCGGACCTGTCAGCAGGCTCAGCGCGCGGGCGTTCCCTGGCTCGCGCTGCAGTACGGCACCGAGATGCCTGACCGCCTCGTCGCGCTGGTCCGCGGCCAGCAGCAGCGTGGCCAGGTGCAGCCGGAGCGGCACATCGTCGGGCATGGCCTCGATCGCCTTGCGGAGGCTGTCAAGCACGGTGGGTTCAGGTTCCATGCATCCGTCCGGGGTCGGTGTCGCTTGTTACCAGTGTGCTCATTACAGCGTAGTGCGCGTTTCCGCCCCCGCCTCCGGCTGCCGGTCGCGATCGTGGCCCGGGCCGCGCGGAGCGAAGGCGACCCGGATCACGCCGCTTCGGCTTGCAGGATCTCGGCGGCCGGACGGCGGGCGCCTATCAGGGCGGGGATGCTGGCCAGCAGGGCCACCGCGGCCAAGATGGCGAGCACGACGGCGGCCAGCCACCAGGCGGCCGGGATGGTCATCATCCCGGCGCTGGCGACCTTGAACAGTCCGAGGCCCAGCGGGATGCCCAGCAGGGTACCCGGCGCCGCGGGCAGCACCTGGGCCCACGCCACCCCGGCGCTGACCTGCTGCGGGGACGCGCCGAGCGCGCGGGCCAGCGCCGCGGAACGCCGGAAGTCCAGCACCGTGGCCCAGGCGGTGCAGACCGTGTTGAGCACGGCCAGGGACAGGGAAACCAGCACGATCGTGACCACCAGCAGCATCTGGGTGTCCCGGCTGACTACGGGGTCACCGACCTGGCCCGCGGCCGGTCCGAGCAAGTCCACCCCGTCGACCGCGCGGATCAAGCCGGCCTCCCGACCGTATTCCTTACGCAGCCCGCGGGTGCGTAGCGTGCAGGCATTGGTGTCGATGCTGCTCATGGCTCATACTTCTCTTTTCTGGAAAGTCCAGTTCTGTTCGCATGCCTCTAGCCAGCGCAGGTCGGCCTGCAGCCGCAGCACGCTGCCCTCCAGGAGCAACGCGGCCTGGGAATTGTCGGGCTCGGCCATGGCCGCGCGCTGCGCGTCGCGGAGCCGGCGCAGCAGCTCGCGACGCTGGGTGTCGACTATCGCGATCGGGTCTGCCAGGCCCGGAACCCGCGGCCGCCGGCTAGCGACGACATCACCACCGCCTCGACCCTGGCCTTTCAGTCTTCAGCTGACGCAGCGCAGGGCGGCTTGAAGCCATCCCCGAAGGACGGCTCCGAAGGGCCGAAAACCCTCATCTTCCGGACAGCACGACAAGACATCACTCAGCTAGCCAAGCGACCTCCTACCTCCTACCTCCTTCCTTCGGCGGACACCTGCCCGCCGATCATGAAAAAGGCAGAGCCGGGAACGCTTCCATAAGCGGGTGGCATTGCGGGCTGACCACAACGATGGTCCGCTGTTGTTGCTGGGACCACCACGATGGGACATCGTTGTTGCTCGCGAGCGGGAGCAGAGCAGCACGGGCGAGGCGGGCGGGGTGGGTGAGGCGGGTGAGGTCCGCGAGACAGGGGGGCCGGCCAGGGACGGATCCGCGAGACCGCCGCCTGAGACTGCCGTCTGTGCCGGCGGGCCCGTCTGTGCCGGCTGGCCCGTCTGTGCCGGCGGGCCCGTCTGTGCCGGCGGGCCCGTCTGCTGAGCGTGTCTGGCCACCGGGCGGACGCTGTCCAGCCGCATCCAGCCGCATCCAGCCGGAACCGCCCTAAACTCAGGACCCTAGTCTTCAGTCTCTGTAATGTGTGGGTCCGGCCGGGAGAATCTGCGGTAGGGCGCGTGGCCGTTCCGGATTAAGGTTGAGTTCTTCCGGATAGCCGAGCGAGACTTAAACCTCTTGTGCGCCAATTTGCCGAGGACCGGGCCCCGCGGCGCTAAGCGCAACCCGCGTCCCTGCCCGCTCACCAGCTTGGTGGACTCACCGATTCCGGACACGAGCCAGCCGCGATCCTCGGCGAATTCGGTCAGTCGCCCCCGAATAGCGAGAATTTGTTCCCCGGTCAATGGCGGAACGATGGCGAGTAGCAGTTCGGTGACCTGGCTGGACAATTCTCCTACGGTGAGAAGATCGCAGAGTTCTTCATCGTTCCACTCGGCTGCGGCCGAACTGTCCTTCGTCGTCGCCATCGTGGCCGGCGCCTGGCCGCACCAGTGATGCCGCAGTTGCACGCAGAGCCGCGTCACGCTGCCGTGTCAATAGACCTAGGGCTGAAGCCGATGCGCGGCGGTGCGCGTCAGCGAGCGCTGACCCGAGGCGCTGCCCAGCCAGCACCAGCGCCACCAGCAGCCCCGCGACGATCCCGTCGAGCCAGAAATGATTGGCCGTCACCACCACCACGAGCGTGGTGAGC
>JBEKGC010000279.1:0-16712 GCA_050013055.1 Streptosporangiaceae bacterium
GTGTTCGTGTCGTCGCATCTGATGAGCGAGATGGCGCTGACCGCGACCCGGCTCGTGGTGATCGGCCGCGGGCGGCTGATCGCGGACACCACCGTCGAGGACTTCGTGAACCGCGCCGGGGGGAGCAGCGTCACGGTGCGCACCCCCCAGACCGCCCAGTTGCGCGACCTGCTGCTCGGCCCGGACATCACCGTGACCAGCGAGCAGTCGGGCGTCCTGCGGGTGCAGGGCCTGTCCGCTGAGCAGATCGGCACCGCCGCCTGGCAGGCCCGCCTGCCTGTCTTCGAGCTCACCACCAATCACGCTTCCCTAGAGGAGGCCTTCATGCGGCTTACCGACGACTCGGTGGACTTCCGGTCGCACGATGCGGCGCAGACGGTGGCAGCCCGATGAGCACCGTCCTAGTCACCGCCGCCCCCGCCGTTGCTGCCCCGAGCCGGCCCCTGAAGGTGACCCAGGGCCGGGTGCTGCGCTCGGAGTTCACGAAGTTTCGCTCGCTGCGGTCCACCCTGTGGACCCTGCTGATCGCCGTGGTCCTGATGGTCGGCATCGGCGCGCTGTTCGCGGCCGTGAGCGGCAGCCAGTACCACACCTTCAGCGCCGCGAGCCGCGCGAGCTTCAGCCCCATCAGCATCAGCCTGAACGGCACTAGCTTCGCCGTGATCGCGTTCGGGGTGCTGGGCGTGCTGCTGATGAGCGGCGAGTACAGCACCGGCATGATCCGGTCCTCGCTCACGGTCGTCCCGCGCCGCCTTCCGGTGCTGTGGGGCAAGCTGGCCGTGTTCGCGGGCGTGATCTTCCCGGTCTCGCTCATCGCCAGCCTCGCTTCCTTTCTCCTCGGGCAGGCGCTGCTGAACAGCCACCACCTGGGCGTGTCCCTCACTGCTCCGGGCGCGCTGCGGTCCGTCGTCGGTGCCGCCCTGTACCTCACCGTGGCCGGCCTGATCGGCGTGACCCTGGGCGCGCTGCTCCGCAACACCGCGGCCGGGATCTCCGCCTTCGTCGGGGCGTTCTTCATCATCCCGCCCCTGGCCGACCTGCTGCCGAGCTCGATCAGCGACCACCTGGCCCAGTACCTGCCCTCCAATCTGGGACAGGCCATGTACGGTGCGACGCAGGGCGTGCACCACGCGCTGTCACCCTGGACCGGATTCGCGTTTCTGTGCGGGTACGCCATGGTGCTCATCGCCGCGGCCGCCTGGCGGCTGAAGCGCGCCGACGCCTGATCAGGGGATAATGCCCAGCATGGGGTTGCTCCGGCTGGCCGGATACCCAGCGCACCGCGCGGCGGGACGCTGGGTATTCGACGTGCTGGTCGCCCTGGCGGCCGCGGCCTCGGCGGTGCCGGCCGTTATCCACACCGACGGGCGACCGCAGACACTGGTCATTGTCGTGCTGGCCCTGGGAGCCGCACCGCTGCTGGTCCGCCGGATCTGGTCCCTCCCGGTGTTCGGACTGGTGGTGGCCGTCAATCTCGCGGCCGGGCTCGCGGTGCATGGCCACGCGCTCAACGGCGCGGCCCTGCTCATCGCCCTGTACACCGTGGCCGCGATGCGGCCCCGCCGGGACGCGTGCACGTGCGCCGGGCTGCTTGAGGTGACCGTGGTCACCGGGCTGCTCCTGTTCGCGGGGGGCGGCTGGTGGTTCGACGCGATCTTCGCCTCTGGCATGGTCGCCGCCGCCCTCGGGCTCGGCCTGTACTCGGCCACCCGCCGCGCCTACCTCGCCGAACTGCACGACCGGGCCGAGCGGCTGGAACGCGAACGAGACCAGCAGGGCGCGCTCGCCACAGCCGCCGAGCGCACCCGGATCGCCCGCGAGATGCATGACATCGTCGCCCACAACCTCACCGTCATGGTCACCCTGAGCGAGGCGGCGATCGCCACGTCGGCCGCTTCCCCGGAGCGGGCCACCGACCTCATGCGCAAGGTGTCGGCCACCGGGCGGCGCGCGCTGGCCGACACCCGCCGGCTCCTCGGCGTCCTGCGCCCAGGCCAGGATCCCGACGAGGATCTCCAGCCCGTCCCCGGTCTCGCCCAGCTCGACACCCTCATCGAGCAGGTCAGGTCCGCGGGACTGGACACCACGCTGGAGATCCGCGGGGCCGCGCCAGACGTGCCTGCCGGCCTGCAGCTCACGGCGTACCGGCTCGTGCAGGAGGCCCTGACCAACACCCTCAAGCACGGCGGGACGGGGGCCCGCGCCTCCGTGCGACTGCGGTTCCAGCCCGGCGAACTACGCGTCGACATCGACGATGACGGCGCAGGCGACACCGCCCCGGTCACCGCCAGCATAGGCAGCGGCCTGATCGGCATGCAGGAACGAGTCCACGCCTACGGCGGCGACGTGCAGGCCGGTCCCCGCTCGGGCGGCGGCTGGAAAGTCTCGGCCCAGCTGCACCTGGATGGCGGCGACGCCGCATGATCCGGGTCCTGCTCGTCGAAGATCAATCCCTGCTCCGCATGGGGTTCCGGCTGATCCTGGAGGCAGAGCCCGGCATCGAGGTGGCCGGCGAAGCCGCAGACGGAGCGACCGGGGTCAGCATGGCATCAGTCCTGCACCCCGACGTCGTGCTGATGGATGTCCGGATGCCCGGCATGAACGGAATCGCGGCGACCGCCTCGATCGCCGCTGCGGACCCGGCCGTCAAGATCCTCATCCTGACCACGTTCGACCTGGACGAGTACGTCATCGCCGGGCTCAAAGCAGGCGCCAGCGGATTCCTCCTCAAAGACACGCCACCCGCTGAACTGCTCACCGCTATCCGCACCGTCGCCGCCGGCGACGCGGTCCTGGCTCCCTCAGCGACGCGGCGGCTCATCGACCAGTTCACCCCCCTGCTCCCCGATCCCGGCCGGCAGCACGACCGGGACGCCTTGGTCAGCACGCTCACCGACCGGGAACAAGCCGTCTTCGGCCAGCTCGCGGCCGGGCGATCCAACCGCGAGATCGCCACCGAGCTGCACCTGGCCGAGGGGACCGTCAAGGTCCATGTGGGCCGGATACTGGCCAAGCTCAGCCTGCGCGACCGGGTCCAGGCCGTCGTGTTCGCTTACGAGTCCGGGTTGATCACGCCGGGCAGCTGACCGGTACACGGCGGTCAGCGGATGGCGGGCTTCCTGGCCACTGGGGGCTTCGCTCCGGCGGCGTCCGCCACCGCCTGACTGCTGACCGGAAGGAACATGGAGTAGCTCGCGACGGCGGCGACAGCGACGGCGACGTGCATGCACATGAGAGCAGCGACGCCGCCCCAGGTGGCGTGCAGTCCGTGGGTGACGCCGATCAGCAGGTCAGGGATGAAGCTGAGCAGCAGCACAGCCGGGACGAGCCGGTACAGGAGCCGTCCGGGGCGGGCCGCCCTGGTCCGCACCAGCTGCCAGCCGAGTCCGCCGGCCAGGACGCCCACCACGATGAGAACGGTGAAGGTAGCCGGCTGCAAGGGGCTGAAAGAGTGAGCGACACCGGAGGCATGAGCGATCGCGGAGATGACGTAGCTCGCCAGGCCCCCGACGACTACGGCAGAGAAGACCGCGGCGGGAAGGGCGGCGGCACCCGGCAGCCGCCGGACAGCGGGCGTCACGGTGATCGGAGCGGACATTTGGGTCTCCTTGGATACGGTCGGTGCCTCACTGGAGGCTGAGCGGCGGTTGGCAGGTCCGCCCCGGAGGGTGAGCGAGTGCCGGCCTGCGTGGCCGGCCTGCTCTCCCGTCACTACCCACGCTAGGCATCGGCCGCCGGGGCAGGCATCGGCCAGCCGGCCAGAAGTTCCGCCGCCATATATGCCGCAAGGCCTATCCGTGGGCGCCGCCGCGACATAGGCCGCGTCACCGTGCGTCCGTGCGGCCTGCTCCCGGCCACGGCTGAAGCAGGTCGGTAGTTTCGAAGGGAGCTTTTTGGAAGGGGCTCCTACATGTACCTTGACTCCCCGGCCCGGACAGACCCGGAAGCCGGGGCAGCCGTCTGTGCGACTCTCGTCGCTGCCACCGCAGAACGAGTGGCCCCTGGCGATGCTCGGCATTCGGCTCAGGACAGTGACCTGCGGAGGACAGGTGAGCCACGCCCCGGGTCCGCCGATGGACGCCGATAGGCTCGACCTGTGCCCGGATCCCGCACATGCACGATCCCCGGGTGCGTTTATCAGCGCCCCGCGCCAGCGCTGGATCCGGGCCGGACGCCCCTCCTACCGTGAGCTAACGCGCCGGAGCAGCGGCGAGCTCGCTGCGTCTCCGATCTGAGTGCCGCTGTGTAGCGAGCCTTGCCTTCGTTCGGCCGCTTGTTGGCGTTTGTGAGCGCGTGCGGCGCCACTGAGGAAGAACATCAGCGGTTCGCCACCGCGTGGCGCCGCATCAGCATGGCGCAGGACGCCAGACTAGGAGCACCGCCGATACGGGGCGCGCCGCAGTCTGGCCGAGCGCTTGCCCGACCGCCAGGACCGGCGATGCCGCCCGGCGAAGGGCCCGCGACGGTGCGCGTCGCCGCGGTGGTCCCGGATGTCGCTGATACAGGGTCCGCGCCGCGACGGCTGCCGCGTCGCGGTCATCGACGGGTGCCGTCTCGGCAGCGCCGTAAGGCCACCGGCGGACCGCCTCAACTGGTCACGTCGGCGGTACTGAACCTGGCCCAGGCGCTGGAGCCCCAGAGCAGCGTGTAGATCCCGAACGACAGCAGGCCGCGTCCTAGGGTCCCGGTGTCGACCGGCACCCGGAGCAGGGCGTCGAAACTGTTCCACCAGTGCGTCGGTAGGTACGGGTGGATCGCGGCGAACTGCGGCACGTTGTCGATGACCTCGCTGACCACCACCAGGATCGCCAGTGCGGCGATGGCACCGAGCGAGTGCTCGGTGAGGGTGCTGAAGGCTAGACCCATAGCACCGAATGAGGCCATCGCGGCCGCCACGTACAGTGCGACGAGCAGCAGCCGAACGACTCCGTCGGCGAACGGTACAGTCGTCCCCGACAGCAGCGTCACCGGCCCGATCGGGAACAGGGCCGCGCCTGTGGCCAGGGCGACCCCGGCCACACCGAAGGTGACCGCGGTCGCGAACACCACGATGGCCGCGTACTTAACGCTGAGGATCCGAACGCGCCCGGCCGGGACCGCCAGCAGGGTGCGTAGCGTGCCGTAGCCGGCCTCGCCCGCGATGGAGTCCCCGGCCGCCACGCCCACGGCCAACGGCATCACGAGCGTGAGCAGCAAGGTCAGCGCGATGAAGCTGAGGAAGACCCCGTTGCCTGCCAGTTGGCTGAGGAACGCCACGCCGTCGGGTCCTCCGCTGTTTCCCTGGTGCGTGGCCAGGCGCAGCCCGATACCGATGAGGACGGGAAAGGCGCCGGCCACGGCCAGGATCCACAGGTTCCGCCGTCGGCCGAAGATCAGCCGCAGTTCCGAGCGGAAGAAACGAAGCCAGCCCCGAATGGGGACCGGGCCAGCCGTTACGGACTCAGTCATGAACGTCGAACCCCTCTCCGGTCAGCCCCACGAAAAGCTCTTCCAGGCTCGGTGTCACCACGCCGAGCTCACGGACCGCTACCCCTGCGTGGACCAGCTCGGTGCAGATCCGTTCGGGCTGGTCCTCGCCGAGCTGCGCCGACACCTGGTGGCCGGACACCTGCAGATCGGCTAGGCCGAGACGGTGGAGTACCGCCTCGGCGGCGGCAGGCTCCGCGGTCTGTACGCGGATGCGGGCAGCGCTGGTCCTGCGCAGCTCCTCCAGCGGGCCCTGGAAGACCAGCCGGCCGGCGCGCATGACGCCGACGTGCGAGCAGACCTGCTCGACCTCGCCGAGCAGATGCGAGGAGACGAACACGGTGACGCCCTCGGCGGCGATCTGCCGGATAAGCGCCCGTACCTCGCGCGTACCCTGCGGGTCGAGCCCGTTGGTGGGCTCGTCGAGCACGATCAGCTCGCGCGGCGCGAGCAGGCTCGCGGCGATGCCGAGCCGCTGCTTCATGCCCAGTGAGTAGTGGCGGTATCGTTTGCGCGCGGCCGCCAGCAACCCCACCCGGTCAAGGGCCTCGCCGATCCGCGCCGCGGCGGTGCGAGGATCGGCGGTCCGGTCGGCGGCGTCGCAGCGGGCCAGGTTGTCCCAGCCGGTCAGGAAGGGATAGAACCCGGGCCCTTCGACCAGCGAGCCGACGCGGGGCAGCACCTGCACGGCACCCGCCGGCATCGGCACGCCCAGCACCTCGGCGCGGCCGCTGGTCGGGAAGGCCAGGCCGAGCAACATCCTGATCGTGGTCGTCTTCCCGGACCCGTTGGGGCCGAGGAAGCCGTATACGCAGCCTCGCGGGACGGCCAGATCGACGTGGTCGACGGCCACGTGGCCGCTGCCGAACCGTTTGGTGAGACCGCTGGTCGCCACGGCCAGAGCGGCCGGCGCAGCCGCTCTGCTGGTCTCGGCGGTTGGCGCCGAGATGGTCACCAGGCCGGCCGCGCCCGGCGCCTCGTCCCGGATCCAGGTGCCGGTCACTTGTACGCCACCGGAACGGCCGCGTGGTGCCGTTGAGCCGCCGGCGCTTGGCCTTGCTGGGTAACCGCCTGGTAGAGGACGTTCGGCGTGACCGCTCCGATCAGGACCCGGCCGTTGCTTGTGACCAGCATCGAAACCAGGCTGGTCTGCATCAGGCGCCCGCTGCCCCACGGTCCGCTGACGTGCTCGACCGTCTTCATGAAGACGTTGAACATCGAGCCGGTGTCCACGCCGAGCGCCGCCAGGCCGCCGGAGCCGCCGGCTCCCGGGCCGGCCTGCGTGCTCGAGCTGCCGACTAGTCCGGTCGGCTTGGAGCTCGAGCTCGCCGCGCCGCCGGACGGCACCGTTCCGGTCAGTGTCGCCTCGGGCAGGTCGAGGACGGTCAGCCAGTCACTGCCGATGACCTTGGCGCCGTTCGCGAGGCTATTACTCAACGCTGTGGCCGCGGCCTTTCCGCCCGATCCCAGGCTCTCCTGGACGACCGCCGCCCCGGCGGGCGGGGTGAACGTGACGTTCTGCGCGGCCGGCTGGCCGAACGACACGGAGCTGAAGCCGACCTGAATGGCGGGGCCGGCCGCGTCCTTGGCGAACACCTGCACCCGCAGCGGCACGTTGTGCCGGGCGTCGATGGCCACGCGCACCTGGCTGATCAGTGAGCCGGCGCTCTTCGGTGCGAGCACCAGCTGGTAAGCGGCCTGACCAGCCACGGTCACGTTGTCGTCCACGCTGACCGTCGTGGCCGGGCCGACCTTGGCCAGCACCTGGTCCGTCGCCTGCTGCGGGGTCAGCGGCAGGGATGCCGCCGGTGACGCCCCGGCCGGAATCGCGATGTGCTCCACCATGTTGACCGAGCTCCCCCACAGCCAGGCGTTGCTGCCGTCCCTGACCAGGTCGCTCTCGGTGTCGGTCTGCGGTACCGCGATCCGGTAGTGCGTCGGATCCGCGTACCAGACCTTGACCATATGTGAGCCCGCCAGGAACGACGATAGCGAGATCGGGCCCACGATCGACGGCAGCGCGGGCAGCCCCAGCGACGCGGTTTCCACCACCGTCCCGCTCAGCGCCGACCCCGACTGGTTTGAGGCCAGCGCGGTAAGGAGCTGCGCGGCCGTGCGCGGCGGCAGCGGCGGCGGCGGCTGAGCCAGGGAGATCATCGATGTCGTCAGCACCCCGCCGACCGCCGCCATGATCCCGGCGGGTACCGCCCACCTCATCCGATAGGACAGCTTCCCTCGTTGCTTCATGATGCTTTGTCCATCCTTTCCTTCACTGTTCTGTGGAATGGGGTCTGGCTACTCGCCACCCGCCCTACGAGAAGCGCCGCAGCGGCCCAGCCTTCAGCCGGGCACCTTCTCAAGTCCGGCCTGCGCGATGACCTCATCGACTCGCCTGACGTCATGCCTGGCGGGAAGGGCAGCCACAGCAAGTGGTTGCGGGCGGGGCGACCGGGCCGCAGCCCGGTCGCGTACGACGTCACCGACATGGCTCAGCGGACGCCGCAACTTCGCATACGGCATGCCGTCGAGCAGCGCGGAGCCCACTCGGCCGGGTCCAGGCCGAGGATCACGCGCTTCGTCGCGGATCTTCTTGCCCCGTTGGGCCTGACAAACCCGGTGACTTGCCCAGGCCGGATGGCGAAGGTCATCTCATCGAGCGCGATCGTCGACCCGAACCGGTTACGTAGCCTTTTGCTTCAATGGTTGCTTCCATGCCAGCGACGCTACGGAACCGCGATAGGACCGGTCGTCACGCAGGGGAGCGGTCTTTACCGTCCCTTGCATGAGGGGCATCCGCGCCGTCTATCCCTCCTGAGAGGGGGACTTCCGCGGGAGTAGCCCGGCTTGCTGACCTCACCGTCGTTGGTGACGTCGACGCCCGCGGCCATCTGGCGCTCGACCGTGTCCGGCACGGGCGCCTTCGCCGCCTACCGGTCATGCCTGCTCGGTCAGGCTCACCGAGCGCGGCATGGCTGCCCGTATAAGTGGTCAGGAATCCCGTTGGCGCGGCGAATGTCATTCTGCAGATGTTGCGCAGGTTAGACATCCCAAGGGCTTAGATGTCAAGCTGCAAGGCGTGAGGCGTGTTGCGTCGCGTGGTGATCTGGCCAGGCGGTTGCTTCGTCGTAGAGGGTGCATGTTTTGAGGCAGCCGTGCAGGATCCCGACGAGCCGGTTGCTGACCTGGCGGAGGGCGGCGTTGTGGCCGAGGCCGCGTTCGCGTTGCTTGTCGTAGTATGCGCGGGCTCCGGGTGATCCGGTCAGCGCGGAGAGCGCTTGCGATTGCAGGGCGTCCGCGAGCCTGTCGTTACGGACGAACCGGGCCAGGACGATCTTGCTCCGTCCGGACGCACGGGTGATGGGGCTGGAGCCGGCGTAGTTCTTGCGGGCCCTGGCGGAGGCGTAGCGGCCGTCCGCGTCACCGAACTCAGCAAGCACCCGGGCGCCGTTGATGGTCCCGATCCCGGGCTGGGATGCTGGCGAAAATGTGCCTCCACCTGGCCTTCCAGCTCGCTGATCTGCTCGTTCAGCGTGATCAGCACGGACGCGGTGGCCCGTATGGCAGCGGCGTAGGCCGCTGTGATCGCCGCTGGCTGGATGAGGTGCCGCACGCGCAGCGCGGCCTTGATCGCCTCGGCTTTGACCGCGACGTCGCGACGGCGGGCACGCTTGAGCGCAGCGGTGATCTGGGCGGCGGAAAGCCGCGCCGCCGATGCCGGATCGGGAGCCTTGACCAGGAGCTCCAGCGTGTCGGCCCCGGTCAGGCCCAGGCCGGCGTAAGCGACCAGGGCGGGGAAGAATTCCAGCAGTGCCGAGCGCAGCCGCAGCGTGTGCCGGGTCCGCTCCCAGACCAGCGTCTGATGGGCTCGGGCGACGACCTTGATAGCCTCCGCCTCCGGCGTGTCCGCGGCCACTGCCCGCAGCTGATGCCGCTCGGTGCGCACCATGTCAGCCAGGGCATGCGCATCGGCGGCATCGCTCTTGGCCCCGGAGAGGTTGTAGCGCTCCTTGAACCGGGCCACCTGCTTGGGGTTAAGCCCGTACACCTGGTAGCCGGCCGCGACCAGCGCCTGCACCCACAGGCCACGGTCGGTCTCGATCGCCACCACTACCTGCCCGGGATCGCCGTTCTGCCCCAGGTGCCCGGCGATCAGCTCATGCAGGGCGGCGATCCCCGCCGCGCCCTCCGGCAGCCGCCTGGCGGCCAGCTTCCGCCCCGTCTCGTCCTGGATCTCCACATCATGGTGGTCCTCGGCCCAGTCATCCCCGGCAAACAGCACTTCCCGTCCCCCCGAACGTCTGCGAAACAAACCTGCATGAGCAGCCCGCGGGAGAACGGCTCGCGCCCTAATGGACAAGTGCTCACGCCTCAGCGGGCGGGCACGACATCCCAATAGCGGTCATGTCTCCCGGCCACCAGCGGGGGCACGGTCTGACCTTAGGACTCACGTGCTCCTGAGGCTCTCAGTGCTCACCCGCCAGCGGCTACCGGAACCAAGTCTGCCCTAAAGGACGCACGCTCCGTGGGAGCTGAAGTCCCAGCTCAGGACTAACTTGGTAACCCCCATTAGAGGCTATGTGATGGGGGCGGGAGCAGCGGTCTGTAAACCGTTGGCCCAGGGCGGCCAGGCACGCTCGCGGACGTGGACCATAAGGGTTGTTCGGCAACGCGGGGGACCGCGCACTCCTCAAGTGCGGTAGACATCGCGGCGATGGGCGACGTCTACTACCGTCACCACACGGTCCTTGTCGTCGATCCGATAAATTATTCGGTAGGTGCCACGGCGGGCGCTGAACCTGTCGTCCATTGGCGGGAGTAGTCTTTTGCCGATCCGGTGGGGGTCGGCAAGCAGAGGGCCTGTGATGAACTCATACGCAGCCGTTGCAACGGACTCCGGCAGGGTCTCGCTCAGGGCGCGGCGGACGGTTGATGTCGTCCGCAACTCGTAGGGATCCATTCGCGGGCTCGCCGCTCAACGTGCCTGGCGCCGCCTCATCGCTTCGGCAAGTTCCTCGGCGGAAACGTACTCACCCCGAGCGAGCTCCGCATCCGACTCAGCCAGGCGGTTCATCGTCGCGGCGTCGCGCATGATCTCCAGGGTCTCCTCTAGCGCTTCCAGGTCGTCCGGGGCGATGAGAACGGCCGATGGCCTGCCGTGCACGGTGACGGTCACACGCTCGTGATGGTCGTGAACGCGGCCGACGAGCTCGGACAGGTGCGACTTAACGTCACCTAGCGGAAGCACTGTCATAGTCAAAAGTATGACCAAAAATCTACGGACGGTCAAACGGCCTCTCGTTACCGTCGTGCACAAATCGGTTTACAGACCACATGCAGAAGGCCGGTTCTCTGTTCGAGGACCGCCCGGCACGGCGTCGCCGTCCTGCCTTTATGATCGCCGAGCGGCTCGCGCCGACTTAGGCCGGGGGCTCGTTGCGATGTTACGCAAAGTAACAGGACGACGGGACACAGGGGTTCGGACGTGGACCGGTTCGTGGACCGGGGCGCCAGCTAATCCCAGCGCGACGAGTGCCCTCAGTGCGATAACCCGTGGCATCTGTGCAGCTAGCGCTCATGGTGCACGGAGCCGTACCTCTCATAATCCGCCGGTCGTGGGTTCGAGCCCCACCCGACCCACCTAATAGAACTTGAACAAAGAACCGAAGATCGGCTTGGGTTAGCTGATCCAGGTGTGGGTGTGTCGCAGGTTCCGACGTCGCTGTGGTCGTGGATGTCGGCCATGAGTGAGATCGCCCGCGCGGTCAACGCCGCCGAGCCCCTTGAGAAAGTGCTGAACCGGGTGGCGGTGTAGGCGTGCGATCTGATCGGCTTTGAGTTCTGCGCCGTGATGCTGGCCGACGAGCAGCGTCAGTGGCTGCACATCGCCGGCTGCAGCGGCCTGACCCCGCATTACCTGGCCCAGGTCAGCGGCGGCCGCTCGTTGCAGATCCATCCGCCCGGCGCTCCTGCGGACACCCCGGCGGCCCGTGCTTACCGGGAGGACCGCACGATCATGGTCCTCGACGTCCCCTATGCGGCCAGCTACGGACGGCTGCAGGATCTGGCCCCGGCCCAGGCGTATCAGGCCTGCTGGCTTCGCCACTGCGCGGTTCGGGGGATCTCGTCTCTGGTCGGTTAGCTCTTCCCGGCCCGTTTGGTCAGCAAGCAGCCGGACCAGGGAGAATCGTGACAAGCAATGTCGCCCGGAGGGCAGCGAGCGGAGGTGTGGCAGGCCTTCCCTGGCCGCTCGTTCCGCGCGGGGCCGGGCGATTTGGTGAAGCGAGACTCGGCTTTTGTGACTGATGATCTGGCGGCCCGGGTTTCCTGGGCTCGGGGCGCTGACGCCCGCTGGCCGGCGTCGGCTACCCGGCGGGGAGTAGCTGTCCGTGGCGCTGTTCCTGGGGCTGCGGATGGGGCAGCCGAAACAGCGGTGCGAACGCGCCTTCCGTGTTACCGATGACCATCATCAGCAGCAGCAGGCAGGAAACGGTCGATTTTAATAGCGCGCAATAAGGCGTTCCAGTCCGTTCCATGGCGTTCCATGAACGCAATTCCTGTTCCATTACTTGCGTTTATTTTCAGGCTGAATTAGGCTACTTAGCGGTTCGGCTGCCCAGCCTAATAAAGGACACCCCGTCGCGAGCTGGAGGTTGGTCATGAAGGTTCCCGGCATGCGTAAGCTCGCCGCGGTTGCGGTCCCGTTCGCCTTGGTGGTCGGCGCTCTCGCGTTTACGGCCACCCCCGCGCACGCCATCCAGAACTGCACCACCAACACAATGCTGCTCGCACAGGCGCAGGCGGCTGAGAATGAAGGCGATAACTGGGTGGCTTCGGAAGACGTCTTTATAGACGACGATAACTACGAGGCGGCTAACTACGCGTATATCCAGGCCGGCATAGCGTTCAAGGAGGCCGATCGGCTGTATGCCGAGGCATGTGCATGACGTCAGTGGCTGCTGGCCGCGCCCCGCTCGCCGCGCGCGAGTGCTGGTCCTGTACTGGTTCCAGTAGAACCTTAAGGGCCGGGAGTGGGGACGGACCAGGCGTGCCGTGCGCGCAGCAAGCACGATACCCGGGGTCGAGATCGGAGCGAAGATGAAGGGCCACTGTTGCGCCGGCTCCCTTTACGGCCGGGCGAATAGGCGTGTACAGCTGATCGCAGACGTCCTCGGAGTGGAGCCTGGCCGCTTGCCAGGAGCCGTGCAGGATGGGTCATTCGGCCGCTGTCCGCATCCTGGTCAGCGAAGCGGTCGCAGTCGAGAGAGGACATGGTGTCACCATGACTGAGGAAGCATCTACAGCTCCCGGCTTGCGGGTACTCGCGCACTCCGAGGCGGATCTTTCTGGCTTCACTCGGTCCGCTGCCGACATCTTCGTCTATCAGGGGTGCACCACCCACTTCACCACGCTCTACTCCAGTGGCCTGCTCATCCACAGCCCGGGTGACATCTGCCTCCTGACGAGCGACCCGGGCTGGCGCACTAGTTGGTCGATCATTGCGCCAGGCAACTTCTCTGGGCGACAGTTCACTGATCTTCTGTTCTACGATCCGTCCGCCGGACTCGGCGAGTTCTACACCACCGAAGGCGGCAACCTGAGCCTGCTGGCGAGCGACACGGGCTGGCGCACCAGCTGGTCGATCATCATCCCGTGCAACCTGACCGGCGGGACATACAACGACCTGTTGTTCTACGACGCGGGCGGGGGGACCGGCGAGTTCTACAGCACCGACGGGCGCGGGCACCTCGCAGCGCTGGTCATGTCCAATTCGGGCTGGCGCACCAGCTGGTCGATCATCATCCCGTGCAACCTGACCGGCGGGACATACAACGACCTGCTGTTCTACGACCCCAGCGCTGGCGTCGGCGAGATCTACAGCACCGACGGACATGGCGGCATGAACCTGGTCGCGACCAACGCGGGCTGGCGCACTAGCTGGTCGGTGATCGCCGCCTGCAATATCACCGGCGGGAGATACGACGACCTGCTGTTCTACGACGCGGCCGGAGGGACTGGTGAGATCTACACCACCGACGGCCACGGGCACCTCGCCGCGCTGGTGGCGAGCCACACCGACTGGCGGACTAGCTGGTCGATCGTCAAGCCGTGCAATATCAGCGGCGGGAAGTCGTCCGACCTGATGTTCTACGACCCCAGCGCAGGCGTCGGGGAATTCTATTCCACCGATAGTGGGGGCAACATCTCGCTGTTGCACAGCGCCGACAACTGGCGGTCAAGCTGGGCGATCATCGCGCCCGCGAATTTCACCCAAGGAAAAGGCCAGGACCTACTCTTCTACGACCGCGCTGGTGGAACCGGCGAGATCTACACCACGCGAGGCAACACGCTCTCAACCGCGGTGCTCGCCACCTGCGAGGCCGACTACGAAGCGCTACGGAGTTACTTCGGCGGACTCACGCCGTCCGGGCTGCCTTTCGATATCGATGTGCAGTCGGGAAACAGCGGAGCTAGCCACAGCGGCTGCAGCGGTACCGTGCTGAATTGCGACGCGTTCTCGGGCGACGACCCAGATCTCGTCCGGATGCTTGTGGTCTCCGAGGCGGACGAGGTCTTCATGGACAACCAGGGCGCGGGATGGGACTGCGGCGCCAGCAACGGGGAGGGCCTGTCACGGGTCCTGGCAACGCACCGGTATCCGCATGAGCTCAACGGATTCGCGTCCGGGCCCTCGTGGCTGACCAGCAACCGTCCAGACTGGGTTTCGAACACCGAAGGCACCGACCAGCACTTCGTCTCGATCGGCTGTGCCACTCTGTTCATCCACTACCTGAAGTTCCAGCTCGGCTACAGCTTCGAACAGGTCACGCTGGTCGGCGGGTCAACCCTAGCCCAGACGTATCAAGGCTTGACCCTCCGGGCCGACGCGTTCGCGCCGTTCAAGGCCCTGATCGACCGAAGGTTCGCGGCCGGGACGGCTACGCCGCTGAGCACCGACAATCCCTTCCCCATCCACCGGGATTTGCTGTTTTACGATCCGGGCGCGGGAACGGGAACGGGAACGGGTGAGTTCTACTCCACCGATATCGCGGGAGAAATTTCGCTACTCAGTAGTGACACAGGCTGGCGGGGCTCCTGGTCGCTGATTCTGCCAGGTAATTTCTCGGGACGATCCTTCAACGATTTGCTTTTCTACGATGCGGCGGGTGGTACGGGTGAGTTCTACTCGACGGACGGCCACGGGGGCATCAGTCTGCTCAACACGGACACCGGCTGGCGTACCAGCTGGGACATGATAATCCCAGCCCGGTTCGGTGCGAGCAGGTTCGATGGCCTGCTGTTCTATGACCGGGCGGGAGGCACCGGCGAGTTCTACACTACCGACGGCCACGGGCGGCTCGCCGCGTTGCTGGCGACCCACACCGACTGGCGCCGCAGCTGGACGGTGATCCTCGCTGGGTGCTTTACCCGCAACGGGTCCCCGGACCTGCTCTTCTACGACGCCTCGGCGGGCCTTGTCGAGATCTATACGACCGATGTCGACGGCGGCATCTCGCTGGTGGGGAGCACCGCGAATCTCCCACAGGACTGGACCTTCGGGCTAACCTGCAATATCACCGGCGGTCAGTTCATGGACCTCATGTTTTACCGGCCCAGCGCGGGCGAGGTTCAGTTCTTCACCACCGACGGCGGAGGCAGCTTGCTGCCGCTGAGCACGCAGATGGTGGGCAGCAACTGGTCGCAGATTTACGCTACGGCATTCACGGAGTTCTTGTTCTACGATGCCTCCGCAGGCGTCGGCGAATACCAGCGGAGCACCCCGACCGGGGCGATGACATTGCTCAACCGCCACACCGACTGGCGGCAGAGCTGGTCACTCATCGCCCCGGGCGTCTACAGCTGACGATAGGTCAGGTCGCAGCGCTGCGGATTCCGTCGAGCGCTACCTGACGGACCGCTGCCAGGGCGGCAGGTGGCAGCCTGTCGAGCAGGTCATCGGTGACGGGTTCCCAGCGCCAGTCAGCCACCCGCGACCTCGCGGTAGGCCGCCTGAACGATCTCGGCGGCTTCCCGGACTGCCAGGTCCCGGACAGCGGGGTCAGGGTCGGCGAGGGCTCGTTCGGCGGCGTGGAGCCGAGCGGCGACCGAGGGCCGCCGCTCGATGGCGATGGCGGCGCCCCAGGGCTGGTAGAAGTGGCGGATGGGGAAGACACTGTCCTCGTCGCCAGCCTGGGTGAAGGCGTCCTGGATTTCCTGGAAGAACTCCGGCAACCGGGCTACTCCCGGCCGAGGATGCGCAAGCCGCGGTGCTGGTTCTACGGCGACTTGGCGGACCGCTTCCAGGGCGGCAGGTGGCAGCGCGTCGAGCAGGTGATCTGTCACGGGTTCCTAGTGCTGCACTGCGATCTCGCTATAGGCCGGCTGATGACTGCGCCGCATGCCAGGCAACCTCAGGTTCTGCCTCGCCCGGCCTGCACGCCGACGGCGATCCGGGCCGTGCTGGCCGCCAACGCCGGTGGCGACGTCCTTCGGCGGTACGACGAGGAGCTGGATGCGGCGTTCGAGCAGGCCCGCGAGCAAGGTGACGTCACGCCGCTGGTGCAGACGGTCAAGCGCTGGTGGTTCGAGGCGGACGCCTGGTGTGATCCTCAAGCGCAGCGGGAGTTCCTAGGTCGCATCGACAGCTACCGAGGCGAGGGTCCGCCGCCTGCGGAACAGCGGATGAGCCGGGAGGAGATCCGGGCCCAGTTTGGCGTCTGACGCGTGTACCGGTGGGAGCTGGATGGCCCGGCTCATCAGGAGTTCGCCGACCTGCCTCCGGCCGCGCGAGCGTCCTTGGCGGCATTCATGGACGCGGTCGTGATCGTGGACCCGGTGCAGTACCAGCGTCGCCGCGACGAGCGTGATGACGTCTCTATGCCGCTGCGCTCACTGCATTTCGGCCTGGACGGCGGGGGCTTGGTCACGTTCCTGGTGTACCCGCCTGATGATCTCGTGCTTGTAGTCAAGATCCAGTGGCTCGGCGGTTAGCAACGTTCGGCTCTCTTGGACGGTCTTATGCCTCTGGGCGCGGGCGCGCTGGTCGGCCGCGCGGCCGTAACGTTCTGTGACGAAATCTGGCGATCGCCATGTTAAGGCGTGGACCGGTTTGTGGACCGAGTCACCCGTGCAGATGGTGCAATTAGCGCCATCAGTGGCGCGGCTGGGTGGTATCTGTGCAGCTAGTGCGCCCGGAGCGCCGGGTCGGACTTCTCATAATCCGCCGGTCGTGGGTTCGAGCCCCACCC
>JBEKGC010000280.1:0-8907 GCA_050013055.1 Streptosporangiaceae bacterium
GCTTACACCGGTCCGCTGTCCAATCACTTCCCCGGCCTGCACGGCGGCGATTTCAGCTGGGCGATCGGCATCGTGGTCGGCGCGCTTGCCTACTGGGCCCTGGCCGGACGCAGCGTGCGGAAGGAGGCAGGTGCACATTGACCTCGGTCAGGCGCTGGCCGCCTGCTTGTCCACCGACGCCCGGTAGATCTGCTCGACCGACGACTCGAGGCGGGCGTTGAACTGCTCGTCGGTCTGGCCTTCTGTCAGCCCTTCGAGCAGTGCGCGCGAGAAGCTGGCGATGAGGGTGGGATCCCGGGCGAGCAGGGCACAGGCCTCGTCCCGGCTGTAACCGCCGGACAGCGCGACCACCCGGAGGACGCGCGGGTCGGACCCCAGGTCGCCGTACAGGCCGGGCCGGGTCGGGATGGTGAGCTTGAGCATCACGGTGGCGCCGTCGGGGAGCGTCTCGACGTGCTTGCCGATGGCGTCGTGCAGCAGCGTCTCGGCCTGCTCCTTGTCCGGGCTGGAGATGCTGACCTCGGGCTCGATGATCGGCACGAGCCCAGCGGCCAGGATCCGGCTCGCGTAGTCGAACTGCTGGTCCACGATCGCCGCCACCCCGGCCTGGTCCGCGTGGTTGATCACCGACCGCATCTTGGTCCCGAAGATCTGGTGCCGCCGCGCGCGTTCAAGCAGGTCATCGAGGGTATCGATGGGCTTCATGAGCTGCACGCCGTCCTGCTCAGCGGCCAGCCCCTTGTCGACTTTCAGGATCGGCACGACGTTCTTGGCGTCCCACAGGTACTGGGCCGTGGGGAGGCCGGCCACGTCCCGTTCCATGGTCTGCTCGAACAAGATCGCCGCGAGAATACGCGACCCGTCAAACGCCGGGCTGGTTAGCACCCGGGTGCGCATGGCGTGGACCAGGTCGAACATCTCGGCGTCTGAGCTGTAGCGGTCCCGCTCGATGCCGTACTCGGCCAGTGCCTTGGGCGTGCTGCCGCCGCTCTGGTCCAGGGCCGCGAAGAAGCCGTGACCGGTCCTGATCTTGTCAAGCTGGGAAGTATTCACCCACCTATTCTGCACCAGCGAGCCGGGCCGACCCTCCGGGGCGAGGCCGGTGATCGCGCCAGCGTCACCCTCATGCTGCCTCACCAGCCCGCCCCACCCCACCAGAAAACCTTTCTCAACAGTTTTAACTCGGTCGTCTTTTGTCTAATCGAACCAGGGCAGTGTCGTCCTGACCGTGCGGTTCATGCTGTTCAGGCTGGCCGTGGCTGGCCCGGGTCAGATGGCGCGGTCAGGGTATTTCGTTCGGATTAATAATGTGTTACGACTTGTTGGGTTCTGCGCTGTAAAGCGTGCGGATACGGCCCGAGCGGGGAACGTATCGGAGGTGAATGGTGGATTCCGGAAAAAATCGGCATAAATTGTCCAGTCACGGGCCACGGCGACAGCGAAAGCACAGGCGGGGACCGGCTGGGTGGCGGATCGCGGCCGCCGGAGGCGTGGCGGCGCTGCTCGCACTGCCCGCGACCGGTGCCGTCGGCCAGGGCACGGCCGGCGCGAGCACGGCCACCTCGTGCCCGTGGGTGACCTCTACCGCTCCCATCTCACAGCGCGTCGCCCAGCTCGTCACGGCGATGAGCCTGGACGACAAGATCAGCATGGTGGAAGGCCACGGCACCGCCAACCCGTACGTGTTCTACACGCCGGCCATACCGGCGCTGTGCATTCCGGCCGTCGGCCTGGAGGATGGCCCGGCCGGGGCCGCCGACGGCCTGACGGGTGTCACCCAGCTGCCGGCCGGGGTGGCGCTCGCGGCCACCTGGGATCCGTCGCTGGCGGAGCAATACGGCCAGGTCATCGGGGCCGAGGAATACGGCAAGGGTGCCAGCGCGAACCTCGGCCCAACGGTGAACATCGACCGGGACCCGCGCTGGGGCCGGTCGTTCGAGGCGCTGAGCGAAGACCCGTTCCTGAACGCGGCCCTGGACGTGCCTGAGATCGACGGCGTGCAAAGCCAGGATGTCGAGTCGCAGGTCAAGCACTTCGACGCGTACAACCAGGAGACGTACCGCAACACCCCGGCGGATAACGTGATCGTGTCCGACCGGGCGCTGCACGAGATCTACATGCCGTCGTTCAACGCCGCGGTGACACAGGGGAACGCCGCGTCGGTGATGTGCGCGTACTCCTACGTCAACGGCGACGCCAGCTGCAACAGCTCGTACCTGCTCACGGACGTGCTGAACCAGCTGTGGGACTTCCAGGGCTTTGTCATGTCGGACTACGGCGCGCTGCACGGCACGGCGGGCGCGCTCGAGGGAACCGACCAGGAGCAGCCGTTCAACACCTACTACGGAACGGCGCTTGAGACCGACATCGAGAACGGGACCATCCCGGTCAGCGCGCTGAACACGATGGTGCAGCGAGTCTTCACCGAGATGTTCGTGTTCAACCTGTTCAGCCAGCCGCGTACCGGCTCGCCGTCGGCTACGGTGACCACCCCGGCGCACGTGGCGCTGGCGGACCAGGTGGCCGAGGCCGGCACCACGCTGCTGAAGAACGCCGGCGGCACGTTGCCGCTGGCTTCGTCGAACGGCGGGACGGTCGCCGTGATCGGGCCGTCCGCGTCGGTCTCGCCGACCTACGCCGGCGGGGGCAGCGCGTACGTGATCCCGTCCGGCACGGTCAGCCCGTTGCAGGGCATCCAGGCGGCCGCCGGATCCGGCACGAGCGTCAGCTACCAGCCGGGGCTGCCGGCCGACACCGCGCTGCCCGCCATCCCGTCGGCCGACCTGACGCCCGGGTACGCCCCGACCCCGTTCGGCGGCAGCTACACCGGCACGCTCACCGCGCCGCAGACCGGCACCTACGTGCTGGCCCTCACCAACCCGTGCGGCTGCTACACCTCGACGTATCTGACCCTGAACGGCAAGGAGATACTCGACAACCCGAGCACGCCGCCGGTGAGCACGTACTCGGTAGCGGTGAACCTGACGGCGGGCGCCACCTACACGCTGGCGATCAGCGGCGACTCGTCCCAGCTGCTGTGGGGCACCCCGTCGGCGCTGGCGCCTGGCATCACCGCCGCGGTCAACGCGGCCAGGACCGCGAAAACCGCGGTCGTGGTGGTCTCCGACGACACCGAGTCCGAGGCCACCGACCGGCCCAGCCTCAACCTGCCGTCCGCGCAGGACGAGCTTATCGAGGCGGTCGCGGCGGCCAACCCGCACACGGTCGTGGTGGTCAACGCGGGCGCGCCGATCGCGATGCCGTGGCTTAACCAGGTCGCCTCCGTCGTGGACGCCTGGTATCCCGGGCAGACCAGCGGAACGTCGCTGGCAGGCGTCCTGTTCGGGCAGACCGATCCGGGCGGTCACCTGCCGGTGACGTTCCCGACGTCGCTGACCGAGGTGCCCGCGTCCACCACCGCCCAGTTCCCGGGAGACGGGACCGACGTGCTCTACTCCGAGGGCATCGATGTCGGCTACCGGTGGTACGACGCCAAGGACCTGACCCCGATGTTCCCGTTCGGCTTCGGGCTGTCCTACACCAAGTTCGCGTACAGCGGGCTGCAGCTGAGCCAGTCGGCCGTGACCGGCACGCAGGACGTGCGGGTCTCGGCCACGGTGAAGAACGTCGGGAGCCGGGCGGGCAGTGACGTCGCCCAGCTGTACCTGGGCGACCCGGCGTCAACCGGTGAGCCGCCGCGCCAGCTGGAAGGGTTCCAGCGGGTGAACCTCGCGCCCGGCCAGTCGGCGCGCGTGTCGTTCGTGATCACGCCGCAGGACACGTCGTGGTGGAGTGATACCGCGAACGGCTGGACGCAGACCGCCGGGGAGTATCACGTCTACCTGGGCGACTCCTCCGCGCTGGCGGACCTGCCGCTGCGGAACGCGTTCCAGCTGACGTCCACGCCGGGCGCCCGCCAGGTCGTGGTCACCGCGCCCAGCGTGGTGCACGCCGGCCAGGCGTCCACCGTGCGGGTCACGCTGACCGCAGGCGGCGGCCAGACCCTGCACGGAGTCCAGCTGGCCTTGCAGCTGCCGCAGGGCTGGACCGCTACACCGGGCGGCCCTGCGGTGTTCGGCACGGTGCCGCCCGGCCGGGCGGTCGTGGCCACGTTCCGGGTGACTCCGCCCAGCTACTCGCCTGCGGTCAGCCAGGTTGTCCACGCCACCGCGACGATGGACGACATGCAGCGGGAGGCGGGCATATCGGTCTCCGTGTCGTCCTGACCAGGTAACCGTGGCCGGCGTCCGCCTGGGACGCCGGCCACGGGTTACCCTGCTGCCCAGGTGCGCGGCTACCGCGTCGCGACGGTGTAGTAGACGGGCTCGCGGTGGCCCTTGACGATGAGCGCGTCCGGTGTGTCCCCGGCGAAGCGCATGTAATAGATCCGCGTGACCACCGGCTCGCCGGGCGTGCTGGCCCCGCCGGCCAGGACGAGCTGGGTGAGCAGTTCGTGCGCACCCTTGGCCTGCGTAGTCCTGGAGTACCGCTCACCGCGGTAGCTGACCGTGAACGAGCTCACCTCGTCGAGCCAGATCCGCGTGCTGTGGTGATATCCGAGCCCGGCCAGCCGGGCGGCGAAATGCGCTACCAGCGTGTCCTGCGGCTTGGTGAGCGGCAGGCCGTGCTTGATCTGGTGCTCCCAGCCCAGGACATCGGTGTACGGGTGGATGGCCCAGACGGCGGGGTGGTAGACGTGGTGGCCACCGTGGATGTCGCGCAGGAACCGCTGGTAGATCGTCAGGTACTTGAAATCCTTGGCCTGACTGCTGCCGAAGTCGCCGGCGATGACCGTGCAGGACGCGCACAGGTGGCGGACGGCGACCCACATCTGCGCGGCCAGCGCGGGCCCGCAGTTGGCGTCCGTGGCGTGCTTGGGGCAACTGGTGGCGTCGAACGCGCTCCCGTTGGCCAGTTCGTACGCCGGTCCGTGGCCGTTGCCGGGATGGAACTCCGGCTCACCCCACGGCGCGATGATCGTCACCTGGCGGCCGTAGTCCGCCAGGAAGGCCTTCATCGCGGCCACGTAGACGCGCAGGGTCGGGATCAGGACGTGGCCGCCCCGGGTGTAGCCGTAGTCGGGCTTGAACGCGATCTCCGCCGTGACGTCGTGCGCGGCCAGCTGGGTCAGCCAATAGGTGAAGCAGTCCTGGACCACCTGCAGGTGGCTGTCGGCGGAGTGGTAGGCGATGTCCCACGGCGGGCTGAACCGGACGGTGTTCATGTGCAGCCCCGCCCAGTAAGCACTGTCCACCGCCGGGACCGCGGGATCCGCGCTGGCCGGGTTGTAGTCCGGCGTGCTGCCCGTGTCGCAGCTGTTGATCCAGCTGTCCTGGACGCCGACAACTGTGCCGGAAGCCGATCCCGGCGCGGCCGCGGCGACGGCCGCCGGCCCCGCCGGCTGCGCCTGCGCCTGCGCGGCGCCCGTCCCGGCCGCCGCCAGCGCGGCGACCGCGGTGGCAGCGGCGGCTACCGCCCGCCACGGGCGGAGCCGCCGTCGGTACTGCCACTGCCTGCTGCCCGTACTCATAACGCATCCTCCGGTCTCTCGGCCGAACCCCCGTCCGGGAGTTGCTGACTGAATGACACGAGGCTGGTGGTGCCCGGCGGCCAGCGCAAGAGAATCTGGGATTCGCGGGATCCCAGCCGTCCCAAGGTCACTGAGCTGCGGAAACTACGTCAGTGTGGGATCCGGGTGGGACAGCCGTGGGCCAGTGAGCCCGCCGCGGGAGCATCTGCGCTATTGACTGGCCGTTTCCCGCGGGTTACGTTCGGCGCTCCGCCTCAAGCGGGATCTTGGCGACCGGCTCGGCACACCGTTCTGCCTGGAGATGCTGGCCTGGGTGGCTGGCTCCGGCGGCGAGCCCCGCCGGGCCGCGGTGCTGTTCGGCGCGGTCGAGCACCCCTGGCAGCGGATCGGCCGGCCGCTGGTGGCGGGAGAACCGCTGCTCGCCTGGCGGGAGCAGGTCCAGGCCCGGGTCCGCGGCGAGCTGGCCCCCGCGGCTACGAGGTGGCCCGCAGCAGGGGGCGCAGCTGCTCGCCGACGACGTCCTGGCCTACGCGCTGGGTGAGAAGACCGCGGCCAGCGGGACCGAGCCCGCGGCCGAACCGCAGCTGACCGCGCGGGAGCAGGAGGTGGCCGCCCTGGTGGCGGCGGGGCTGTCCAACAAGGAGATCGCGGATCGCCTGGTCATCGCCCAGCGCACCGCCGAGGGCATATCGAGCACATCCTGGTCAAGCTGGGCTTCGGCTCCCGCGCCCAGATCGCGGCCTGGGTCACCGAACGGCGCGGCCCGCAGGAATAGGCACCCAGACAGGTAGTTCTCCCGCCGCGCACCGTACCCGCCGTCACTGATGCTGAGGTCAGCGCCGCCGATTTTTGACCCGAACGGGCCGTGGTGGCAGCCCACCCGTATTCGTTTTTCTATCCACTGGAGAACCACCATGACCACTCAGCTGCCCACCACCCCGCTGGGCTGGACCGGCGTTCGCGCTCAAGCACGCCATTAAGGACGCCGAACTCGCGGTGCAGGCTGCCCAGGCCAGCGGGGCCACGCTCACCATCACCGGCGCGCTCCTGCCCCGCTGGCGCCGCGCCGCCGCCAACGGCCACGCCGACGACGACCTCGCCGCCATCTACACCGCCACCTGACCCGTCCGTCCTCCCGTGACCGCGGGCGGCGAACCATCCGGCGTTCGATCCAGTTTCCTCAAACTGATCCTGCTGCCGCGCTGGCGGCGGCGAGGTCGAAATGCACGGGGTCGTATTCTTCACCGGCCCATGTGCGCATCTCCTCACGCTCCGGGCTCGGCGGCCCGGCGAGCAGCTCCTTGAGGTCGGCGAATCCGCCAGGACCACCGCAGTCCTCGGGCGGGCACGCGCCCTCGCCGCCGGTGCACCCCGGGTACACCGCGGCCGCATCTGCCGCGGCGCTAGCCCCGACGGCGAGCTCGTGTTCCCAGCCATCGCCGAAGTCGTACTCGTAACCGGCCAGGTCCCCGGTCTTCACCAGGTCACCGATCCGGAACCGCTTCTCGTCGAGCATCCCGAGCTCATTGTCCGCGGATGCGGGGCCGTATTCCCGGCCGCCGATCCTGAACATGTGCAGGTGATAGTTCTGCCACCCCATGGCGGCCTGGATGACGCCATGGACCCGGTCGAGGGTGTAGCCAGCCGGGATCACCACCTGCCGCCATACTGGCGGCTCGTCCACGTCGAGGAGCGTAACCCGCAGCTGGAGCACGGGATCGCCCGGCTGTGCCATGCCGCGGACACGGCGGATCGCATACCGGCCCAGATCGGTGAGCTCGGCGGAATCGGCCTCCCGGTCGAGGACCACGACGCCGAGAACGTGGAGAGCGGCCATCGCGACCGTGACGTCTACCGCGATGATGCGCCGCAGCGAGTCGTGCTGGAGCGCGGTAAGGCCGGTCAGCATGTACCGGGCCTCGATCACCTGGTAGGCGATGTCGCTGAGCTCGCCAAGCGGGCAGGGGCCCGCGCTGCGGAGCAGCGCGGTGGTCAGCTCCTGGCTGATGTCAGTGAACTCGTCGCCGACGAGGGACTGGCGCCAGGTATTCCGCGGGAACAACGGCTTGCCCAGCCGGGGATAAGCCGCCAGCAGAGCCAGGATCAGGTCGAGTGGTTTTTCCGCGAGCGCGGCGTTCTTTTTTACCGGCATCAGCTTGGTGCCGCTGACCCGTATCAAGCGCGCGGCCTTCGCCCACTCCACGATCCGGTTGAGATAAGCGAGATCTTCGCTGGATCTTGTCTTGAAGACCCGGCCGCCGATTTCCGGGTCGATCGTATCGCCGGTACCGAGCAGCTCCACGAGCTGGCGGGCGTCCGCCAGGCCGATGCGCCCGGTCTGGGTGAGCTTGCGTCCAGGACCGGCCCAGGTCAGGAGCGAGCGAATCTGACCGGTGAGTTCTGCCTTCTCGGCGGCGGCCTCCAGCATGAGACCAACCCTAGAGGCAACGCAGACACCGCGACCTGTTAAAGCCGAAGGCATCTTCAGCTACGGCTTGATGAGGTCCCGCTGACGCACCGGGTGGGCACCGTCGCCGCTGTGCACCCGTACCGTGGAGCGGCTGCGAGTCCCTGACTGGCAGGTAGGCCGTGCGTGCCTGGGGTGGCCGTGACGGAGAGGGTGGGTCCGCCGTTGAGCTCCCGAAACGTTTCCGCGGAGACAGCTTGTGAAAACCTGCACAGGGCATTTCCGCGACAGTACGGGGCCGGCCGGCCGGTCCTTGCCGCCGGGTAAACCGTTTGACGCCTCCACGCCGACGATTGAGACTGCCGCCATGGTTAGCCGTATATCGCACACGTCGGTTGACGCCAGGGACGCTTACGCACAGTCGGTCTTCTGGTCCGAGGTGCTGGACTTTACCGAGGACCCTGATGATCCGAACGAGCCAGGGCACGAGGAATGCCTGATCATGTCGCGAGACCAGAACCAGCTGCTGCTTTTCATTACTGTCCCGGAGGGCTAGGATACATGTGTTAAGGTCGGATTTAAGCTGACAAAGGGGAGCGTAGCAGACGCACCGACCTTGACGAGGCGAGCGACATGGAGCAGCCGCACCCACCAGATGCACCAGCGCAACCGCGCACCCAGGACGCACCAGCGGCGCATCCGGTGGTGCATCCGGTGGTGCATCCCGGGGAGCGCCCGGTGCGGGCGCTGATCGCGGCCAGGCTGAGCAAGCTTCAGAGTGGCGGGCAGCAGGGCATCGGGATCGACACCCAGGATGAGAAGTCCCGGGCGTTCTGCGAGCGGGAGGGGATGACGGTCATCGACGTGGTGGCCGACACCAAGTCGGGCACGGTCGCGCCGTGGGACCGCAAGAACCTCAAGCCGTGGGTCACCGAGCCCGAGAAGATGGCCATGTACGACGCGGTCGTGG
>JBEKGC010000281.1:0-8891 GCA_050013055.1 Streptosporangiaceae bacterium
CCCCGTACCGTTTGGTCAGGCCATCAATCTCGATCACGGTTGGTCCTTCCCTCGATGTGCTGGTATTGGACGTAAGCCTGCGTCCTGGCCCTGAGGTGGGACTGTCGTGGCGCTGAGGTCGGCACCTCAGCGCGGCCGGACGTGCCGTGATGACCCGGCGACGCGTTTTTCGCCCGCGTTTTGGCTACGGCGAGCTGGGGAGCGATGACGCCCAGGGTTGGCCGGTCCAGCCGTCGTTCTGGACAAGGTACGCCGCGCCTTGCTGGAAGAGACCCTCCAAGTAGGTCACCTCCTGGCTCGCGTCGCCACGGGGCCCCGATGATCATCACCTCACCGTGGCGAGCGCAGATCTCCGTGGCGAGCAGGACCGCGTGCTGGCTGCCTGAGCACTCAAGCACGAGGTTGGCGCCCGCCGGCGTGACCGCGATAGTGGGCCAGCTCGGTGCCCGGGCTGATCACGCTGCGGCGAGCCTGCACGACGACCTCGTGCGGCCCAAGCTCACGCAGGTCAACGATCACCTCTTCGAGCTCGACCCGGCGGGGCTCGGGGAACACGACGCGCGTCGCCGAGCGCTGACCGGCTGGCGCCGGGGTGGCGGTCACGGAGAGCCCGGCCATCGGGCTGGGTGGCAAGCTGGGAGCTGGCCTGCCAGGTTCTCGAAGTCGTCGTCTGTCCCCGCCGGCTGTCGCAGCTGGGCGACGATCCGGAAGGCGAGAGGGTCACACCCGACGGCAGCGAGATGCTCGCGGAGCAGGTCGGCGGCTCGCTTGCCATGGCCGGCGGCCGCGGTACGGACGACCTCGATGTGGTGACGTTCCCAGTTCATCTGCCCGAGGCTGGGACGTTGGCTAGAGGTTCCGGTCATGGCGTCGAGGTCGGCGAGAGCGAGCTCGAACGCTGGGTCGGCTTCGACCGCGTGGCGCAGCGCGGTGGCGGCCCGGCGGCGGTCGATGGCTCGCTGGGCGTGCCGGTACCACGCCGCGGCCTGCAAGCTTGCGGTGACCGCACGGCCGTGGTCCTCAAGGGCGGGCCCGGAGGCGTCCAAGTGATCATGCTGGCTGACGGGCTGACCTTGTGTTGGCTGCATGAGCCCCAGTTTGCTTGGCTGGCCTGAGGCAGCGCTGAGGTGGCACTGAGATCAACCGCCGCGAGGCGCTAGGCGAGCCGCGAGCGCGGCGACATCCGGCTCGTCGGTGAAACTGGTGAGACTGCCGTACGACAAATCCCTGGCGCGCTGCTGAGCGAGCGCGATGAAGGCCTGAGCGTTGGGGCGAGTCGGGTCGGTGAGCGCCCTGACTGCGGCTACTGCGGTATCGGCGAGCAGTTGTATGGCCGGGTCCCCGCTGGCGGCGGCGGCCTGGCGGGCGTCAGCGGCGAAGACCATCGCGTCATCTGCTAGGCCCGCGCTGAGTGCCCACCACCCTACGACGCCTGCACCTGAGCAGCCTCCGACCGCGCTGAGGTCCCGGCCTCAGCGCCACGTCAGTCCCACCTCAGGCCCTCGGCGCACTCTTGGCGCAACACCAAGAGCATCGCGGCCCAAACCAAGGAGTCATCGTGTCCATGTCCGCCCCATATCCCCTCCAGCTGGAGCTGCACGCCAACCATCACATCACCCGGTGGCGGCCCCTGGTGCAGTGGCTACTGGCCATCCCGCACCTGATGATCGCCCATGCCCTGCGCTTCGTGCGGCAGGCCCTGACCTTGATCAGCTTCTTCACCGTGCTGTTCGCCGAGCAGATACCACGGCCGCTGTTCGACGCCATCGTCATGACCTACCGCTATGAGTGGCGGGCCCTGAGCTACGCGTTCTTCATGCACGAGGACTATCCCCCGTTCGACTTCGACCTGTCCTCCGAAGACGACGGCGCCGAACCCCACGCCTCGCTGCGCCTGACCTATCCCGGGCACCTAGAGCGGTGGCAGCCGCTGTACAAGTGGTTCCTGGCCATCCCCCAGTACTTCGTGCTGGCCGGCCTGGCCATCGCGGCGTGCGCGGGCATCATCGCCGGCTTCTTCGCCGTGCTGTTCACCGGGGAGTACCCCGAGGGCATCCGGGGCTTCCTGGTCAGCGCCTACCGCTACGCGCTGCGGGTGGAGGCCTACGTCGGCTTCCTCACCGATCGCTACCCGCCCTTCAGCCTCGCCGCGTAAGCGGCGAGCAGGGTCGCACCGGTCCCGGCATCCACCGAAGGAGCACGGAAATGGAACGGATCCACAGCGGGCCGATGACCGGCCGGACGGTGCTGATCACCGGCGGCAGCGGCGGCATCGGCCGGGCGACTGCCCTGGGCCTGGCCGCGATGGGCGCGCACCTGGCGATCGCCGGCCGGGACCGCGGGCGTACCGAGGACGCGGCCCGCGAGATCCGCGCTGTCGGCAGCGGGCAGGTGGACGTGTTCGTCGCGGACCTGTCCTCCCTGTCGCAGGTGCGGCGGCTGGCCGGCGAGGTGCTGCAGAGCCTTTCCCGGATTGATGTGCTGGTCAACAACGCCGGGGGGTACTGGAACACCCGGCACGTCACCGCTGACGGGCTCGAGCGCACCTTCGCGATCAACCATCTCGCGCCGTTCCTGCTCACAAGCCTGCTCCTGGACCGGCTCGTGGACAGCGCCCCGGCCCGCGTGGTCACGGTCTCCTCCAACGTGCAGGCCATCGGGCGGATCGATTTTGAGGACCTGCAGGGCGAACGGTCCTACTCCGGCTCGCGGGCCTACAACCAGTCCAAACTCGCCAACGTCTTGTTCACCTATGAGCTGGCCCGCAAGCTGCGGGCCACCTTGGTCACCGCCAATGCGCTGCATCCCGGCGTGGTGCGCACATCTTTCGGAGCTGAGGACCCCGGCGGCGTCCAGCGGCTGTTCATCCCGTTCGTGCGGCCCTTCATGAAGGCCCCGGGCCGGGGCGCCGCCACCTCCATCCACCTGGTTTCCGCTCCCGATCTGGAGCAGGTGACGGGCCGTTACTTCGCCAGGAGCAAACCTAGGAGATCCTCTGGCCGCAGCTACGACCAGGCCGCTGCGGCGCGGCTCTGGCAGGTGAGCGCCGACCTGGCCGGCCTGACCGCGGTCGTGCCGCGGCCACCTCGCTAATTCCGTCAGGATCAGGTGCTCGCCGCCGGTACCGCGACCCTGGTGAGGGCCGAGGCCGCGGTACCGGGTAACTGGGCGGTCAGGGTCAGCTAGTCTTGTTCACCGAGAGTCCGCGCCAGGTTGGGGCTGGTGGCGTACCAGTCGCCGACTGCGGTGCAGGCTGCGGTGGTGGGACAGGAGATGCCCTGGAAGTCAGCGACCTCTGCCCCGCTCGGGTTCAGGGGGGACTGCTGCGTCCAGGTGCTGCCGTTCCAGTACTCGGCCGCCGTAACGCCGTCCCCGCTGGTGTTGGAGCCTTCACCGACGGCGGTGCAACTGGTCACCGACGCGCAGGACACACCGTACAGCCCCGGGTCTGTAGTGTTCGGCACCGTCTGGTAAGCCCAGGTGCTGCCATTCCAGTGCTCGGCCAGCGGATAGGCCTCCCTGCCATCCAACAAGTAACCGACTGCCTCACAACTGGACGCGGACCCGCAGGACACCGAGAAGATGGTGCCGGTCTGCATGGTCTGGGCGGACCAGGTGCTGCCGTTCCATGACGCGGCTTCTGCGCTGCCGTTGGTGGCCTCGCAGAAACTGGCCGAGAGGCAGTCGACGGCGGTCAGCCCCGCTACTGCGGCTGGCACGGTCTGGGTAGACCAGGTGCTGCCGTTCCAGTGCTCGGCGAGCGTCCCGGCGCTGTCATGGCCCACGGCCTCGCAGTTGCTGGTCGCGGAGCATGACACCCCGGACAGCCAGGCGAGGGTCGGGCTGACCGCGGACTGCAGGGTCCAGGTACTGCCGTTCCAGACTTCGGCTACGACCGTGCTGCTCTTGACGGTCGGCTGATTGACGCCTACCGCGATGCAGTAGGTAGCCGTGGGGCATGACACGCCGCTGAAGAAGAACGCGGTGTCCCCGGACGGAGTCACCGGGGCCTGCAGCGCCCAGGTGCTGCCGTTCCAGCGTTCGGCCAGTGCGTAGCTGTCACCAGCGCTGTTCTGATAGTTTCCCACGGCTATGCAGTTGGAGGCCGACGTGCACGACACCGCGTCCAGCGTGTTCAGCGTGCCACTGGCCGGGTTCGCGGTGGTCTGCAGCACCCAGCCGGTGGCCGCGGACGCGGGCACAGCCGCCACGACCCCGGCCATCACGGCCAAGGCCGCGATCGCTAGTGCCGCTCGCCGCCCCGCAGCCGCACGGTAGTGCGAAGACAGAATCATCAGTGGATCCTTCCTGGAATCCTTCTGCTGACACAGCGCCCCATGGCGCCGCGTTGACCAGGTCCGGCAGAGATCGTCTCCCGGGCCCGTCCAGCCGGGGAAAAGCGCCTAGCTTGTCCCCGCTCGTCGGCGCGCACACCAAAACCTCGTCTACTGAGACGACGGTTCCGCTCGCCGGAACAGCACCGAACAATGAGACCCCGGCGGTCGTGACGGCGGAGCCGGTCAGGACGACGCGGGTATCGCCACTCGCCGGACCAGAGCCGGGAAGAACCTCCGAGTAAGCAATGCGACACCTGGGAGACGCGGTGGCCGCTGTCGGCACCGCCAGTCGCGGAGCGACTGGCGGCCAGCATTACCGCACCGCGAACCAGCTTCTCATTGCTCACGAGCACACCTAACGCATTCGGTCTCGACCCCATCCCATCCATCGAGGCGCGCTCCGCAAGTCGAGGTCCTCTATATCGTTATCGCCGAGACCGGCCTCGAAATCAATAGGATCTCCCCCTACTTGCTGATTTAGCCGGAAAAACAGCTCCGACGATGAGCCATGGCCGTTTGATTCCCGTGCGATCTTCCGCATGCCGTTCGTGTGCGGTGGCCTGTGCGCGTGATCCCGCCATCTGGGCTGCGGCTTTGCGGGCCACTGTGATGCCCCTACAGCCACTTCGATCGGCTGCTGCCAGTCTCGGAAGATGCCTTTCCCGTCCCGGCTCGGGTAGAGCCCGGCGGGAGAACGAGGACGGCTTTCGCGCCTACCTGGAACCTGTCAGCGACCCCGCGTTCGACTGACTGACCTGGGAGGGGGTACGCCAGCGGGCGTCCGCCCCGGCCGGGCAGGTCACCGGAAGGCATCAGGGCATGGCAGCCGATCTATGGTGGCGGCATGGCTTCATGGTGGCACCGCGACGTGCTCTTGGCAGGGAAACTGCCCCTCATGCTGTGCTTTCTGGCTTTTGTCGTGACGTTCGTGCTGACCCGGACGATCACCCGGATGATCCGCGACGGCCGCGGCCCGTTCCGGAACCAGGTGACGGCGAGCGGAACCCACATTCATCACTCTGTCCCCGGCATCATCCTGCTCATAATCGGAGCCTTCACGGCGGTCGGCGGTCCTGACTCTCTCGGCTGGCGCTCGTTCGCCGCAGTGGCGGTCGGCGGCGGCACGTCCCTCGTCCTGGATGAGTTCGCCCTGATCCTGCATCTGCAGGACGTCTACTGGAGCGGTGAGGGCCAGCTGTCGGTCGAGGCGGTGAGCCTGACAGCCGCCTGCCTCGGCCTGGCCCTCGCCGGGTTCAGCCCATTCGGCGTACAGGACGTCGACGGTATCGAGCTGTCACTGCGCCTGACCGCCACCGGCATCCTCATCGCTGACGGCGCGCTCGCCCTCATCTGCGTCCTGAAAGGCAAATACCGGACGGCGCTGTTCGGCCTCTTCCTGCCACCCGCCGGGGTGATCGGGGCCTTGCGGCTCGCGCGCCCGTCCTCGATCTGGGCGCGACATCGCTACCGGGGCGAGCGCCTGCAACGCGCGACACGCCGCGCCGCCGACTTCGACCGGCGCTGGACCCCTCTCCAGACCGGCTGGGAGGACTTCGCAGGCGGGAAGCCGTCCCAGCCCAACCCGCCAGCCAGCAACGACGTCCGCCGCTGAGCCGGCAGCTCGCCGGAAACCGTGTCAGGCCAGGGCGGCAAGGGTGTGCCAGCATGTGCTCATGGCTGAGGAGCGGCTCGAGGGCGGGTACGCCGATGGGGCGGTCCGGGTCGGGAACACGGTTCGCCGCCTGGCCGGTCCCTGGACGCCAGCCGTGCACGCACTGCTCGCCCATCTGGCCGGGCAGGGGTTCACCGGCGCCCCGCGGCCTCTCGGGTTCGACGAGCAGGGCCGGGAGGTGCTCACCTTCCTGGAGGGCGAGACCTGCGCGCATCACGGCGCACGCCGACGGCATCCGCGATAAGGCCGCCGCGGGAGACGAGGCGTCCGGGCGGCTGCTCCGTCAGGGCGTCCCCGAGGCCTGCGAACAGGCTCTCGCCGACCTGGCCAGCTTCCCGCGATAGCGACGTACGGTTCGGCCGGTGCGGTTGGTCCGGATATTCGATGCTGCCGAGACTCGTCGTGTGCCAAATACCTGCGCAACCCAGGGGCGCCAGTGGCGTTCGCGCTGGTCACGGCTGACTGGCAGGCATCCGCGATCTTGAAGCCGCCCCGGCAGGGTTGTTAGCGTCTCCGCTGGCTTTGGGCGGCGGAGATGGCGCGGGTGAGCCTCCCCCGGCTAACCTATTGTGCAGGTTCCCTTCCTGACCGTGCCGGTTTGCCATTGGAGCGGGTCAGGGCCTGTGGAAGGGACGGGGATCATGACGGAGCAGCCAGCACTGGAGTTCGGCGGGTTACTGCGGCAGCTGCGGGCCGGGGCCAAGCTGACCCAGGAGGAGCTGGCGGAGGCGGCGAGCCTGAGCCCGCGGTCGGTCAGTGACCTGGAGCGGGGCATCAACCGCACGGCCCGCAGGGACACCGCGGTGTTGCTGGCCGGCGCGCTGGGGCTGCCCGAGCCGGTGCGTGCCGTGTTCGTGGCGGCGGCCCGCGGCCGGGTCCCGGCCGCGGAGGTGCTGGCCGCCCTGCGCGGGGAAACCGTGGCGCCGGGGGGCTTGGCGCCGGGGGGGGATCAGGTGTGGCCGGGATGCCCGTATCTGGGGTTGGTGCCGTTCGGGGAACGGGACGAGCGGCTTTTTTACGGTCGCGGTGAGCTGGTGAACCAGCTGGTGCGGTGGGTGGCGGAGCGGCTGGCGCGGCCGGGGATCTTGCTGGTGGCCGGGGAGTCGGGGGCGGGGAAGTCGTCGCTGCTGCGGGCGGGGTTGCTGCCGCAGCTGGCGGCGGGTGCGCTGGGGCCGGGGTCGCAGCGGTGGCCGCGGCGGGTCATCCAGCCCGCGGGCGGTCCGGTGCGGGAGCTGGCGATGCAGCTAGCCGACATGGCGGGCGTGGATCCGGTGTCGGTGTACCGGTCATTGTCGGCGGCGCCGGGTGAGGCGCCGATGCTGGTCCAGCAGGCGGTGAGAACGGCGGCCAGCCGCGTCGCGGACACCGGATCGGACGGCTCGGCCGATGTCGCTGCCGCCGTGCCGCGCCTGGTGCTGATCATCGACCAGTTCGAGGAACTGTTCACCGCGGGCTGGGACACCGAGGGCGACCGGGCGGAGCGAGACGCGTTCGTCGCGGCGCTGCACGCGGCGGCCACCGTCCCGGCCGGGGCCCGCGCACTGCCGGCGGCGCTGGTGGTCGCGGTGGTGCGCGCTGATTTCCTGGGCCGGCTCATCGCGTACCCGCCGTTGAAGGCGGCGCTGGACGCCGGGCCGTTCACGGTCGGGCCGATGAGTGAGGCTGAATTGCGGCTCGCGGTCACCGGGCCCGCGGCGGAGGCGGGCCTGGCCGTCGAGCCTGCGCTGGCTGAGGCGGTGATCGCTGAGCTGCGGGAGGGGACGACGGATGGCCTGGGCAGCGGCGCGCTGCCGCTGATGTCGCAGGCGATGGCGGCCACCTGGGAACGCCGCGAGGGCCGCGAGCTGACGCTGCGCGGTTACCGGCGGGCCGGCGGTGTCGCCGACGCCGTCAACCGCGGCGCCCAGGCCGCCTACGATGCCCTGACCAGCGCGCAGCAGGACACGGCGCGGCTGGTGTTCACCCAGCTCACCATCGTCACGCCGGATGGTCAGCTGGCGCGGCGCCGGTGCCGCATTACCGACCTGCACGCTCAGGGAGCTCCGCTGGCGGCGGACATCGACGCGATCCTGGACTCTTTCAGCGCCCGCCGCCTGCTCGTCCTCGGCGAGGACCACGCCGAGATCTCCCACGATGTCCTGCTGCGCAGCTGGAAACAGCTGCGGGACTGGCTCGGCGATGACCAGCTGGATCGTGCCCTGTACAGCCAGGTGGTCTCCGACGCGCAGACCTGGGATCTCAGCGGCCGGGATTCCTCTTATCTGTACCGGCCGGGGCGGCTGGCTACTGTCGACGCCGCGGCCGCCCGCTGGCAGGACGCGCCCACCCGCTACCTCCCGCTGCCGGCCATCGGTGAGACGTTCCTCGGCGCTGCGCACCGCGCCGCGCGCCGCGCCACCGGGCGGCGACGCGGCGTGATCGCCGGCATCCTGGCCCTCGTCGTTATCGCCGCCAGCGCCGCGGGGATAGCTGTAAGTACTGCCGTCAACGCCTCCCAGCAACACGCCATCGCCCTGTCGAACAGTCTCACCGAGGAAGGCCTGGCTCTAGTACCCAGCGATCCGCTGACCGCGCGGCGGCTCGTCGTGGCCGCCTGGCACGTCTACCCCACGACCCAGGCCGGTAACGCCATGATGACCTTGCTGGCGGAGCAGCAGCAGAACGGCATCCTGCCCCATGCTCGCCGCCTCAGCCAGCTCCTCCTCGGTGAGGCCGGCCTCCCGTTAAGTACCGCGGTCGTCCGGTGAAGCCAGTTAGCGCCAGCCGGCCGGGATCACCCTGTGTCCCGGTGCCGCTGGTGAGCCCGGCCTGCATCCCTGGCTGGCGCCGCGGCGCGATCCTGTGGGTTCTCCTGTGGGCCGGCACGTGTGGTGACCAGCAGG
>JBEKGC010000282.1:0-8883 GCA_050013055.1 Streptosporangiaceae bacterium
CGCAGCTGGACCTTGTTGAGGCGGACCGCGCGGTAGAACTCCCTGGCCATCCCGATCTTGGGTTTCGGGTTGGTGACGGTAAAGATCTGCTCGACGAAATCGCACGCCAGGCCGGGGTAGTCTCGCTGCATCCGGTCGGCGAGGACGATGTCCGCGGCGTTGCGCAGCCGCTTATGGTCGCGGAGCACGAAGCTGGCCTCGCACCGGCGCCGGTAGCCGGCCAGCCCGGCGGCGGAGGTATCGCCGGCCGCGATCGCCTCGGCGGCGGTCCGCCCGGCCGCCAGCCCGGCGCCAATCGCGAAGTTGACCCCCTCCAGCCACAGCCCGGCGGCCAGGCACATGAACGCGGCATCCCCGGCCACCAGCATCCCGTCGGTGGCCAGCCGGGGCATGGCGCGATACCCGCCCTCGGGAATCAGGTGGGCGGAGTACTCCTTCACCTCGGCACCGCGCAGGTACGGTGCGATGGCCGGATGCGCCTTAAGCGCCGCGATCAGTTCCTCGGGCCGGGTCTTGGCCGCCGCCAGGCCGTCAAGTCCGACCACCACGCCGACGCTGACGGTGTCGAGGCAGGTGTAGAGGAAGCCGCCGCCGGGGATCCCGCTGGTGCAGCCGACCATCTCGATGTCCAGGCCCTCGTCGCCGATCAGCCCGAACCGTTCTTCTATCACCTCGCGCGGCAGCGCGAGGGTTTCCTTGACTCCCAGCGTGGTGTGCGCCGAGTCGGTGCGCGGCAGCAGTCCGGCCTCCTTGGCCAGGAAGGAGTTCACCCCGTCGCAGGCGATCACCATCCGGGCGTGAATGTCGCCGCCCGGCCGGTCGGTGCGCACCCCGGCGATCCGGCCGGAAGAATCCCGCAGCAGGCTCGTGGCCACCGTCGAGGTCACCAGCCGGGCGCCGGCCGCGACCGCCTTGCTGGCCAGCCAGGAGTCGAAATCGGCCCGGTAGGTCGTCATCCCGTTGTACGGCGCGCGATCCCAGGCGGCGCTGCGGTAGTCGACGGTCAGCGCCTGGGTCGGCGTCATCAGCATGGTGGCCCGCCGGGTCACCCAGCGCTGTACCGGCACCTCCGTCCACCACTGCGGCAGGACCTGGTCCAGGATCCGCCCGTACACCACGCCGCCGTAGACGTTCTTCGCGCCGGGGAAGACCCCGCGCTCCACCAGCACCACGTCCCGGCCGGCCCGGGCCAGCTCGAGCGCCGCCGCTGAGCCCGCGGGCCCGGCGCCGACGACCACCGCGTCGACGGTCATCACGTCATCCGGCATGGCTCGCCTCGTTCCCCGCTTGATCCGACGGCACCGCGGTCACGCCCAGCCGCTCGGCCAGCTCGGCGAGCACCGCCGGGGCGTCGGCGACGATGCCGAGATCGGCCATCAGGGTCATCGGGCAGGACGGGTCGGTGTTCACGCTCACCACGTGCTCGGGCGCGCCGAGCCCGCCGGTGTGCTGCGCGGCACCGGAAATACCGAACGCCACGTACAGCTCGGGGCTGACGGTCACCCCGGTGGTCCCGATCTGCCGGTCGTAGCTCATCCAGCCCGCGTCGGTCACCACCCTGGTGGCGCCGGCGCTGGCCGCCAGCGCCTCCGCCACCTGCGCCAGCAGCCGCATGACGGTCGCGCCGTCCGACCCGGCGGGCACCAGTCCGGCGCCGCCGCCCAGGATCCGGCGGGCCTCAGCCAGGTCCACCGTGCTCGGCTCCGGCTGCAGCACCTCGATGCTCGCGGCGTCGTGCCCGGGCTTGTCCTCCGGCACCGCCAGCGCGGTTACCTCGGCCAGCGTTACCTGCTCGGGGGCGCCCCGGCAGCCTGGCCGCAGGGTCACCACGACCGGCCCGTCCACCGCGACCCGTACCGACAGGTGATCATCGAGCCTGGTCAGCTCGACCTCGTCCGGTGTGCACCGGACCGCGCCGGCGAGCAGCGGGCGGCCAAGCACCGCGGCGAGCCGCGGCGCCAGGTCACGGCCGTCGGGTGAGGCGGGCAGCAGCACGATGGGCACGTCCGCCAGGACGGGCGCCAGCGCGGCGGCCACGGCGCCGGGGGCGACCGAGGACCGCTCGAGTAGCCACACCCGGCTGGCCGCGTCCAGCAGTCCGGCGGCCTCGCGGGCTCCGGATCCAAGCACGAGCGCGGCCCCGCCCGCCTCGGCCACCGTCTCGTCAGCTCCGGCCGGCAGCTCGCCGTCCCGCACCACGATGACGGCCAGGGCGGGGAGCGGGGGGATGGTCATATCGCTATCGCCACCCGGTGTCCTTCGATCACGGCGGCGTGCGCCCGCCGCGGCGTGACGCAGTCGCCGATGCGGTGCACCTCGAAGGGCGCGGCCTGCAGCTGCTGCCACAGGGTCTCCTCAGGCGCCTGATGGACGGCGCACACGACCCAGTCGCAGTGCCGCTGCGCGGACTCGCCGGTGGGGTGGTGCAGCAGGGTCAGCATGACCCCGTCCTCGCCGTCGGCGCCAGACGCAGCCAGCACCACCAGGTCAGTCGCTTGCCTGATGCCCTTGGCGTGGGCGCGCACATTGAACGTCTCCATGTCCAGGGTGATGCCGAGGTCCTGGCCGACGACCATGCCCGGGGTGATGATCTCCACGGCGCAGCCCCGGTCGGCCAGCAGCTCGGCAACACTGGTGGCCTGGTGGAAGCCGAGGTCATCGACCACGACGACCTGGCCGGAGGGCGCGGCGCGGCCCTCGAGCACGTCGCGGACGTCCACCACGCGCGGATGACCGCCGGCCCAGTACGGCGGCTGCGGGATCGCCCCGGTGGCCAGCACCACGACGTCAGGCGAGCCGGCCCGCACCGACTCGGCCGTGGCCTCGGTGCCGGTGCTGATCTGCACGCCGTAGCGCTGGCACTCGGCCGCCAGGTTGCGCACCACGTCGAGGAACTCGGCCCGGGATGGCACCGAGGCGGCGGCGGCGACCTGCCCGCCGGTGCGCGGCTGGCGCTCGTACAGGGTGACCTGGTGGCCGCGCTGCGCCGCCGTGGCGGCGGCCTGCAGGCCGGCCGGACCGCCGCCGACCACGGTCACCTTCCGGCCCCGCACGCGCGGCGGCTGGAGGTAGACGGACTCCCGGCCGGTGCGGGGATTCTCGATGCAGCCCAGCCACCGGTTCAGGCCCATCCGGCCGACGCACTCCTGGTTGCAGGACAGGCAGGTGCGGATGTGCGGGGCGTACCCGGCCCTGGCCTTGGCGGCGAAGTCCGGGTCGGCGATCTGCCCGCGCACCACGCCCACCAGGTCGCAGTGCCCTTCGGCCAGCGCCCGTTCGGCCTGTACCGGGTCCTTGATCCGGCCCACGCCGATCACGGGAAGCCTGACCGCCCGCCGGATGGCGTTGGCGATGAACAGGGCGTACCCGGGCGGGATGGCCATCGAAGCCTCGATCATGAACAACGTCGCGGTGGCCACGCCGATCGAGGTGTTGATAAAATCGACCTGGCCGGTCGCCTCCACGATCCTGGCCACGTCGACGGCCTCCGCCAGCGTGCTGCCGCCCTCGATCAGCTCATCGCCGCAGATCCGCACGCCGAGCGCGCGGTCGGGTCCGATGGCCTCGCGGACCGCGTCGATGATCTCCACCAGGATCCGGGAACGGCCAGGCAGCGCGCCGCCGTAGGCGTCGGTACGCTTGTTGGTGGCCGGCGACAGGAAGCCGCGGACGATGGAGGAGTGCGAGCACTGCAGCTCGATGCCGTCGAACCCGCCTTCCGCGCAGTGCCCGGCGACGGTGCCGTAGCCGGCCACGATCTCGGCGATCTCGTGCAGTTCCACGGCCTTGGGCACCTCGCGGAACATCGGGTCGGGAACGGGGCTCGGCGCCCACACGGGCAGCCGGGAAAACATCGACGACGCCTGGCCGCCGTTGTGGTTGAGCTGGGCGAAGATCGGCACGTCGTGCGCGTGCACCGCGGTGGTGATGGCCTGGTAGCCGGGGATGACCGCCCGGTGGAAGCCGTGGATCAGCTTCTCGTAGGGCCAGTCGGTGGGATGGGTGGAGTGCTCCTCGGTGATGATGAGCCCGACGCCGCCTGCGGCCCGGGCCGCGTAGTAGTCGGCGTGCTGCTGGCTGGGCCGGCCATCTTCCGCGTAGTTGGTCAGGTGCGCGGAGAACACGATGCGGTTGCGGACCACGACCGGGCCGATCCGCAGCGGCGAGAACAGGTACCGGTACCTGCTGGTCCCGCTCATCGGCCGCCTCCGGTCGCGATCAGGACCGGCTGGCTGGTCACCGGGGGAGGCCGTTCCCCGGCCGCGCCGAGGGCGAGCGCCACCCGGCGCGCTTCGAGCACCGCCTCGAGTACCGTTCTTGGCGCCACGCAGTCGCCCGCCCGCGGTGTGCCCGGCCGGTTCAGGTACAGCGCCTGCTCCGGCAGCCGGTGCCCGCAGTGCACGACGAACGCGCAGTCCAGGTTGCGCTGCTCGGCGGTCCACCGGTCCTCGAGCAGCACGTGGTCAGCGGTGACGGCCCGCAGCAGGCTGCGCAGCTCGCGGGTCACGCCGGCCCGCTGCAGCCGCGAGTTGGCCTCGGCCAGGTCGCCGGTGAGCGAGAGCTGGTTGCCGGCGATCTGGTCCTGGGTGACGATCGACGTGGGCCGGCCGTGGGCGGCGAGCAACTCGGCGACGCCGACGCCGATCGGCCCGCCGATCGGGTCGAAGACCACGGCCCGGCCGGCCGGCAAGCGGTCAAGGGCACCGGAGTTCACCAGGCCGACCAGGTCGGCGGCCTCCACCACGCGCGCGCCCGCGGCCACCTGGTAATCCCGCGGGCCGGGCACCGAGCCCGTGGCCAGCACCACGCGGACCCCGCTGGCCAGCGCGTCGTCCAGCTCGGCCGCGGTGACCTCGTGGCCGAGCGACACCGTCACAGCCAGCCGCCGCAGTTCGCGGCGCCACCAGTCCACCGCCGTGCCCAGCCGCTGCCGTCCGTGTACCAGCGCGGCTGGGGCCAGCATGCCGCCCAGGGCCGGCCCGCGCTCCGCCAGGCGGACCTGGTGACCGCGCAGCGCGAGCACCCGGGCGGCTTCCATCCCGGCCGGGCCGCCGCCGACCACGAGCACCGAGTGCCGCGGCTGGTCCGCGCCCGCGACGCTGGCGTCGTCGAGCTCGTGGCCGCTGCGCGGCTCGACGATGCAGGTGATCACCGGGTTTCTGTTGTCCCTGACCATGCAGGCCTGGTTGCAGAGCACACAGGGGCGGACTTGGTCCGCTTCGCCGCTGCGGCACCGGGCGACAAGCTCGGGATCGGCGATCTGCGCCCTGGTCATCTCGACCAGATCGGCGACACCATCGTCAAGTGCCCGCTGCGCCTGTCCGGGGTCGACCACGCTGCCCTGCAGCACCACGGGTACGGCGCCGTCTACCGCGGCCCGGATCTGCTGGCAGAGCTCCGCTCCGGCACCGGCCGCCGTGTGCAGGTCAGGCCGGGTGGCGGGCACTGAGTAGATCGAGCCCCGCACCACGACGAGGTAGTCCGCCAGCGCGGCCAGCCGCGCCGCCTGCTCCGCGGCCAGCTCCGGAGTCACCCCGGCCCACGGGGCGAACTCGTCGCAGCACAGCCGCAGCCCGAGCACCCGGCCGCCGCCGACCGCGGCGCGGGCCGCGCGCAACACCCGCTCGGTGAGCAGCAGCCGGTCCTGGCCGTAGCCGTCCCCGCGCTGGTTGGTGAGGCCGGAGTGGAACTGGCGCAGCAGCGAGTGCTGGCCCGCGTTGATCTCGACGCCATCGAGATCGGCCCCGGCGGCCAGGGCGGCCGCGGCGGCGAAGCCGTCGACCACCGCGTCGATCTCGGGGCCGGCCATTTCCATCGGCAGCTCGCGCGAGGTCGAGTCCGGCACCCGCGACGGCCCCCACAGCGCGGACTGCGAGAACGCCGATGAGCCCTGCATCCCGGCGTGGCCCAGGCCGGCCAGAACCAGGGTCCCGTGCGGACGGCAGGCCGCGACGGCGTGCGCCCAGCCTGGCCCGCAGTCCGCGGCCAGCGGCGCGCGCTCGTACGGCCAGTCCGACGGGTGCACGCTCGCGGTCTCGGTCACGATGACGCCGCACCCCCCGGCGGCCCGCCGCGCGTAGTAGGCGACGTGCCGCGCCGAGATCCCGCGGTCCCCGCTCAGGTTGGTCTCGTGCGGCCCGAACATCACCCGGCTGGGGGCGCGTCGCGGACCGAGGTCGAGGGGATCGGTCAGGGACGTGCTCACGCCGTGCCCGCCAGCGGGCTTGAGTCGCACAGCTTGGCCGGGACGCGCACCGATGGCATGCCGAGCGGCACCTCCCGGCCGCGGCGGGAGTGGTCGGTCCCGGCCCGGGGCGGCGCGCCGCCGACGGCGGCCAGCGCCCGGGCGCCGTGTCCCTTGACGCATTCAGGATCGGGCCCGTCCAGCGGCAGGCCGGTGAAGAACTTCGCCGCCATGCAGCCGCCCTGACAGGCGCTGTATTCCGAGCAGGAGCGGCACGCTCCGCCTGAGGTCTCGGTGCGCAGCTCGGCGAACAGCGGTGCCGACCGCCAGACCCGCGCGAAACCGCCGGGGGCGCGGACGGTACCGGCCTTGAACGCATCGTGGATGGCGAACGGGCAGGCGTAGACATCCCCGACCGGATCTATCAGGCAGACCACCCGGCCGGCCCCGCAGAGGTTCAGCCCAGGCAGCGGGCTGCCGCCGAGCGCGTTGAGGTGGAAGAACGAATCGCCGGTCAGCACCTGGTCGCCGTGGTCGGTCAGCCATGAGTAGATCTCTCGCTGCTGCGCCTCGGTCGGGTGCAGCTCGGGCCAGACATCGGCGCCGCGGCCGGACGGGCGGAGCCTGGTGATCCGCAGCTGGGCGCCGAACCGGTCGGCCAGGGCCGCGAAGTCGTCAAGCTGCGGCACGTTGTGCCTGGTCATCACGACGGAAATCTTGAAGTTGGGCATGCCCGCCTCGGCCAGGTTCTCCATCGCGCGCAGCGCCATGGCGTAGGAGCCGTCACCGCGGATCGCGTCGTTGACGTCGGCGCTCGCACCGTCCAGCGAGATCTGCACATCCACGTAATCGGTGGCGGCGAGCCGCCGCGCGCGCTCGGCGTCGAGCCGCAGCCCGTTGGTGGAGAACTTCACGCCGAGGGCGCCGGCCACCGCGTAGTCAAGCAGCTCCCAGAAGTCCGGCCGCACGGTCGGCTCGCCGCCGCCGACGTTGACGTAGAACACCTGCATGGCGCGGAGCTCGTCGATGACCGACCGCATCTGTTCTGTGCTCAGCTCGCCGGGGTCGCGGCGGCCCGAGGACGACAGGCAGTGCGTGCAGGACAGGTTGCAGGCGTAGGTCCACTCCCAGGTCAGGCAGATCGGCGCGGCCAGGCCGCCCTTGAACTGCTCGACCAGGGCGGGTACCCGCCCGGCGGCCGCGGTCTGGACGCTGGCGATCGTCACGCTACCTCGCTTCCGGCCTGCTGGGGAACGATCATGTCCGCCGCGGCCAGCGAGGCCAGCGCCCGGAGGTAGGCATCGCGCCTGTCGTCGGGAACGGCGGCCAGGGCATCGGACACGCAGCGGTGGGAGCCGAGTCCGCGGACCAGCTCGACGAGCTCCGGCGCCTTCAGGAAAGACAGCCGCCGGTTGCCGAAGTGATACGCGAGTGCCCCGAAAGGCTCGGGGCGCAGCGCCACCGCCGGGTTGAGCCGGTAGCCGCGGCCCGGCTCGATTGGTGTCGTCATCACGGTGGCCCGGCCTTAGTAGACGCCGCACATTCCGTCGATGGAGACTTCCTCGACCAGCAGCTCTCCGGTGATCTCCGGGTCATCGGCGCCCGGCTCCTGGCCGGGGCCAAGGCCGGCTCCGGCGACGCACGACGGCGTGCGGGCCGGTGCGGCCCCGGCTCGGATGTCCTGCTGCATCACAAACCTCCTGTACGGCCCGCGGCGGATACGGGTCCGCTCCGCTTTCGCCTGATGCTCGTGACGGTAGGGGCGCAGCGCGATGCGTGTCACCATGCTTCCGGCCGCCATCGCCCCCTCCAGATGGAGGGGGCCTGTCCGTCCGGGCAGGAGCGGTGCTGTCCGTCAGGGCGCAACGCGGTCGCGGTCGGGCGTAACCGGCGGGTGCGGGTTCCGCATCGCCGCCCCGCTGCTTAGTCTCGCCGCAACGGTGCTCCCGCTGAGACGGTCCGCCCGGCTGAGGCGGTCTTCGCACGCTGCGCGCGGTAGCACACCATACGGAGAGGGGCCGGTACGCCATGCAGGTTGACGAACTGCTCAAGCCATTCCCGATCAAGGAGTTCCACCCGTTCCCCCGGGCGATGCTGGGCCCGGGTGCGCACGAGATGATCGGGCCGGAAGCGAAGAAGCTGGGTTTCAGGAAGATCCTGGTGATGACCACTGGCCTGCGGGGCAGCGACACCGTCCACAAGATCGTCGAGTCACTGAAGTGGCACGGCCTTGACACGGTGCTCTTCGACAAGGTCGAGTCCAATCCCAAGGACTACAACGTGATGGATGCCGTGGCGCTCTACCAGGAGACGAAGTGCGACTCGTTCGTCTCGATCGGCGGCGGCTCGGCGCACGACGCGTGCAAGGGCGCCCGGATCTCGGTGGCGCACGACGGCCGCAGCGTGAACGAGTTCGAGGGCTTCAACAAGTCGGAGAACCCGAAGAACCCCCCGCACATCGCCGTCTCCACCACGGCGGGCACCGGTTCTGAGACCTCCTGGGCGTACGTCATCACCGACACCACGACTGACCCGGATCATCCGCACAAGTACGTCGCGTTCGATGACGCCGCCATTACCAGCCTGGCCATCGACGACCCGGTGCTGTACTACGACTGCCCGCTTGACTACACCGCCCAGTGCGGCTTCGACGTGCTCGCGCACGCCTCCGAGCCGTACGTGTCCCGGCTGAACTTCCC
>JBEKGC010000283.1:0-13553 GCA_050013055.1 Streptosporangiaceae bacterium
ATGACCGCGCCGTTCATGCGCGCCTACACCGAGCTGCTGGTCAAGACCTGCCACCGGCGCGGGGCGCACGCGATGGGCGGCATGGCCGCGTTCATCCCGAGCCGGCGCGACCCCGAGGTCAACGACAAGGCCATGGCGAAGGTCAGGGAGGACAAGACCCGCGAGTCCCAGGACGGCTTCGACGGCTCCTGGGTCGCCCACCCGGACCTGGTGCCGCTGTGCAAGGAGGTCTTCGACGGCGTCCTCGGCGCCCACCCGAACCAGCTCGGCAAGCTCCGCGAGGACGTCAGCGTCACCGCCGAGGACCTGCTCGCGGTGAGCAAGACCCCCGGCGTGATCACCGACGCGGGCCTGCGCAACGACATCAGCGTCGCGCTCCAGTACCTGGCCAACTGGCTGGGCGGCAACGGCGCGGTGGGCATCTTCAACCTGATGGAAGACGCGGCCACCGCGGAGATCTCCCGCTCCCAGGTCTGGCAGTGGGTGCACAACGACATCGCCCTGGACGACGGGACCGTGGTGACGCGTGACCTGGTGGAGCGGCTCATCGACGAGGAGCTGACCAAGATCAGGGAACTGACCGGCGACGCCTTCGACGCGGAAAGGTACGGCCAGGCGGTCGCGCTGTTCACCGAGGTCGCCCTGGCCGACAACTTCGCCGACTTCCTCACCATCCCCGCCTACGAGCGGATGCCCTAGCCCGATGACGACGGAAGCGCTTACGACGCAGATGCGGGATATCTGCGGGGCGGGCCACGTCGTCACCGACCCGATGGAGCTGCGCACCTACGAGTGCGACGGGCTGACCGCGCACCGCACGATCCCGGCGCTTGTGGTGCTGCCGAGCTCGGCGGACGAGGTGGCCGCGGTGGTGCGGGCCTGCGCGGACGCCCAGGTGCCTTTTGTCGCCCGGGGCAGCGGCACCGGGCTGTCCGGCGGCGCGATGCCGCACGCCGGCGGGGTGCTGATCGTGCTGTCCCGGATGCGGCAGATCCTGGAAATCGACCAGGTGAGCCGCCGGGCCGTGGTCGAGCCCGGGGTGACGAACCTGGCGGTAAGCAAGGCCGCGGCGCCGTTCGGCCTGTTCTACGCGCCGGACCCGTCCAGCCAGGTGGTCTGCTCGGTGGGCGGCAACGTGGCCGAGAACTCCGGCGGTGCGCACTGCCTCAAGCACGGCTTCACCGTGCACCACGTGATGGGGCTACAGATCGTCACCCCGGCGGGCGAGCTGACGTGGCTAGGCGACGGCAGCGGCGTGGCCACCGGCTATGACCTGCTCGGCGCGTTCACCGGCTCCGAGGGCACGCTCGGCATCGTCACCAAGATCGTGGTCAAGCTGATGCCGCTGCCCGAGGTCGTGCACACCCTGCTCGCGGCCTACCCCACCACGTCGCAGGGCGGCCGGGCGGTCTCCGACATCATCGCGGCCGGCATCGTGCCCGCCGCCATCGAAATGATGGACGCGCTGTCGATTACGGCCGCGGAGGCCGCGGTGCGGTGTAACTACCCGGCTGGCGCCGGGGCCGTGCTGATTGTCGAGCTTGACGGGCCGGCCGCCGAGGTCGAAGCGGAGCTGGCCACCGTCATTACGTTGTGCGAGGCGGCGGGGGCGACCGAGATCCGGGCCGCCGACGACCCGGCCGAGCGCGCTCTCATCTGGGCCGGCCGCAAGTCCGCGTTCGCCGCGGTGGGCCGGATCAGCCCGGCGTTTATCGTGCAGGACGGCGTCGTGCCGCGGACCTCGCTGGGAGCCGTGCTGGCCTCGATCACCTCGCTGGCGGACGCCGCGGGCATCCGGGTGGCCAACGTGTTCCACGCCGGCGACGGGAACCTGCACCCGCTGGTGCTCTACGACGACTCCTCGCCCGCGGAAACCCTGGCCGCCGAGGAGCTGTCGGGCCAGATCCTCGACGCGTGCCTGGAACAGGGCGGCTCGATCACCGGGGAGCACGGCGTCGGCGTGGACAAGTCCCGGTACATGCCCAAGATGTTCAGCGCCGACGACCTGGACACCATGCAGCTGGTCCGCTGCGCGTTCGACCCGGCTCACCTGTGCAACCCGGGCAAGATCTTCCCCACCCCCCGGCTGTGCGGCGAGGTACCCGGGCACCGGCGGGCTGGACTTGGGGCGGTGGGGCATCCCGCCGTAGCGGCCGGCCAGGCGGAGATCTTTTAATGGCTGCCGAACGGGCCGTGGTATCCGGCATCAGGGCAGCCTTGACGGCCGCGTGCCCGTCGCTGCGGGACGGCGAGCCCGCGGACGCGGTCGGCGGGCTCGTGCCGTCGTTCGTCGGGTCGCCGGCCAGCACGGCCGAGGCGTCGGCGCTGCTGCGGGCCGCGGCCGCCGTGCCTGGGTCCGCCGTGCCTGGGTCCGCCGTGCCTGGGTCCGGGCTGGCGGTGGTGCCGCGCGGGGCCGGGACCGGGCTGGGCTGGGGCCTGGCCCCGTCCGCCTGCGACCTGGTCGTCGACCTGCGGGCGATGGATCAGGTGCTCGAGCACGCGGCCGGCGATCTGGTGGTGCGGGTGCAGGCGGGGGTCACCATGGCGCAGCTGGCGGCGGTGCTGGCCGGCGCCGGGCAGCAGCTGGCGGTGGACGCCCCGGCGGACGCGACGGTGGGCGGCGTGATCGCCAGCGGGACGGCGGGGCCGCGCCGGCTGCGGTACGGGTCCCCGCGCGACCTGCTGATCGGGGTGACCGCGGTGCGCGCGGACGGGGTGGTGGCGCACGCCGGCGGCAAGGTGGTCAAAAACGTGGCCGGCTACGACATCGGCAAGCTGCTGGCCGGGTCGCAGGGCACGCTGGCGCTGATCACCGAGGCGACCTTCCGGCTGCATCCGGTGCCGGACGCGGTGGCGTACGTGACGGCGGAGTTCGACCCGGGGTTTGGCCCGGAGTTTGGCCCGGAGTTTGGCCCGGCGCAGCGCGCGGCCGCGGTGGCGGCGGTGCAGTCGGCGGCCGGGTCGGCGCTGCTGCCTTCGGCCGTGGAGCTGGACTGGCCACCCGGGCCCGTGGGTGCTACCGGGGGCCGGGGGCCGCGGGTCGGGGTGCTGGTCGAAGGGACCTCCTCCGGCGTGGCCGAACGAGCCAAGCAAATGGCGGAGCTGCTCGCGTCCGCGGCGGGCGCGGCGTCCGGGGCGGGTGCGGCGGGTGCGGTGGCCGTGGCCGGCGAACCGCCGCCGCGGTGGGGCCAGCTGCCCTCCCGCGGCACGGTGATCCGGGTGACGTTCTGGGTGAGCCGCCTGGACGAGGTACTCGAGGCGGTCAGCGCGGCCGGGGTGAGCGCCGGGGCCCGGCCTGCCATCACCGGGTCGGCCGGGGCGGGGGTACTGTACGCGTGCCTGGATCCGGGAACAGAGGCGGAGACCGCCGACGGGTTCGTCCGTGCGCTGCGCGACCGGCTCGACGTCCCAGCCGGGGCGGCGCCGCGGGGTGCTGTCGTGATGCTGACCGGCCCGGGGTCGGTGCTAGCGTCGAACGCGTACGGGTCCCTCCCCGGCGCGGGCCTGATGCGGGCGATCAAGGACCAGTTCGATCCGGAGCACCGGATGTTTCCTGGCCGACTCGGGGAAGGTAGCTGATGCAGGACGAGGACGCGCTGCGCGAGGTGGCCAAGGACTGCGTGCACTGCGGGTTCTGCCTGCCGGCCTGTCCCACCTACCAGCTGTGGGGGGAGGAGATGGACTCGCCTCGGGGCCGGATCTACCTGGTGAACCAGATCCTGGACGGGGCTCCGGTCTCCGCGACGACCGCGGAGCACTTCGACCGCTGCCTTGGCTGCATGGCCTGCATGACCGCCTGCCCGTCCGGCGTCCAGTACGACCAGCTGATCGAGGCGGCCCGGGTGTGGACAGAGGAAGCCCGATCGGGGTCTGAGGCGCGGCCCGGCGGGCCGGACCATGCGGCCGGGCCGACCGGGCCCCTGGCGGCCGGGCCCCTGGCGGCCGGGCCCCTGGCCGGGAAGCGACCGTTTCGCGACCGGGCGGCCCGGACGGCCATCTTCTCCTTGTTCCCGTACCCCAGACGGCTGCGGGCGCTGACCGCCCCGCTGCGGACGGCGCAGCGGACCGGTCTGCACCGGCGGCTGGCCGCCAGTTCGCGGCCGGCCCAGGTGTCCCCCGCGCTCGGCGCGGCGCTGCGGCTGGCGCCCCCGGCGGCGGCACGGCCAAAGCTGCCAGCCCGGGTACCGGCCCGCGGGCCCAGGCGGGCGGTGGTCGGCATGCTCACCGGCTGCGTGCAGTCGGTGTTCTTCCCCCAGGTGAACGCCTCGACCGCGCGCGTGCTCGCGGCGGAGGGCTGCGACGTGATCATCCCGGCCGGCCAGGGCTGCTGCGGCGCGCTGTCGCTGCACTCGGGCCGGGAAGCCGAGGCGGCCGCCTTCGCCCGGCGCACGATCGCCATGTTCGAGCAGGCCGGGGTGGACGCGATCGTGGTGAACTCAGCCGGCTGCGGTTCGGCCATGAAAGAGTACGACCGGCTGCTGGCCGGGTCGGATTGGGCGGAGCGGGCCGCCGAGCTGAGCGGCAAGGTCGCCGATCTCGCCGAATTCATCGCCCGCCTCGGGCCGGTGGCCCGGCGGCACCCGCTGCCTATCACCGCCGCCTACCACGACGCCTGCCACCTGGCCCACGCTCAGCGGATCACCAGGGAGCCGCGCGAGCTGCTCCGCGCCATTCCCGGTCTTACCCTGGTCGAGCTGCCCGACGCGGGTACCTGCTGCGGTTCGGCGGGGGTCTACAACCTGCTCCAGCCCGACGCGGCCGGCGAACTGGGCGGGCGCAAGGCGGACGCGGTGCTGGCCGCGGGCGCGCCGACGCTCATCTCGGCCAACCCCGGCTGCTCCTTGCAGATCGCGTCGGCGCTGGCCGCCCGCGGCCAGCACGTCGCGGTCGCGCACACCGCCGAGATCCTCGACGCCTCCATCCGCGGGCTGCCGCCGACGTTGTTCGACTAGCGCTCCTCTCGGTCCCTGCGAGCCCCACGGTCCCCGCGAGCCCCGTCCTGCACGCCCGTGCGGCCCTGCTCCCGCTCGGGAGGCACCACGATGTTCCACCGTTGGTGTTCCTGTGCACTATGCCGGCTGTGAACACCGGCCCGCGCGACGGCTCACGACCGAAGCGACGGTCACGCCCTGAGGGCCAGAAGCGCCGCACCCCGGCCGCCGTCCCCGCCAACCCCCGCCGCTCCCCGCACCCGCAACCCACCAGCCACACCTATCGAAAAAAATCGTGGAATATTCGGCTTACCTGGATAGTTTGGCACCCTATCGGGTACCAAACTATCCGCAGGAGCCCTATCTTCCACGTTAAACCGACGACCCGGCCCGCCTGACGCCCGGCCGGACCGGGCACGGCATGCACCTCGCATCACCACCCCCAGCAGTCACCGCGCCACCGGCAAGGCCACGCCACCGGCAAGACCGCGATGGACCCGCCTCCGGCGCCTGCCCAGCGGACCCCGCAACAGCAACGGACCATCGTCGTGGCCGGGCCCGGGGCCGACGGCGGCTGGAAGCGGGGCGAACCTGCTCCGTCTCCAGTGTGGATAACGGAAGCATCCGGGCTCAGGCCAGCAGGGCTCAGGCCAGCAGGGCCTCGATGGAGTCGACGGCGGCCCGGGACTCGCGGTGCAGCCGGGTGATGTCCAGTCCCTCGTCACCCAGCAGGACAAGCACGGCGGCGGCCCCGACGGCGTAGATGGCCACGTAACCGCCGCTGCTCTTGGTCAGAGCTTCACGCAGGGTGCCCTGGCCGGCCTCGATGGCCAGGCGCTGGGCCACGGCCAGCGAGGTGGCGGTCAGGGCGGCGAGATTCTCCGGGTTCACCCCGCCGGTGTCCTCCCTGATGATCAGGCCGTCGCGGCTGGCCACCGCGGTGCCGGTGATCCCGGCGACGCGATCCCTTAGCGCCTGCATCTCGGCCAGCAGCTTGTCCTCGCTCATGCCTCTCCCCGTCGTTCGGTCCTTCATGATGGCATCAGGAGCCCGGATCCCGGCCGGAACGCGGCCGCAGCAAGCTCAGCGGCGCACGCAGGTCAGGTGTCCGAGACGGGAGCCTGTGCCGCCGTTCCTGCCTAGCAGGCTCCGGCTGCCTGCGCGGCAAGGCCGGCCGCACCGGTTGCTCCTGGGCCGGCTGTCCCTGGGCCGGGCCGGGAGCTCGGGAGGACGCGGTGACCAGCTGGCCGGCGGCGCGCAGCCGGGCCAGCGCCAGCGTCGTCGCGTAAACGCCACGGCCCAGGGCGAACGCGATGTCGCGGGTGGTCCGCCTGCCGTCGGCCAGGGCCAGGATCTCATCCTGGCCGTCGCCGAGCCGGACGCTGTCCGCGCTCATCGCCGAGGCGGCCACCACCCGGTCCTGGTGGGGCAGCGTGGCCAGGACCCGGATCCGGCGCGATGCCTCGGCCAGCAGCCAGTCGGTTTCCGCGCCCGGCTGGAGCGGGAGCACGAACTCCAGCTGCCCCGGCTCCGCGCGGTATTCCTCGACGGTCCCGCTGGCCAGGACGAAGATGGCATCGGCGACGGCCGTCCTGAGCAGGATCTCGAGCTCCCCCGCGCCCATCAGCTGACGCGCGACGAGCTCGGTGCTCATCGGGCGGCCGGCCACGGCGGCCGCGGCGAAGGCCGCGTCCCAGTCGGATTCCGTCACCCGGTGCGAGCGCAGCAGGAGCACCTCCGGGCTCGGAGCACCCGGCGTTTCGATGGCCACCACCTGGCCGTCGGCGAAGTGGATCGCGCCGCCGGGTCGGCCGGTCACCCGCAAGGCACCGGACATCCCCGCGGCCGCGCACACGCCGAGCGCCTCGCGCAGCGGGCCGACCGAGCCGTCGTCAGAAGTCACGGTCATCACGACCTACGCGAGGATGGCCGGGGCCAGCTGAGCCGCCCGGAGCGAGGCCAGGGCCATGTTCCCCCGGGCCCGGTCCAGGTCGATGAACAGCAGCACGCCGTCACCCAGACGGGAATCAAGCACCTTAGCCAAGTGCAGCCGTCCCTTGGTGAACACGGAGACCTCCTCGAGCTGGCCACCGGGCCGACCGGGTCCGAGCAGGGCGCGGGTCATCCTGGCTTCATCGGCCAGCCCGGCCGCGGCCGCCGGGAAGTCCTCGGCCTGGCCGCCTGCCGCCGCCACGACCATCCCGGTCGCGATATCGATCAGCGCCGCCCCCCGCACACCATCGACCGCCATCACCTGGCGTAGCGATTCGGTAAGGCTGGACACAATCTCCTCCCCCCGCCGCCGACTGCGGCTCGCCACCCCCCGCACCGAGGAATATACATCAACGCGGATAAGAGCCGCCATTCTCCTAATCACCTGAAGGTTAGTTGTAAGCCCAGGTCAAGACGCCAAGTAGCTAGATCATTACGTCCAGTCAAAATGTCTCGATGTGCCGGGGTTTACGCCCCGGAGTGGGCTGGCATTGGCTAAGGTATGGCTCGCGAGTTTAGGCAGGGCACCGCGTGCGTGCCCAGAGGGGAGACGGGGTTCGTGAACATCGAAACGGCGCTTAAGGAAGCGATGAACATCGAGGGCGCGCTCGGCGCGGCCCTGGTCGACTGGGAGAGCGGCATGCCGCTCGGCACTCTGGGCGGCGGCAAGTACCTGGACCTGGAACTGGCCGCGGCAGGCAACACAGAAGTGGTCAAGGCCAAGATGCGCACCATGGCCTCGCTGGACCTCAACGATTCAATTGAGGACATCCTCATTACGCTGAGCAAGCAGTACCACATAATTCGCCCGTTGACGAACGGCAATGGTGTGCAAAACCTTTTCCTCTATCTCGCCCTGGACCGGTCAAAGGCGAACCTCGCGCTGGCCCGGCATAACCTGAAGCGAATAGAGAACGACCTGAACGTCTGATCACGAATTCCCGGCGTCCGCCATGAGGGTGCCTGGTGACCGGACAGAAAGACTATGCTGCGCGGCTCGCGATAGTGGTGTCGGCGACGTTCCTGACGGACCCGCTGAGCAGGCCTTGCCCCAGCGCGAGCCGGGCAGCAGCGAGGCCACCGCGGCCCCGGTGGATCCGGCTGCCGATCAGGCCATGCTGCGCAAGATCCTCGACCGGCTGCACCGTATATAAGGGTTGCAGGGGCACGGCCGGGGCCGGTCAATGCCCGCGACGGTCGGCTCTGCCCGGGCCACGGGAAGGAAGAGCCGGCCGTCCCAGCAGCGCTAGCTGGCGGTGCTGCTGCGCGCGGGCGCGCCGTGCATGCCCTTCGCACCGCCCTTCATGTTCTGGCAGTTGTGGGTGGGCTTAGCCGACGCTGACGACGAGGGAGTCGCCGCCGCGGCCGCAGACCCGGCGTTGACCGCCGTCGTAGCTGCTCGGGATGACGATGACGTCGACGACGTCACCGAGGTTGAGTGCGTCGTCGCGGCGCTGGCGACAGCCAGGCTGCCGCCGAGCCCCACTCCGAGCGCACCAGCTCCTATTGCGGTACTGAGAATAATCTTGCCTAGTCTGGTCTTCAACGTGTCCGCCTCCTCGCGGTAGGGTTTGTTGGCCCTGCCTTGAAGAACACCCGAGCCGACTGCGTCTTTACTGCGGGAAGAGTCTGCTAACCGTATGAATTGCTGGTCAGCCGAATCCACACCCGTGATGCCGGTTACTCCCGCCCGTTACCCGGGATCTACTTCGCGCTAGAGCGTCAAGGTGACGGTCTGCTGGCTCTGCTGGGTGGCGATCGAGCCGATCCCTGTCACCGCCGAGCCGGACCCGGCCAGCGCGGATATCTCCCAGAGTCCGGCCCGGTTCAGCCCGCTGGCCTGCGACGGCTTCCAGCTGGCCCCGGTGGCCGACGTCCACACCGCGACGCTGCCCGATTCGCAGGCGGTGCCGCCGTCGACGGAGAGTTCGGCGAACGGGGTGGTCGTGCCGCCCGCGGTCGCGGCCTGCCCCAGGGCGACCACGCGGTTCCCGTTGATCGCTATCTGATGGAGGATGGCGGTGCCCGCCCCGGCCGGGGCCGGCAGGAGGATCGTCTCCCAGGAGCGCCCGTTGGTGGTCGTCCACACGGCCGGCTTGCCCTCGTGCGAACCCGCGGAGACGAACCCGTGCGCGTCCGCCGCGACCGCCACGACCGCGCTCGATCCGGTGGCATCGTTCACGTCATGGGCGCGGGTCCAGCTGGTCAGGTCGGGCGACCACCAGACATCGGCGATGCAACCGCCGCCGGGGGCGGGCAACTGCCCGACAATGGTGTATCCGGCCGGCCCCGAGGCCGCCGCCACGCCGATCACGCCGGCCAGGCTCGCGCTGATGCCGCCCGCCGCGGGCTGCCAGGTCGTGCCGTCCGCCGAGGTCAAGATGACCGGGCCGGGCACGCCCACCGCGAGCCAGCCGGCCGACCCGTGCGTCACGCTGGTCAGCGCGGTCAGCCCGCCGCCGGCCAGTGACTGAACCAGCGACAGCGAGGAGACCAGCGCCCAGGCACCGCCGGACGTCTTGCGCCACACCGCCGGATAGCCGTCCGCGCTGCCGACCGCGATCTGCTCGCCGCCCGCCACGGCCGTGCTGTTGACGGTGACGCCGGGGACGATGCCGCCGCTGACGGCGGCCAGCGAGACCGGGCGCACGCTCCCGGTCGTGTTCGCCTCGAGGAACACCGGCTGCTGGCCGGTCCGGCTGGCCGTGCTGTACCCGACGGCGATGACCATATTTGCTGGCGTGACCGTCGCTCCGATCACGGAATCGGTGCTGGCCTGGCCCAGCGGGCCGGTTGGCAGCCATGCCGATCCGTTCCCGGCACCGGTGTAGGCCAGGATCTGGCCCCCGACGGTCTGGCCGGTCACCACGAAGCCAGCGTCGTTGCCCTTGACCACGCTCGGGTCAAACCCGCCGGACGGCTCGATGGTGGCTGCGTACTGCCAGGAGCCTCCGTTCGGAGAAAAATAGGCAACAGCCTCGTCGGCGCCGTTCACCGATTGCCCGGGCCTGACCGCGATCAGGCCGGCCCCGTCGAACGCCACGCCGCTGATCGCGGAGCTGGCACCATGATCGACGGGGATCGTTATCCGCGTCCAGGCCGAGCCGCCGTTCGTGCTCAGCCACGCGGCGTCGTACGACTGGCCATCCTTGCTGACCTGACCGGTGACCACCGTGGCGTCGCCGCGCGAGGTGGCGTAGGCAATACTGCGCACGGTCTCGCCCGGGGCGGCCAGCCCGAGCTGCGCCGCCGTCATCCGCTGCCAGCTCACGCCGTCAGCCGACGTCCAGATCACCGCCTGGTCGACGCCCCGGCCGGCCGGCCCGGCACCTCCGGCCAGGTAGCCGCGGGCCGTTCTGGTGATCACCCACACCGAGTCGCCGGACTGCTCGGGGCTGATCCCGTGGGTCGCCGCGAGCGTCCACGACAAGCCGTTCTGGCTGGTCCAGAGGGCTTGCTGGCCGACGGCCAGCCATCCGCCCTGGCCGCCCGCGAGCAGCACGGCCGGGCGCCCGAGGAGCGACTGGCTGTCGGCGCCGCGAACCGGGGCCACCCGCCAGCTAGCCCCGCCGTCGGAGGACACGATGAACTGCTGGCGTACCACTCCCCCGCTGGTCTGGGAGCCCGTCGCCACGATCGTGTTCCCCACGGCGACGACGCGGCTGATCGTCTGGAAGACGCCACGCGTCTGCTCCCCCGGATACGTGGCCAGGGCCACCTCGGCCAGCGGCGGCGGCGGGGCGGAGGCGTTCCGGCCCTGGCCCTGGTTCGCGGTGAGCGGGCCGAATCGCATGCTGTGACCCGTGAGCATCGCGAGCGCCAGCACGGCCACCGCCGCGAGTACCAGGGCGGGCCCGCCGATCGTGGCCGTGCGGCGGCTGACCAGGCCCCGCCGGGTGCGCCGGGCCCGCGGGGACTCCAGTAGCAGGGTGTCCTGGGCGGAAGCCCAGCCGCGTTCCGGGGGCGGCGGCAGGTCGGGCCGCTTGCGGATGGGGATCCGGCGGTCGTCCCAGCTGGCTTGTTCGGCCCAAGAGTCCTGTTCGGTCCAGGTGCCCTGGTCGGTCCAGCTGTCTCGTTCGGTCCAGCTGTCTCGTTCGGTCCAGCTGTCTCGTTCGGTCCAGCCGTCCTGGTCGGTCCAGGTGGCCTGGCCGGCCCAGGTCTCCTCCTGGTCGGTCCAGGTGTCCTGGTCGGCCCAGGTGTCCTGGCCGGTCCAGGTCTCCTCCTGGCCGGTCCGGGTGTCCTGGTCGGTCCAGGTGTCTTGGTCGGCACGGCCGGCGGCGTCGGCCGCGGGGGTGGTGAAGACGGGGGCGCCCAGGGGCATGGACCTGGGCCAGGCGGCCGGCCCGCGGTCAGGGGAGACCGGCCTGATGTGACGGCCAGCGGCATGCTGGTAGGAGCTGGGCGCGGGTGGCTGCGGTCGCGGCGGGGCGGGCGAAGGACGCGGCTCCCAGTGAACCTCCGCTTCGTTCCATCGGAGCTGCGACTTCTGCCACGGGGAAAGGCCGGGCGCGGGGCGTCGCCCCTCCGCCGCCCGGGCGGGCGGCAAACCGGGGCTGCCGGCCCGGCCCGCGAGCGCCTTGGTCGGCGCAGGGGCAGTGTTCGTGCCTGTCCAGGCGGCCCGGGCTAGGGGTGAGGACCAGGTTCCGTCGGGCTCCCGGCGCGGCGAGGGCACTCCGGCCGTCTGCCAGGCCTCCGCGACGGGAGGCGCGGACGAAGCGGAGGGAGCGGGAGGCGCGGCTCGCGGAGCAGGGGGCGCGGGGGGCACGGGTTGGGGAGCGGAGGGAGCGGGAGGCGCGGGTTGGGGAGCGGGGAGCGCAGGTTGGGGAGCGCGCAGGAACCATTCGGCCGGACGGGCGACACCGGGCCAGGCATCCCCGGGCTCCGGGCCCGGCGACGGAAGGCGGTTATCGTCCTGCGCTGCGGGCTCCTGGGTGGGGCGGGTCGTTGGCCGCGGCGCGCGCGCGGGCGGGACGACCAGGCCAGGGGGAACGGACCACGGGGGCACGAGGCTGGCCGGTTCACCCCAGCCAAACGCGCTCTGCGGCTGCGTTTCCTCGGCTGGCGAGGAGCCGAAACTACGATTCTCGCTCGACTGGTTACTCTCTGTATCCATAACAGACCCCAGTTCGCCCATATTCTGGCCTAAGCCATGTGCGCCTATATCCAGACTAACTAGCTCGTACGGGTCATCCCCGCGGTTTGATGTTACCGATTGAGAGCGAGCGTGTACAGAGGGCAATTTTCTGGGGCGTTCGGGGGTACGAGAACGGGTGTGGCCGAGGCCGCGAGCTAGCCCGCTGTTCCTGATGGGCGGCGGCCTGGGTGGGCCGGGTGGGTCTCCTGGGTCTGGATCAGGCCGTAGCCGATGGCCTGGGCGGTGGTCAGCGAGCGGCCGCGGCGCGCGTCGTCCCGGATCTGGTCGACCTCACGGCCGGTCACCTCGGCCAGCCTGAAGTACAGCGTGTCCACCATGCGGGTCAGCTGCTGCTCCTGCGCGGTGACTGCGGTCACGGTCCCGTGATAGGTGAGCTTTGGCTCGATGAGCACGAAGATGGCGTTGGGGTAGCCGGACCGGCGCGGGCAGGACGCGAGCACGCCGAGGCCGGGGCCGCTGATCTCACCGCTCACGCACGCGTGCACCGGTACCCGCAAGACGTCAAGTATGCCCATGACGGTGAGGGTGGCGGGCAGTTCCGCCCGCAGGTTCTGCAGCTCCAGGCGGATCGGCTTCAACCCGCCGCCGTCATCGACCGTCTCGGCGTCCAGGGTGAGCAGCTGAGCCGAGAGCCGGGCGGCCGCATCGTCATCGAGCACACCGGAGGCCAGCACGATCCGCTGGCTCAGCAGTCGCTCGTGCAGTCCGTCCGGCCCGCCGGGCGGATGCTGCCACACCCGGGTCGGCAGAACCGGATCCAGCGGCGGCGGTGACGGCCAGCTCGGGGTGAACGGATGGCCCGGGGCGTCTGGACGGCCCGGGGTATCTGGACGGCCCGGCCAGCCCGGCACCTCCGGGGGCCACGACCGGTGGGCGTGCGCCATCATTCGCTGGCTCCTTCTCCTGCGGGGCGGTTGAGTTTCCAGGTGATCTGGCCACCGACCGCGGCCGCGTAACGTTCCAGCGTGGAGGCGCGCAGGTCGGCGGTGCCCGACTCCAGCCGGGCGACCGCGGACTGGGAGGTACCCATCCGCGCCGCGATCTCGGTCTGGGACAAGCCGGCCGCCTGACGTCGTTCGGCTAGCTCGCGGACAAGCTTGGCGCGATCGTCCGCCATCCGGGCCGCGTGCTCGTCCGCCAGCCGGCGCCGGGCCATCTCACGGAAGCCGGGCATGGCCGGGAGCGACGGCAGGCCGGGCCGATCCGCGTCTGGTGCGGCGGCTCGGCTCGGAGGCTCGTCGGGGTCCATACCGCTAAAGCTATCTCATATTTGAGATAACTGGACTGGGTCGAGCCCGCTCCGTCCCACCAGAATCACGAGTCGATAATCAGTGCTATTAGAGACTTATTATTGCGGAGGATTAGTCTTTAGTGGAGAAAAAGGTACCCTATAGGTGGTTCGACCAAATGCCCCACCAAGCCAGTCAGTCCGATCCGTCGGCTCACACTAGAATCCACGTTCACGCTGTAACATC
>JBEKGC010000284.1:0-9947 GCA_050013055.1 Streptosporangiaceae bacterium
TGCGAGCAGTTCGCAGCAGCGCCGGGCTGGCTGGTGTCGAGGTGCGGCAACAGGGTTTCCGGTTCATGCTGTAGCCATGAGGGACGAGCAGCATCCGGCCAGCCACCGCCACCAGCACGGCACCGGCCACCAGCACGGCACCGGCCACGAGCACGAGCACGAGCACGAGGGTCAGGGACCGTGGGCTCGCATCAAGCACGTCTTCGGACTCCACTCCCACTCCCACGATGACGGGGTCGACGAGGTGCTGCGATCCTCGGCCGAAGGCATGCGCGCGCTGTGGATCTCGCTGGCCGGGCTCGGGGCGACGGCGCTCGCGCAGGCGGTGGTGGTCGCGCTTTCCGGCTCGGTCGCGCTGCTCGGCGACGCGCTGCACAACTCGGCTGACGCGCTGACCGCGGTGCCGCTCGCCCTGGCGTTCATGCTCAGCCGGCGGCGCCCCAACCGCCGGTACACCTACGGCTACGGGCGGGCCGAGGACCTGGCCGGCATGGTCATCGTGGCGGTCATCGTGCTGTCCTCCGCGGCGGCGGCGTTCGCCGCCGTCAGCCGGCTGCTGCACCCGCACCCGGTCACGCACCTGATCGCGGTCGCGGTCGCGGCTGGCCTCGGCTTTGCCGGCAATGAGCTGGTCGCCCACTACCGGATCAGCACCGGACGCCGGATCGGCTCGGCCGCCCTGGTCGCCGACGGCCTGCACGCCCGCACCGACGGGTTCACCTCGCTGGCCGTGCTGGTCGGAGCGGGCGGGGTCGCGATCGGCTGGGGGTGGGCCGACCCGGTGGTGGGCCTGCTCATCACGGTCGCGATCCTGGCCGTGGGGTGGCAGGCGGCCCGCGAAGTCGGCGGCCGGCTGATGGACAGCGTGGACCCGGCCCTGACCGAGCAGGCCGAGGCGACGCTGCGGGCCACCCCAGGCGTGCTGGCGGTGGGGGAGTTCCGGCTGCGCTGGGTGGGCCGCATGCTCCGGGCCGAGTGCCGGATCTCGGTCGACCCTGGCTGCTCGGTCGTCCAGGCCCACGACGTCGCGGTCCGCGCCGAACACGGACTGATCCACGCGATCCCCCGGCTCGCGGCCGCGACCGTGCACGCCGACCCCCTCGACGGCACCGACCACCACGCCCTGCTCGCCGACCACGCGCTGGCCGACCACGCGCTGGGCGATCACGCGCTGGCCGACCACGTGCTGGCCGAAGGCTAGATCCGGGGCAGGATCCCCGCCAGCAGGGTGCCCATCCGGCTGGCGGAGGCGCGGCCCGCCTCGATGACCTCGGCGTGGCTGAGGCTATGCCCGGCCAGGCCCGCCGCCAGGTTCGTGACCAGCGAGATGCCGAGCACCTCGGCACCAAGCTGGCGGGCGGCGATCGCCTCAAGGCCGGTCGACATGCCCACCAGGTCGGCACCGAGCCTGGCCAGCATGGTGATCTCCGCCGGCGTTTCGTAGTGCGGGCCTGGCATCATCGCGTAGACCCCCTCCGCCAGGCTCGGGTCAGCGTCACGGGCCAGGGTCCGCAGCCGCGCCGAGTACAGGTCGGTCAGGTCGACGAACCGCTGACCGCCGGGCGGCGCGATCCCGGACAGCGGAGAGGCGCCGGTGAGGTTGAGGTGATCGCTGATCAGCACGGGCTGCCCGACGCCGAAGCCGGGACGGATCCCGCCCGCCGCGTTGGTCAGTATCACCGTACGGCAGCCGGCCGACACGGCGGTGCGCACGCCGTGCACGACGGCGGCCGCCGGCAGCCCCTCGTACATGTGCACCCGGCCGAGAAACACCAGGACCCGCACGGACCCCGCTATCACGGAACGCACCGCGGGGGAGTGACCGGGCACGGTGGTGCCGGGAAAGCCGCCGAGTTCGGCCAGCGGAATCTCCGCCTCGGTGCGGCCGATCGCGTCGGCGGCCGGCGTCCAGCCGGAACCGAGAACCACGGCGACCTCATGCGGGCCGGCCTGGGCGGTGAGGCGAGCGGCACTGGCCGCCGCGGCGGCGTACGGATCATCGGTCACTGGGCCATCATGGCGCACCGGTGCGAAGGTACACATGGCAGACGACCGCGAAGGTCTCCAGACAGTGGCAGGAGCAGGGTGCGTGAGCGCCCCGGCCGGCCGCCCAGGGAGCCGGTGAGCGGGGCTGACGGCGATCGCCAAGGGCCGTTCGGCCGAGGGCGGAAGTACCTGCGATTCGTTATACCGTGGCTGGGTGGACGAACAGGTCGCGGCCGCCGGGCCCCTGCAAGCCGGAGCCAGTCCGGAGGGGAACCCGCAAACCCGGGCCCAAGCGCACGATCCGTGGGATGACCCGCGGATCCCGTGGGCCGGGAAGCCGGGCCGGGCCGACATCTTGTGCTGGGCGGGCATCATCCTCAGCGGCATCTTCTACTGGGCCATGCTGCCGTTCCGTGCCTCGCTGGTCGGCACGCATCCGGTGCTGTCCGAGCTGCTGAACGGGAGCACCGAGTCGATCATCTCCGCGGCCGCGTTCGCCCGGATCGGTCACGGGTCGCTGATCGTGGCGCTGCTGGCCGCGGTGCCCGGGCTGATGAAATTCGATCTGCTCTACTGGTGGGCGGGCCGCCTGTGGGGTGAGCGCGTCATCGCGCTGCTGTCCGGCCGGCGCAACCGCGGCGCCAAGTACATGGGCCGGGTGCAGCGGTGGGGCCGCAAGTTCACCTGGCCCGCCGTGGTGGTCAGCCAGTTCCTGCCCATCCCGACCGCGATCATCTACGTCATCGCCGGCTGGGCCGGGATGCGCCTGGTCACGTTTATCATCCTGGACCTGATCGGCTCGCTGCTGTATGCGGGCCTGATGGTCGGCCTGGGCTACGATCTCGGCCATCACGCCGTCGTGGTGGCGCAGGCCATTTCGCACTACGGCCTGTGGTTCTCCATCGCGCTGGTCGTGGTGATCGTGTTCTTCCAGGTCCGGTCGCAGCGCCATATGATGCGCACCCTGGCGGACAGCCGCGCGGCCCGGGCCCAGGGTCAGGCCACCGCCGACGCGCAGGCCGGTACCAGTGCCGGCGCGCAGGCGGCCGCCGCCGACGGGCCGCAGCGACCCGGCGGCTGAGCGGGTCAGGGACGGACGCCGTACAGGTGCTCCAGGGCGAGCTGGTCGAGCCGCTCGTAGGCTAGGCCGCGCTCGGCCAGCGCCTCGATGTCGGCGGTGGCTTCGCGCACGTCGCGCCAGGTCTCGCCGGCCGCCAGCGTCGGCGTGCCGAGCTGATCCGCCCCGGAGGCGCGCAATGCCTCGGTCACCTGCGGGTCGGCCCGGAACGCCCGCACCTTGGCCCGCAGGATCAGGTAGTTGCGCATGCACGCGGCCGCGCTCTCCCAGACGCCCTCGTCGTTCTCGGTGCGCGGCGGCTTGTAGTCGAAGTGAACCGGCCCGTCGTATCCGCCCGCCAGCAGCGTGTCCACCACCCAGAACGCGCCCCGCACGTTCCCGGCGCCGAACCGCAGATCCTGGTCGAACCGCGGCCCGTGCTGGCCGTTCAGGTCGATGTGGAACAGCTTGCCGTGCCACATCGCCTGCGCGATCCCGTGCGCGTAGTTCAGCCCGGACATTTCCTCGTGGCCGATCTCGGGGTTCACGCCGACCATGTCCGCGTCCTCGAGCCCGTTGATGAACGCCAGCGCGTGACCCACGGTGGGCAGCAGGATGTCGCCGCGCGGCTCGTTCGGCTTCGGCTCGATCGCGAACCGGATGTCGTAACCCTGGTCCCGCACGTACGCGCAGAGCAGGTTCAGTCCCTCGGCGTAGCGGTCGAGGGCGGCCCTGATGTCCTTGGCCGCGCCCGACTCGGCGCCCTCCCGGCCGCCCCAGAAGACATAGATCCTGGCCCCGAGCTCGGCGGCCAGGTCCAGGTTGCGCATCACCTTGGCCAGGGCGAACCGCCTGATTTCCCGCTCGTTGGCGGTGAACGCGCCGTCTTTGAACATCGGGTGGCCGAACAGGTTGGTGGTGGCCGTCGTCGCGACCAGCCCCGTCTCGGCCAGCGCCTTGCGGAACGCGCCCACGCGCTCATCGCGCTCGGCCGCCGAGGCGCCGAAGGCGAACACGTCGTTGTCGTGGAAGTTCACCCCGTAGGCGCCGATCTCGGCCAGCTTGTAAACGGCCCGTTCGGCAGGCATGGGCGGGCGGACGGCGCTGCCGAAGACATCGACGCCCTGCCACCCCACCGTCCAGATGCCGAACGAGAAGTGGTCCTCGCGCGAGGGACTGTACTGCGTGCTCACGGGCCTCGTCCTTTCCTATGGGCCAGCGGAGCCTTTATGCTTTCACGTCATCCGCCGGTGGTGCCCCAGCTGACCGTCGCGTCGCGAAGCTCCGCGTATTTCGCCCGGACCTGGGGGGCAGGCTCGGCGGTGTGCTCGGCGCTTGTCCCCGCCAGCGGCCACGTCGGGGGAGACGGGTGAGACGGGTGAGCGTCCGCGCCGGACAGGGCCCAGGCGGCCTGCCGGGCCGCGCCGAGCGCCACGTACTCGGCAGGTTCGGGTACGGTCACCGGCACGCCGAAGATCGCCGGGGCGATCGCGCGGACGGCCGGCGACCGGGCCGCGCCGCCGATGAGGATCACGCGCTGCGCGGTGATCCCGCAGTCGGCCAGGTTGTCGATGGCATCCGCCAGCGAGCAGAGCACGGCCTCGACCGCGGCCCGGGCCAGGTTCTCCGGCGTGGTGTTGGCGCTTGTCATCCCGGCCAGCACGCCGTGAGCGTCCGGCCGGTTCGGGGACCGCTCGCCGTCCAGGTAGGGCAGCAGGGTCAGGCCGCCGGCCCCGGCCGGGGCGGCCAGGGCGAGGCGGTCCAGGCCCTGGACGTCGGTGCCCAGCATCCTGGCCGTGACGGTCAGCACCCGGGCGGCGTTGATCGTGGCCACCAGCGGCAGGAAGTGCCCGGTGGCATCGGCGAATCCGGCCACGGCACCGGTCTCGTCGGCGGCTGCTTCGGCGGCGACCGCGTACGCGGTCCCTGAGGTGCCGATCGAGACGACGACGTCGCCCGGATCCAGGCTTAGGCCGAGCGCGGCGCCCATGTTGTCCCCGGTCCCCGCGGACAGCGCGGCTCCGGCCGCGGTCCGGCCCACGATCTCGGCCGGGGCGGCCAGCCTCGGCAGCCCGGCCGGCCGGCCCAGCGCGGCCTCGGCCAGCTCCGGCAGCCAGCGGCCGGTGGCGGGGGAGAAGTAGCCCGTGCCCGAGGCGTCGCCGCGATCGGTCGTCGGGCCGCCGGCCGGGCGGCCGGCCAGCCGCCAGGTCAGCCAGTCGTGCGGGAGCAGGACGTGGGCGGTCCGCGCGGCGGCGTCCGGTTCGTGCTCGGCGAGCCAGCGCAGCTTGGTGATCGTGAAGGATGCGGTCGGGACGCTCCCGGTCCGCCGGGCCCACCGCTGCGGACCGCCAAGCTCGCTGATCAGCGCCCGGGCCTGAGGCGCGGAACGCACGTCATTCCACAGCAGCGCGGGCCTGATCACCTGGCCGGCCTCGTCCATGACCACCATGCCGTGCTGCTGGGCGGCCACCCCGATGGCGTCCGCGCGGTCGAGCAGGCCGTCCCCCGCCTTGGCCAGGGCTTCCCACCACCGTTCCGGGTCGCACTCGGTGCCATCCGGATGCGGGGCGCTGGCCTGCCCGACGATGGCGCCATCGTCGGCCTGGCACAGCAGCACCTTGGTGGACTGGGTGGATGAATCGACGCCAGCGACTAGCATGAGCGGCTCCCTGCCACGACGAACCGGGAACATCGTGGGGCCCCGCGCGCGGGGCGATGACACACGATAACGCGAGCTGCTCCAGCTCCGCCGCCGCGCTCTGTCCATAACTCTAAGTAACTGATAAAATCATTATCGCTACCGGCTAGCGGTCTCGCCAAGTACTCCAAAGAGGGAGTTCTGGCCACGGAAGAACACTTCATGACCTGCGCCGCCGTGAGCTGCACATAACAAATGAACGTGCATATGGTCTTGCATCGGACGCGGGATGTCGGGCAGGATGAGGTTGCGTCAGTCAGCTGGGATTGGCGCATAACGCTCCGCGGGGTCGCGATGGGCTTGAGCCAAGTAGGGTTGCCGACACGAACGAAGGTTGATCCTGCCATTCGCCGGCCGCTCGATCTGGGCGCGAAGCTGCAGTGTCCCCCCGGCCGCCCGCGGGTCGTCCGGATGCCCTCTGACTGGTGGGATTCACCCGCGGTGGCGGCATGCGCGCTGAACACGGGAGCGCAGTCGAGCCGGACCGCCAGGAAATTCACCAGGAACACGCTCAGGGAATGGGACCTGGCCGCGCTCGCCGATGACGCGGAAGCCATCGTCGGCGAATTCGTGGCCAACGCGGTTTCGCACGCCGTACGGTGCATGGGATCCGGGCAGCCGCTGGGCCTACGGCTGCTGCGCAGGACCGGCGAGGTCATGTGCGCGGTGCTCGACCCGTCCGATACCGCCCCCGTGCTCAGGGTGCCCGACCGGGACGAAGAGGCCGGCCGCGGCCTGCAAATGGTCGACGCGCTCAGCGACGTCTGGGGCTGGAGCCCGGTGACCGGGCGGGGCAAGGCGGTCTGGGCCATCCTGTTCTGCGCTTTACCCCTGTCGTCAGCCCCCCCACCGAGAACTCCAGCTTCACCATGAACCCACAGACCTGGCGCCGCATCAGTACCGACCCTGAGCTACCCTCAGTCAGCACACACGACGAGGGAGGCCCTCACCCCATGCCCTGGACCTGGCGGTACGAGAAGGTGGACGGTACCGCGATCACCAGCGAGGAACTGCAAGAGGCCATTTTCGCCAGCCAGGGTGACGCGGAAAGCTGGCTCGGCGAGAACTGGCGTGCGCTGCTCGCCTCGGGCGTGGATCAGGTCACGCTCTTCGACGACGCCAAGGTCGAATACGGCCCGATGAGCCTGCGTCCCGAAGATTAGGGCCGCGCGGGCGGGCTGACGGTACGCGCCGGGTCACGGATGATCACCGGGTCGAGTACTTCGTCGATCTTGCTCATCAGGCCGGGGTCCAGCCGCGCCCCGGCCGCCTTGACGTTCTCCCGCACCTGCTCGGGCCGGGTGGCGCCGATGATGGCCGCGGAGACGTTCGGATTCTGCAGCGTCCACGCCACCGCGAGCTGGGCCGGCGAGAGCCCGGCCTCGTCGGCCAGCGGCCTGAGCTGTTGCACCGCCGTCAGGGTCTCGTCGGTGAGCAGCCGCTTGATGAAGTTCGAACCCGAAGGATCGGTCGCGCGGGAGTCCGCCGGAGGCGCTGCCCCCGGTGCGTACTTGCCGGTCAGCACGCCCTGCGCGATCGGGGAGAACACGATCTGCCCGACGCCTTCTGCCGTGCACAGCGGGACGACCTCGGCCTCGATGACCCGCCACAGCATGCTGTACTGCGGCTGATTCGACACGATACGGTCCAGGCCGAGCTGGTCGGCGACCTTGAGCGCGGCGGCGATCTGATCCGCGCGCCACTCGGACACCCCTATGTACAGGACCTTGCCCGCCCGGACCAGGTCGTCGAAAGCGCGCATGGTCTCTTCGAGCGGCGTCTCGTAGTCGTACCTGTGCGCCTGGTACAGGTCGACGTAGTCGGTCTGCAGCCTGCGCAGCGAGGCGTCGATCGATTCGGTGATGTGCTTGCGGGACAGGCCGCGGGCGTTCCGGCCGTCGCCCATCGGCCAGTACACCTTGGTGAAGATCTCAACCGAGGAACGGCGCACCCCGTGCAGCGCCCGGCCCAGGACTTCCTCGGCCTGCCCGGCGGCGTAGACGTCGGCGGTGTCGAAGGTGGAGATGCCCTCGTCAAGCGCGGCCCGGACGCACTCGGCCGCCGCCTGCTCCTCGACCTGCGAACCGTGCGTGATCCAGTTGCCGTAGGCGATCTCGCTGATGACCAGGCCGCTGCGGCCCAGGTGCCGGTATTCCATGATCTGTCACCTTAGGGTTAGGCCGGTCAGAACTTCTGGCCGGGCTGCACGCGCGGAGCCGGCACCCGGAAGCGCCGTATCTGCAGCGCTCGCATCACCGCGTACAGGGTCAGTCCCCGGGCGGACTCGCCCGGGAGCCGTTCGGCGATCAGCCTGGTCAGGCTGCGGCGGATCAGCCAGGCGTCGGCCACGATGACCACGACAAGCACCAGGACGAGCGGCGAGATGATCGTCTGCGCCGCCGTGCTCCGAAAGAACACGGCGACCACCAGGATCACGAGCACGTACATGTAGTACTCGCTGATCCTGCGCTTGGAGTCCACGAAGTCGCGGGCCAGGGCGCGGGTCGGGCCGCGGTCACGCGGATTGAGCGCCCACGCCTCGCCGCGTTTCATCGCCTCGTACTTGGTGGCCCGGCTGGCCCGGGCCTTAGCCTTGTCCTGCGGGGTGCGGGGCGCGGCGGTGGCGCGTGAAGAGGCGGTGATCGGCTTGCGCCGCTTGGCCTCGGCCTCGCTTCGCTTCGGCGTGGGCCGCCCCTTGGCCGCCTCGGCGGGGGAGCGGGCGGGTCTGCTGTCGGCCGGTGCGTCCGGGCTGCGCGAGCCCGGGGAATCCTGGGCCGTGCCGTCCGTCGCCCCGGCGCTATGGCGTCGGAACACGCGCATAGCTTAAAGCCCAGCATGAAATGGTACGTGCCGTACCCCCGCGGGGACGAAGCGCGGGCTCCGGGCAGAAATTGAGCGCGGTCCCTCAGCTGGAGGCGAAATAGCGGTATTGCCCCGTGCGGGGGACGTGGTAGCTCGCATGCGGGTGACCGCGTAGGGTGGAATGCGACTAGTCGCACGGGCTCGTCCGCCGTCTAGCCGGGTGCCGGCCTCATCGGCCCGGTCGCGCGGCCTGGTGGCGGCCGGCCGCGCGTATGGGCGTGATGAAGCGAGTTTCACTTGTCTTCAAGGCCAAGGCCAACAAGGCCTTGGACAAGATGGAAGACCCTCGTGAAACCCTTGACTATTCTTACCAGCGGCAGCTGGAGTTGCTGACGAAGGTCCGCCGCGGGGTCGCTGACGTCGCCACCTCGCGCAAGCGTGTCGAGTTGCAGATGAACCAGCTGCAGCAGCAGGCGAACAAGCTTGACGACCAGGCCCGCAAGGCCCTCGGGCTGGGGCGCGAGGACCTCGCCCGCGATGCGCTCACGCGCAAGTCGTCCGCGCAGGGCCAGCTGAACGATTTGGGAGCGCAGTACGCCCAGCTGCAGGCTGAGGAGGAGAAGCTGACGGTCGCCTCGCAGCGGCTGCAGGCCAAGGTGGACGCCTTCCGTACCAGGAAGGAGACCATCAAGGCCACCTACACCGCGGCTGAGGCGCAGACACGGATCAACGAGGCGTTCTCCGGCATCTCGGAAGAGATGGGCGACGTCGGCATGGCGATCCAGCGTGCCGAGGACAAGACCGCCCAGATGCAGGCCCGGGCCGGCGCGATCGACGAGCTTATGGCCTCGGGCGCGCTGGACGACGTGGGCGGCAAGCGGGACGACATCCAGTTCGAGCTCGACCAGATGAGCGCGAGCAGCGATGTCGAAAACGATCTGCGCAGGCTCCGGGGCGAGATCGCGGCCAGCACGCCCAAGCAGCTCGAGGGTTCCGCGGGCGGCGCCAACGGCGATGGCCAGACGGCCCACGGTGGTCGGGCTGAGCCGACTCAGACGCAGTACGCCCCGCCCCCTCCCGCCGCTCAGCCCGCCGGGCTCCCCGCCTCGGATCTGCCCAGCGCGAACGAATCACCACAGGACGGTGAGGGGTTGTGATCGTCAGGATTCTCGGTGAGGGGCAGTTCAGGGTTGACGACGCCGCCACCACCGAGCTCAATCACCTCGATAGCTCACTTGAGACCGCCGTCGAGCACAATGACGAGGCGGCCTTCAGGGCCGCGCTGACCGGGCTGCTGGCCCAGGTGCGCGCGCAGGGTTCACCGCTGCCCCCGGATACGCTGGAAGCGTCAGACCTGATCCTTCCTCACCAGGACTCGAGCATGGACGAGGTCCGCAAGCTGCT
>JBEKGC010000285.1:0-9118 GCA_050013055.1 Streptosporangiaceae bacterium
TCACCGTGGACGACGCGCGCAGCTCGCTGGCGCTGGCGCTGTACGCGCTGGCCGCCGGGCGGGTGCTCAGGCGGCCCTGCCACCGGGTGGAGCTGCACCATCTGCCCACCGGTGAGATCCTGGCCTGGTCCCACACCGACGAGTCGCTGGCCCGGCACCTGCGCCGGGCCGAGGGTATCGCCGCGGAGTGTTCGGCGGCCGACGAGCGGATGCACGGCGGCCTGCCGCCAGCCGGCTACGACGAGGTGTTCCCCCCGCGCCCGAGCCCCTCCTGCGGATGGTGCGACTACCTGCGTCACTGCCCAGAAGGCGGCGCCGCCGCCATCCCCCGCCGCCCCTGGGACGGCCTGGCGGGTTAGGAAATCTCGGTGCTGGCGGGGTGCCGCGCGGCGCTAGCTTCGGCCGCGTCCCAGAACTCGGTCAGCGCGCGGGCCGTCGTGGCGGGGGCCTCGACGGCGGGGGAGTGGACGGCGCTCGGGATGCAGACCCGGCGCGCGCCCAGCCGCCTGGCCATGCTAGATGACCAGCATCGGCAGCTGGCTGAGCTTGGCCAGTTCGGCGGTCCGGTCCGCTGCGGTGAGCATGTGCCTGGCCATCAGGACGAGGCCGTTCGGATCGTTGCTCAGCATCCGCTTGGCCAGGAACGCGACGATCGGAGCCGGGACTCCGGCCGCGACCGCCTGCGGTTCCAGCTGCGCCCGCCAGAGCTGGGAGATGCCGTCCCCGAGCGCGGTCTTGTCCGGCAGCTGGCCGTTCCTGACGCCGAGGGCGGCGAGCATCGCCCGCAGTTCCCTGGCCCGCGGGCCGTTGAGGGCGGCCGGTCCCGAGCTCATCAGCGTGAATGACGCGAGCCTGGCGTCGGCCAGGATGGTCTCGCGGGCCACCAGCCCGCCGTAAGAGTGTCCGACCAGATGCCGGGCGCCGGTGACCTGGAGGATAGCGGCGACGTCCGACGCCAGCTCGGACACGAGATAGCCATCCGGGTCACCCGCGGCCGGCGTCTCGAACTGCCCGCGCATATCGATCGCCACCACCTGGCGGCTACCGTCGGTCAGCAGGTCCAGAATCGCGAGGAAGTCTTCCTTGCTCCCCGTGTAGCCGGGGATGAGCAGAGCGCCATCCCGCTCGCACACCCCCGACGCCGGAACCGCCTCGAGCGCGGCGAACGAGCCGCGGCTGGTATGGATCGTGATACGCCGTACCCTGCTGGGCAAATCCAGGGACGTTGGTGTGCTCACAGTGGCGAACCTACCCGGCTCGGTTAAACAAAACCTAGACATCAGCTCCGCGAACGGATAAGACCCGCAGAAGTTGCGCTGATCATGAAGCCTTGCGGGTTTCTTCTGACGAGTTCGCCGGCCGGGCGGCCCGTCGCCGGCGACCGAGCCGCTTGGCCGGCTGCCCGCCGTCAAGCTGCGTCCTGTCCGCCTGCCCCGCACTGTCCGCTTGACCCGTGCCGGCCTGACTGGCGCTGACCCGGCCTGCGCTGGCCTGCCCTGCGCTGGCCTGCCCTGCGCTGGCCTGCCCTGCGCTGGCCGCCTGATCCGCGCTGGCCTGTCCCGCGGCTAGGTCGTGGCCGGCCCGGGTCCGCCGACGGCGCCTGGGCTTCGCCGTGCCGCCTGCCGCTTGACCGCCGTCCTCGCGGACAGCGGCTGAGCTGCTTCGCGACTGGCCGGAACCGCCACGCGCCTGCCCGCCGTGCCTGGCGCCGCTGCGCCCGGAACCGCTCGCACTGGAACCGCTCGCACTGGAACCGCTCGCACTGGAATCACGGGTGCGCCGGGTGCCGCTGGCTGAGCGGATCTTGCCGGTTTCGCCGATATCCTCGAGCGCCTCGGCCGCCAGGCCTTCCCGCGCCCGCATCGCCCGGGGGAGTGTCCCGGTCGCTTCGCGCGGGATGTCCAGCTGCTCGTACAGGTGCTCAGAGGTGGAGTAGGTTTCTTCCGGCTCGGGCTTGCCCAGGTTCAGCGCGTCGTTGATCAGCTTCCAGCGGTGCATGTCCCGCCAGTCGACGAACGTGACGGCGACACCGGCGCGCCCGGCCCGGCCGGTCCGGCCGATGCGGTGCACGTAGGTCATGTCGTCGTCCGGGCATTCGTAGTTCACCACGTGGGTAACGTCGTCCACGTCCAGCCCGCGGGCCGCGACTTCGGTCGCGGTGAGCACGTCCACCTTGCCGCTGCGGAACGCCCGCAGCGCCCGCTCTCGCTGTCCCTGGCCCAGGTCGCCGTGCACGGTCGCGACCGCGAAGCCCCTGGTTTCCAGCGCGACCGCGACCTGATCGGCGGCTCGCTTGGTCTGGCAGAACACCATGGTCAGGCCGCGGTCCCTGGCTTGCAGGACGCGGGCCAGCACCTCGATCTTGTCCATCTGGTGCGCCCGGAATACGTGCTGCCGCGTGTTCGGCGGCGGCGCGGGCGCGCCGTGACCTTCGGCCCGGATGTTGGTCGGTTGCCGCATGTGACGGCGGGCGAGCGTGACGACGTCGCCGGGCATGGTGGCGGAGAACAGCATGGTCTGCCGGCCGTCCGGGGTGCGCTTGACGATCCGCTCGACGTCCGGCAGGAAGCCGAGGTCGAGCATCTTGTCCGCCTCGTCGAGCACCAGAGCCTGGACCGAGCCCAGGTTCAGGTGACGGCGCTCGACCAGGTCGAGCAGCCGGCCGGGGGTACCGACGACGATGTCGACGCCGGCTTCCAGCGCATCGATCTGCGGCTCGTAGGCCCGGCCGCCGTAGACGGTGAGGATCCGGGCGGGCAGGTTGACGGCCGCGATGCGCAGGTCGTCGGCGACCTGGATCGCCAGTTCCCTGGTGGGCACCACGACGAGGGCCCTCGGCGCACCGCTGGGCGCGTCGCCGAGCATCTGCAGCAGCGGGATGCCGAACGCGAGCGTCTTCCCCGTGCCGGTCCTGGCCTGCCCGATGATGTCCTGCCCGCGCAGGGCCAGCGGGAGGGTGAGCGCCTGGATGGGGAACGTGGCGAAAATGCCCGCGGCCTCCAGGCCTCGGCAAATGTCGTCGCTGATCGCGAAATCGCGGAACGGGACCGCGAGCGTGTCATCGCCCGCGTCGGCAGGCTCGGTCACGGTTTGTGCCGCCAACGGCTCTGGCTCTGTCCTGTCTCCGCTAAAAGTTTGAGTTGTCAGGGGTTCCATCCTTCATCATGGCCTTCCCCTTTGGCTCGGGTCGGGCCCAGTCATGCCTGCACGCTGCCGCAGTGGCCCGCCTCGACGCGAGCTGCTACCTATGGCTGGTCTCACGACGCTGCGAAAAAAGCCCCACCCGCCGTGCCCCGCCTGGGAGCCCGCTATCACTGTCGGACACTGCTGTCTGCTTGCGGCCGCTGGCTAGAGTTTTGTCCTACCGAAATGGGCTGAAACGTCTCTCGCCCGGGGCCTCGCATAAAAAAGCAGCTACCGGTGTAACACGACCATTGGTTGCGTCATTCCATCGACTAGTCATAACTAGTGTACCAGCAGGCGATCACCGTGATCAGGTGAGCCCGGATCCGGCTGGACGGGGGCGGCAGGGAGTCCGCCTGGACGGGGCGGCAGAGAGCCGGCTAGACCGGGTTGCCGAAACCGACCCGGCGAGCCTCAGCCGCGCCGAATTCCAGGTAGGCGATTTTGTCGGCCGGGACCAGGATCTTGCCGCCCTTGCTGACCGGGAGCGCGAAAACGGAAGGTCCCCCGGGCGCCGCCAGGGCGTCTGACAGGCCCCGTTCCAGCTCACTGGCCGTGAGCTCGGTCTCCACGACCAGTTCGCGCTGGACGGACTGAATGCCGATCTTGACTTCCACGGCGCTCCTTAGCTGCTGAGTGTTCTTAGCTGCTCAGTGTTCGCTGCGCGGCCATCCACTGATGCCACGCCAGGCGAGCCTAGCCACGATCTGCTCGGCCGTCTCCCGCGGGATGTGGTTCCGGTTGCTGAGCCAGTACCGCGCGGTGACCTGGGCCATGCCCACCATCCCCACGCTCAGCAGGTGCGCCTCGCCTTCAGAAAGCCCGGCGTCTTCCCTGACTATCTGGCTGACCATGGCCGCGCACTCGCTCTGGACCCGGTCCAGCCGGGCGCGGACGGCGGTCTCGTTGGACAGGTCGGACTCGAACACCAACCGGTACGCCTGGCCCTCACCCCCGACGTACTCGAAGTAGGCACCGAAGGTGGCGGCGACCCGCTGCTTGGGATCCGGGTTCGAGCGGAGCGCGCCGCGCACGGTTTCCACCAAGGTGTCGACGCTCTCGTCGAGCAGCGCCAGGTACAGCTCGAGTTTGCCGGGAAAGTGCTGGTAGAGCACGGGTTTGCTGACGCCGGCGCGTTCGGCGATCTCGTCCATGGCGGTGGCGTGGTAACCCCGGGTGACGAACACCTCGAGGGCTGCGTCGAGCAGCTGCCGACGCCGTTCGTGCCGTGGCAGGCGGTTACCGCGGGGCCTGGTGTCGGACGATGCCGTCAAAGTCTGGTCTCCGGGTGGTGGGGCGGCTACATTTCCTCGCTCGCCCTCATCCTAAGTCGCTGTCAACGGTAGTCGTCATCGCCGAAGCCGACCGAGATCTCCTGCTCGGCCGCATCCGCCTCGTTGACGTCCAGCGAGAGTTCGTGCCTGGCATCGGTGGCACCCTCGTCCGCGACGACGTCCTGATGCTGCTCGATGGCGTCGTCCTCGGGCGTTTCCATGTCCAATTCGCTCACCTGTGCGAACCCCTTTCTCTCCTGGTCGGCTGTTCCTGTCGTCCCCGCCAGCTCCCGGAGAGCCGTCTCCAGTGCTTCCCCGTAGGTGGGGAAGGCATGCACGACATCGGCTAGGACCGCGACCGGAATCTTAGCCCTGATGGCGAGGGTAACCTCGCTCATCCAGGTGGCCGCGTCCGGCCCCACCGCGACCGCCCCGGCCAGCACGCCCGCCTCGGTGTCGGCGTAGACCTCGAGGCCGCCGAGGTCATCGGCGCTCAGCCGGGCCCGGGTGGTGTCGCCCAGGTCGGCTCGGGCCGTCCGGTACCGCCCGCTGGGCTGCCCGGCCTCCTCCGTGACGTGCGGGGCCCCTGCTTCCTGCTGGCTCGCAGCCGGGACGATCCCGACCGCGTAGACCGACGGGGTGGTGTACACGCAGCGCGGGATGGCGCTGTAGTCGGCCTCGCGCCGCTCCCCGAGGATGTTCGCGGCGACCACGTGAGCCTGGTAGCGGCCGACGTGGGTGTGCGTGATGCCGGTGACGTCGCCCGCGGCCCAGACCCGGCCGGCTTCACTTGGCTCGCCTGAGCCGTCGCCGGGACCGGCCAGCTGGCACCTGGTCGTGGTGGGCAGGGCCATGCCGGGGGTGACCGTGAGGCCGAGCGCGTCCAGGCCCAGACCGGACAGCCGCGGCCGCCGGCCCGAGGCCAGCAGCAGCCGGTCGGCGTCGATGCGCGTCCCGTCGCCCAGCGCGAGGGTCAGGCCGTCAGCCGTGCGTTCCGCTTTGGTGGCGGCCGAGCCGAGGCAGATGTCCGCGCCGGCCCGGCGCAGCACCGCGGCCAGGATCTCCCCGGCGAAGGCGGGCTCGCCGGGAAGCAGGCCGGGCTCGGCTTCGACCAGCGTCACCTGCGAGCCGAACGTGGCGTAGATCTGGGTGAGCTCGCATCCGGCCGGACCGCCGCCGAGCACGATGAGGCGCCGCGGCAGGTCGGGTGAACACAGGCTCTCGGCGGTGGTCCAGGCCGGGATGTCCGGCAGGCCCTCGATCGGCGGCGCGACCGGCTCGCAGCCGGTGGCGATGACTAGGTCCCGATAGGTCAGCGACACCGTGGTCGGCGACACCGTGTTTGGCGACCGCGTCGCCCCGGCCTGCCCCGACCCGGAGAGCTCGGGGGCCAGGATGACCTCGACGGTACCTGGACGCGAGATCCGGCCGGTGCCGCGCAGCACGGTCACGCCGGCCTGGGTCAGCCGTCGCGCTGCGGCGGAATCGTCCAGGCCGCCGGTCACCTCGTCCCGCCGGGCGACCGCATCTTCCCAGGTCTCGCCCCGGCGGGCGGAGAGCAGCAGCGAGTTCGACGGCAGGCAGGCCAGATAGGCGGACTCGCCGCCGATCAGGCCCGCCTCGACCAGCGCCACCGACCGGCCCGCGGCTGCCACGTCGGTCGCCACGGACATGCCCGCGGTGCCGCCGCCCAGCACCACTACATCGAAAGCGCCCATATCTCTCCGTCCCCCTCGAACTTCGAGCTGCCCACGCGCACCTGCGGGTACGCCGAGCGCCTCCATCATCTCAGCCACGGCTAAGCTCGCTGAGGGAGTTGGCTAAATAGGCGGCTGGGCGCCTTGACGCTCCGCCGGTGGCACGGCCGACGGTGAGAATTAGGGCATATGGTCAGGTATCAGGGCCGTGCCAACCGGGGTAGGTGGAGGCTATGCGCAGCATATGGGCGGGTGCGATCTCGTTCGGCCTGGTCGTGATCCCGGTCAAGCTCTACGCGGCGACCGAGCAGCGGGACATCACGTTCCGGCAGGTCCACCGCGCCGACGGGGCCAGGATCCAGTTCCGCCGGGTCTGCACCCTGGACGGGGAGGAAGTCCCTTACGCCGATATCGCCAAGGGCTACGAGCTGCCCACCGGCGACATGGTGGTGCTGACCGACGAGGATCTCGCCGAGCTCCCGCTGGTGACCGCCCACCGGATCGAGGTGCTGCACTTCGCCCCGGGCCCCCAGGTGGAGCCGATCCTCGCGGCCAAGAGCTACTACCTCGAACCCGAGCCCGCCGGCACCCGCGCCTACGTGCTCTTCCGCGACGCCCTGGAGAAGTCGGGCAAGGTGGCGGTGGCCAAGGTCGCGCTGCGCCAGCGCGAGGCGCTGGCCGCGCTGCGGGTCAGGGACGGGGTCATCACGCTGGAGACCCTGCTGTGGCCCGACGAGGTGCGCAAGCCCGACTTCGCGTTCCTGGATGAGGACATCGAGGTGCGCTCCCAGGAGCTGAAGATGGCCGCATCGCTGATCGACACGATGACCGAGGATTTCGATCCCGATCAGTACCACGACGCCTACCGCGAGGCGCTTGAAGCCGTGGTCCAGGCCAAGGTCGAGGGCAACGACGTCGTCCGCCCGGCCGGCTTCGAGGCCCCGGAGCCCAGGAAGCAGCCCGCCGACCTGGCCGAGATCCTGCGCGCCAGCGTCGCCGCCCTCAAGGACCAGCGCGGCCAATCCGACGGCGCGGCCAAGTCCCGGTCCAAGCCCGCCTCCCGGTCCAAGCCCGCTGCCAGCGCCAAGCCCGCCGCCAGCGCCAAGCCCGCTGCCAGCGCCAAGCCCGCTGCCAGCGCCAAGGCCGCCGCCAGCGCCAAGCCCGCCGCCAGCGCCAAGCCCGCCACTCGCGCCAAGTCCGCCAAGCCGGGTGCCGACGCCGACGACGACGCCGAGGAAGCCAAGACCGCCACGACCAGGACCCGGTCCCGCAAAGCCAGCGCATGACCGAGCCGGAGGGCGGCGCCTGTGAAGGGGACGGGGGAGGTGGGTGAGATCCCGGCGGCGGGAAAGCCGGCCTCGCCCATTCCGCACTGGCCCGGCCGGCTGGTCTCGCTCGGCGATCACCAGGTCTACCTGCGCACCGGGTCGGCCGACGCGGCCGCGGAGCCTGCCCTGTGCGTGCACGGGCTCGAGGGCTCGTCGCGGAACTGGACCGACCTGATCGACCTGCTCCGGTCGCGGCTGGCCTGCGATGCGCTCGACCTGCCCGGGTTCGGCGATTCGCCGCCCCGCCCGGACGGCCGCTACTCGATCGCGGCGCTGGCGCAGACGGTCACCGCGCTGATCGAACGGACCGGCCGTGCCCCTGTCCACCTACTCGGCAACTCCCTCGGCGGCGCGGTCTGCGTGAAGGTCGCGGCCACCCGGCCGGATCTGGTCCGCACGCTGACGCTGATCTCCCCGGCCCTGCCTGACGCCAAGCCGCGGCTCGACTTGCTGCGTTTCCCGCTGATGAGCGTGCCGGGGGTCGGCGCCCGGCTGCTCCGCCGTCTCAAGCACACCCCGGCCGAGCGCCGCGTCGCGGACGTCATCGCCAACTGTTACAGCGATCCCGGCCGGTTCCCGCAGGCCAGGCTGGCCGCCGAGGTCGCCGCCCTGACCCGCCGCGACGCCCTGGACTACCCCGCCGCCGTGCTGGTCGGCAGCCTCCGTACCCTCACCGCCGAGACGCTGCGGCGCGGCGGCAGGCCGGCCTGGCAGGACGCGGCCCGCATCACCGCGCCGACCCTGGTCATCTACGGCCATGACGACCGGCTGGTGTCCGCGCGGATGGCGGGCCGGGCCGCCCGCGCGTTTCCGAACGCCAGGATCGTGGTCATGCCGAGCACAGGTCACGTCGCGCACATGGAGCACCCACGCCTGGTGGCGGCCGAAGTCGCCGTCCTGCTCGACGCCTGGCCCCGGACCGGGGCAGCGAGCCAGGCCCGGGAATTCCCGCTCACTCCCGCCGGTTGACCGTGGCGCGTAACGCCGAAGTTAAACCCCGGACCGTTCGGATATTAAAAAGATCTTTGGAGTGGACCGTGTCACTGCCCCCGTTGGTCGAACCCGCCGGCGAGCTGACCGTCGATGAGGTGCGCCGTTACTCGCGCCACCTGATCATTCCCGACGTCGGAATGACCGGGCAGAAGAGGCTGAAGAACGCCAGGGTGCTGTGCGTGGGGGCAGGCGGGCTCGGCTCGCCCGCGCTGCTGTACCTGGCCGCGGCCGGGGTCGGCACGCTCGGCATCGTCGACTTCGACGTGGTGGATGAGTCGAACCTGCAGCGCCAGATCATCCACGGGCAGTCCGACGTGGGCCGGCCGAAGGCCGAGTCGGCCCGGGACAGCATCAGGGAGATCAACCCGCTGGTCAACGTGGTGGTGCACGACGTCCACCTCGACTCGGACAACGCCATGGAGATCTTCGCCGGCTACGACCTGATCGTCGACGGCACCGACAACTTCGCCACCCGCTACCTGGTCAACGACGCCTGCGTGCTGCTGGGCAAGCCGTACGTATGGGGCTCGATCTACCGGTTCGACGGGCAGGCCAGCGTGTTCTGGGCCGAGTACGGCCCGTGCTACCGCTGCCTGTACCCCGAGCCGCCGCCGCCCGGCATGGTGCCGTCCTGCGCCGAGGG
>JBEKGC010000286.1:0-8922 GCA_050013055.1 Streptosporangiaceae bacterium
TCCGCCGCCGGGCAGACCCTCGCCTACACTGCTGCCGGGCTGCCCGCGGGCCTGTCGATCAGCTCCTCGACCGGCCTGATCTCCGGCACCCCGACCACGGCGGGCGCCTCCAGCGTCACGGTGACCGCCACCGACGGGACCGGGGCGAAGGGAACAGCGGCCTTCACCTGGACGATCAGCTCCGGCAGCAGCGGGTCCGGCGCCTGTGAAGTCACCTACACCCCCGATCAGTGGCAGGGCGGGTTCACCGCCGACATCACGATCACCAACACCGGCTCCTCGGTGATCAATGGCTGGACACTCAAGTTCACCTTCCCCGGCAACCAGATGATCACCAACGCCTGGAACGGCGTGGAGAGCCAGTCCGGGGAGAACGTCACGATCACGAACGAGAGCTACAACGCCACCATCGCCGCGTCGGCCCGGAGAGCATGAGCGGTATCCCTACGTCCCTGAGAATAAGGAACAGGCTTTTTCGAAGGCGGTGCCGTCAGCCTCGACCGTGTTCATGTCCGGGAGCTGCGCTGCGCCGCTCTGCGACTCAACCAGATCGGTGTAGTCGGTAGCCAGGGCGGTCATCGCCTTGGCCGTCGCCGGGTGCTTCTCTTCCTGGGCGGCGGCGCTGAGCGCGTTGGCGAAGTCAGTGAAGTCCTGGTCGAGGGCGGACTCGTTGTCCTGGTCCTTGCCCTGGCGCGTCCCCAGGGTCTGCTCGGCCTTCAGCGCGGCGAGGCAAGCTGGGTCGGGGGCGGGCGGCCCGTAGGCAGACTCGCTTGCCTGGGCGGCGCTACCGGTGGTAGGAGCGGCAGCAGAGGCGGCGGAACCAGCGGACGCACTCCTGCCGGTGGCGGAAGCGGCGGTGCAGCCACCCACGGCGATGCCGACCGTCAGCACCAAGGCGAAGGCGGGGACTGTGCGTGCTGCACGGTGTCTCATGAGCGCCAACGTTAGGCTCGCGTTGGCGGCATGCCCAGAGCCGCCGAGACCAGGGCCACGTTGAGCAGGGCGTTCAGGGCTGCGCAGATGAAACTTACGCGCGCTTTCACGGCAGGCGGGATGCCGGTGGGGAGCCGGGCGCTGGTCATCATCCTGCCGACGATGGGCCACGCTTCGGCAAACCGAGCGATGAAACTTACACCCGACCCGTCGATGGCCGTGACGGAACGCTACCGCCGCCGGCGGCTGCACTCGGATCAGTGCTTAGTAGTGACGTCACTGCAACGGTCACGACCGTAAACGAGGACACAGTGTAATCATTCCTGAACGAAATGTTCAAAGGTGTTGCGTAACGTTTCAGGACGGTTACAGGATACTTTATACAAGTCCACACGGGCAGCCTGGGCGGGCGAGACGGCCGGAGGGGCGGACGGCCGGTTCACGGGAGCGGGATATCCCTGGAGGGCCCATCTACTGGCCAAGGAGAAGGCGTGACCGTCACAGAATCGCTCGTGACGCCCCACACGGTAGTTCAGGGGTCTCTTACAACCACAGCATCCGACGACGCGCTCACTACGCCCGCCTCGGAGGCGCTGTCGGGCCCGGCCGGGGTGCCGCCGACGCTGGCTGATGTCGCGCGGCTGGCCGGCGTTTCGTCCGCCACGGCGTCCCGTGTCCTCACGCGTTCTGCGCACGTCGCCCCGGAGACCCGGGACAAAGTCCACGAGGCGGTGACCCGGCTCGGGTATGTCAGGAACCGGGCCGCACGGTCCGCGCAGCCCCGAAGTGCGGGCTCCATCGCCCTGGTGGTGTGCGAGGAGAACGTGAAGGTCTTCGCTGACCCGTTCTTCGCTCGGATGCTCTGGGCAGTCGGCAAGGCGCTGGCGTCCGCGGACCTGCAACTCGTGCTGCTGACCCTGCACTCGTCCCAGGATTACCACACCGTGTCGCGGTACCTGTGCAGCGGGCACGTGGATGGCGCGCTGTTCGTGTCGATGCATACCAGACCCGATTTCGACTTCATCAGCCTAGGCATACCGCTTGTGATGTGCGGTCGGCCGGTCAGCATCGCGGGCAACGCGTCGTACGTGGACGCCGACAACATCGGCGGTGCCCGGAAGGCAGTCAGCTATTTGCTCACTAGCGGTCGGAACCACATTGCCACCATCGCGGGGCCTCCGGACATGTCGCCCGGCGTCGACCGCTTGATCGGCTATCGCAAGGCGATGACGGCGGCCGGCCTCAACGATCCTGGGATGATCGTGTATGGCGACTTCAGCCGCTCGGCCGGAGAACACGCGCTGGCTCGGCTCATCGACCGTCGCCCAGGACTCGACGCGGTATTTGTCGCGTCGGACCTGATGGCCGTGGGCACGCTGCGCGCGCTCCGCCGTCTTGGCCGGCGTGTGCCGGACGACGTCGCGGTGATCGGCTTCGATGACTCGATGCTGGCCCAGCACACCGACCCGCGGCTATCCACCGTCAGGCAGCCGGTCGATGCCATGGCCGAACGTATGGTCCGGGAGTTGCTGTCCAAGATTGCAGACCCAAGCTGCGATGCCAGCCATGCGGTACTGGACACCAAGCTGATTCTGCGCGACTCCGCGTAGCCCGGCCGAGAACTCGCTGGCGCCATGTGCGTGGCACCTGTACCCCTGACGCTGGCGCTGCCTGGGTATGACGAACGTCTTCGCGTTACTGCGCGTTCGAGCTGTCGCGTCAGGTCACCGTTGGGGTCACCAGGAATTGGCAGCGGGGCCCCGCCGCTGTCGCCAGACGGCCATCCAGCGTCGCGAGCGGCGCGTCGAGAGCTTCGGCGATCGCCACGTACCAGGTGATGAAAATACATGCCGCAACCTGCCGTTCTGTACGGTTGCACGTATCCGGGGCGGGCTGCGGATACCGCGTGCTGCCGGGGCGTACCGGGACATCCGAGCAAACATGGAGCAAATATGGAGCAAACATGGATACGAATAGGTCTAGACCACCATTGTCGAGTATTTCTGGGCTACGACCAGTAAAGGTGTAGATGGCCGCCACGAAAGGCGCCTGGACCACGCAGGCAGCCCGCAACCTCCTGATGGACCTGGGCCAGTGCGCGGCCACGGTCAAGTTCCTGATCAGGGACCGGCCAGGCCAGTTCACCAGCTCCTTCGATGCCGTGTTCACCGCGGAGGGCACCAGGATACTGGCCAGCCCGTCGCAGGCTCCCCGAGCGAACGCGATCTGCGAACGGGTCATCGGCACCCTGCGCCGGGAACTCCTCGACCGGCTGCTGATCGTCAACGAGCAGCAAAAGCCCAGGCCAACACTAGTGGCCGGGTTGTGGAACCCCAGAGTCGGCGTCGGTGCGGTCCGGGCAGAGGGTGTACCTGCGGCGCAGGTGCCGTATACCCGCATGAGATGACGGAATTTTTCGGCACCCGCAGGAGGCTGTCGCGTGACTTCTGGGTGTCCTGGGTCAAGGACGAGCGGTAGTGGTCTTCGCGCACGCATGCCGGGCCGCGAGGCTAGGGTCGGAAGTCCGCGGATCAGGGATTGTGGATAGTTAGCTTCTTATTTCGAAGCTAACTATCCACGATAATGCCAGGGCGGCCCGGTTCTGGGACGTGGGGGGCTGGGATGGCGGGTGGGGCACGCGTGATCAGGGGAACCCGGAGGCGGGCGCCGGGCCGGCGGGCGCCCAGCGGAGCAGGCCCCGCGCCCGGGACCAGGCCCCCGCCGGATAGCTCTGCGACAGCCTCGCAGGACTGCTGGCCTTGACGGATTAGTGTGAATTTAGACCAATGCCGACTATACTTCTGGTTGTGACTATGCCAGCATCGACTCCAGTTCCGATTTCTGAGGCGAAGACGCACCTGTCCGACCTGGCCAGGCGGGTGCGGCTGCAGCATGAGCGGATAACACTGACCCGGAACGGGGAGCCGGAGGCCGTTCTGGTATCAGTGGATGACCTCGAAGGCCTGGAAATGACGCTGGAGATCCTGGGGGACGGTGACGCTGTCAGCCGGATCTCGGAGAGCCTCGCGGCGCTTGGCCGCGGGGAGCCCGGAGCGGACCTGGCCACGGTGCGGGCTGACCTCGCCCGGCGTCGCCTCAGCGGCAGGTGAGCGGTGAGCGCTACGAGATAAGGTTCCAGGCTGCCGCGCGACGTGCCATCACCGAACGGCTGCCGGAGTCCGTGGCGGCGGCGGTTCTTGAGTTCTGCGAAGCTGCTCTGGCCGTGAGCCCACGCCGGGTAGGCAAGCCGCTCTTCGGCCCGCTGGCTGGCTGTCATGGCGCGCGGCGGGGAACTTACCGGATCGTCTATCGCATCGACGAGCAGGCCCACGCCGTGCAAGTGCTCGATATTGACCACCGTGCGGATATCTACCACCGGACGTTACGCTTATGGGGTGACATCGGTTTCGGCGGAGGCGTGCCGAACTCGCCGATCTCGCGGGTCAGCGGCACCCCGGGGAAGACCTCGGCGAGCACATCGCGTGACGGGCGGTTCATGAGCGCGACGCAGCCGGAGACGAACAGGTGTACCGGCTCGGTGCCACCGCGCCGGCGGATCTCCCGCAGCGTCTCGAACGCCACCAGCGCTCCCAGGCTATGGCCGTAGACGGCGTAGGGCCGAGACCCGGCCACTCCCAGCATGATCGCGGCGAGCTCGGCGACCAACGGTCCCATGCGCTCATAGGGCGCCTCCCGGAACCGGGACTCTCGCCCAGGCGGCTGGACCGGCAGCACGAGCACGCCAGGCAGGCAGTCCGGCCAGGTCCGGAAGGCGGAGGCGCCGGCGCCGGCGTGCGGCAGGCAGAACAAGGGCAGCGTGTCCGGTTGGGTGCGCCCAAGCAACGGCACCCACCGGCTCGTCGCTTCAGCAACGCTCATGGCTGCCTCACCCGAGAATTTCCAGACGAACGTACGGCGGCGGCTGCTGCAGGTCGGCCAGGTCGGCCGCCAGTACCACCCGGGCCCCGTCCCTGCTCACCTCGTGGAAACCCGCGAAGGCGTATGTGACCTGCATCATGCGGTTGCGGCCAGTCTCCACGAAGTCGGCGAGCAGCGCGACCCCGGCGTCCCTGGCCAGCCTCATGATGTGGTTGAGCAGCACCATTCCGACGCCGCGGGACATCACCCGGCAGGACATCAGCATCATGCGCAGGTGCCACACCTGCGCATCCTGCTCCACCAGGACGACTCCGATCTTGCCGTAGGCGCCGAACTTGTCGGTGGAGGCGATCAGCAGGAGATGGTCCGGAGACTCGCGCAGGACGTCGAGCTCCTCGTAGGAGTAGGTGCGGCCGGTCGCGTTGAGCTGGTTGGTCCGCACGGTCAGCTCCTCCGCCCGCTGCAGATCCTCCCGGCGCGCGGGCTGGATGGTGAACGCCATCTGGAGCTCGGCGAGGAACTCATCGCTGGTGCCGACGAACTCACGCCCCAGATCGTCGCGGGTGATCTGGGCCCGGTACATCTCGCGCCGCCGCGCTGACTCGTCGGTGACGAATCTGGGCTGGAACTCCGGGCGCCCCAGGGCCTCGTCAAGTTCGGTAATGTCGACGCAGGTCACCTCAGGTGTTCCGTGGGCCACCTCGGCGCGCTCGAACTCCTGGTCATCGACAAACGCGAAGGCGTCGAGCCCGAGGTTAAGCGCCTTGGCGATCAGCTGAATCGAGCTGGACTTGCTGTTCCATGTGATCTGGGGATACAGGAACAGGTCCTCAAGCCCGAGAGCGCGCAGCTTGGCCAGGGTCGTCTCCCGATCGTTCTTGCTGGCGATCGAGTGCAGGATGCCCAGCCCGTCCAGGTGGCGGATGTGCTCCGCCACCTGGGGCCGGACCGTGACGAGGTCATCCTCGAGCAGCACCCCGTCCCACAGCGTCCCGTCAAGGTCCCACACGATGCACTTGATCCGCCCCCGGGCCGGCCGCCCCGGCAGCACGGAGGCGCCCGACCGGCCAGGCCCTTCGGCCGTCATCACGCCATCTCGGCTGCGGCGGCCAGCGGTGCGCACCGCTCCACCAGCCCAGCCATCGACTTCGCGGTCCTGAAGTTGTCGATCTGCAGCTCATCGTTGGGGATCGTGAGGCCGAACTGCTTCTCGATGAACATCACGAGCTCCATCGCGAACAGCGAGTTGACGAATCCGAGCTGGAAGATGTCCTCTGACTCCGATAGCTCCACATCAGGGAGCCGGCCCCGGATGAAGCCGAGGACCTGCTCTTGTACGTTGTCAGACATCGTGAACCTCCTTGATGGTGGTGTGGCCGGATGGGCCATAGTCGTAGAAGCCACGGCCGGACTTGCGGCCGTGCAGCCCGGCGTACGTCATCTCACGCAGCAGCGGGCATGGCCGGTACTTGCTGTCGGAGTAGTGCTCGTAGAGCACCTCCACGCTGTAAAGGATGGTGTCCACGCCGATAAGGTCGGCGGTCTCCAGCGGGCCCATGGGGTGCCCGAAGCAGCTGCGGAACACCTCGTCTACCGATTCGGCGTTGGCGACACCCTCATACACCAGGAATGCCGCCTCATTGACGGTGAGCATCAGGACCCGGTTGGAGACGAACCCGCACGAGTCCTTGACCTTGATGGCCTTCTTGCCCAGCCGCCGCTCCACGGCACCACCGGCAGGCCGGCCCGCTCCGCCAGTCGCTTGGCCGCCACCTTGTCACCAAGTAGCCGGATCGTCGCGCTGTCAGGCCCGACAAACACGATCCCCGCCTCCTCGCAGCGCTGCGCGAACGAGGCGTGTTCCGCCACGAAACCCCAGCCAGTCCACACGGCATCTACCCGGGCCTGGACCAACGCCGCGACGACCCTCGCCTCATCCAGGTAGCTCGACTTGCGGTGACCGTCAGCCGGATCGACATAAGTGGCCGGCCCAAGCGGCAGCGCCTCATCGGCCTGACGGACATACCAGGCATGTGAATCCGGATCGGTGTGCACCACCACTGCCGTGATGGGCGGCTGGCCGCTGTCCATGTTCAGCTCCGCCACCGCAGTCAGCGCCCGCATAGCCGCCTCACCGCGGTTGACGATGGCCAGCCGGCGGATTTGGTCCACCTCGCGTCCTCCTTGTGTCTTAGCACCGGAAATTCGTCGGTCGAATCCGCTCAGCCGAGGCTGTCGACGTGGTCGTGGTCCGTTTCCCGGCGGGCTAGACAGGAGGCAGCTGAGATATTGGAGTGCCTGGGATGAGCGCGGACTCGCGTTTTCCAGGGGCCGGCCCAGAGCAAGACATTCAGCTGGCCTGCGGCGTGTCAACGTCGGCCCCCGTTTCCAGGCCATGGTTGTCCACCGCAGGCTGCACCACGTCTCATGGAGCTGTCAGGGTGGCGGCCTGATGCTGCCGGTTATAGGCGGCCGGAATGGCTGTGGTGGCCAGTCGGCCGCAGGTTTCCGCTAATCGTTTAATGTCGCTTCCGTTAGCCATGTGGCCGGGTTCTGATGTGTGCTGCTAATCTAGATGGTGTTCGAGTGGAGGGCCCGTGTCAAGGATGGCTGGGGGCGGGGCCGTGGCAGGAAAAGACCGCAATAATGTGCCAGCGGGGCGTGATTGGCCGTCCCGTGAATTGCCACGATCAAGTGCCTACCTGCGCGCCGAGCCGAGCCTGACGCTGGTGGCGTACTCGCCGTTGCTCAAGGGCGCGTCGGCGTGGTAGCTGATCTTCATGTCGGTATGGCGGGTCAACCCTGGTCGGCGCGAAAGTGAACGGCTGCCTCTGGCTTCTCCCGGCTGACCGTATCTTTCTTGGTTGCCGTGGTGGCGGGAGCGTCCTGTGCTGGCCCGGTGCTCACCGTCTGCCGCTGAAGATCCGGTGAGTCCCGGGAGATCCGCAGCGGTAGGCGGGCCAGGACGAGGATCACGCCGCCGAGGGCGACGGCAGCGCCGACGGCCAGTGCTATCTGGTTGCCGCTCATGAACGCGGCGCGGGCAGCGTGCGCGAGCAGGGCGCCGGTGGCGCCCCCGACGCGGGTGGACACGGCGAGGGCGCTGCCGAGTGAGCTGAGGATGGCCTGGGTGGCAGTTGCTGGCAGGTGCCGGCCGGCCAGCGCGGCCCCGATGTGATCCTGGTAGCGAGTCGACAGCACGCTGCCGATCACCGCGACCCCGAGCGCGCCGCCGACCTGCAGCGCCACGGCATTGGCGGCTGATCCCGTGCCGGAGTCGCCCTGCGGGACCGATCCCACGACGGAATTCGTCGCCGTGGGCAGCAGGAGGCCGCCGCCCAGCCCGACCAGCAGGAGGCCGGGCAGCACGTCCTGGTAGGTCGCGGTGACCCCGGATACCGCCGAGATCTGCCACAGGCCGCCGGCGACCGCCGCCAGGCTGGCGGCCACGGTGAATTTGAGCCCGATGACGCGGCCGAGCAGCGGGGACAACGCCGCGCTCACGCCGAGCACGGCGGCCATGGGAAGGATGCGCAGCCCCGCCTGCAGGGGGGACAGCCCGAGGTCGAACTGCAGGAACTGGGTCAGGACGAACAGCGCGCCGAACATCCCGAAGACCCCGAGGATCTCAGCCGCGGCGGCCACGGAGAACCGCCGGTCAGCAAAGAACCCCAGCTTCAGCATCGGGTGGGAGCTGCGGGCCTCCCAGGCGACGAAGGCGCCGAGGACGGCCAGGCTGGCCAGCCCGGTTCCTGCTACCTTCCCGGACCCCCAGCCGCTCGCGGGAGCCTCGATGATCGCCCACAGCAGCAGGCCAAGGCCGGCGATCGACAGCACCGCGCCCCCGGGATCGGGCCGGCCGGCGGCCGGGTTCCTGGAGTCGGGCACAAGCAGCAGGGCACCGGCGAACGCGGCGGCCACGATCGGGACGTTGACCAAGAAGATGGAGCCCCACCAGAACCGGGCGAGCAGCAGGCCGCCGGCGATGGGGCCGATCGCGATGCCGAGCCCGATGGTCGCGGCCCAGGCGCCGATGGCGCGGGCCCGCTCCGCCGGGTCGCGGAACAGGTCGTTGACGATCGACAGCGACGCGGGGATCGTCAGCGCCGC
>JBEKGC010000287.1:0-13882 GCA_050013055.1 Streptosporangiaceae bacterium
TACGCGACCAGGGCGGTCCCGCCGCCGCGGCGGATCCTGACCACCACTTCCTCGGTGTTGTACGGCTCGCCGGGATCGTAGCCGTGCGCCCAGGTGGCGAAGGCCCGGATCGGCCCGGAGTGGGTGGCCGCGATGATCCGGGGACAGTCAGGCGACTCCGCCATCAGCCGGTGGAACCCGCGCCAGAACCGGCGGACGCAGGACTGCGGCGGCTCGAAGTACATCAGCGGGATCGTCAGCCACATGTAGATCGGGTCCGCGCCGCCGAGCTGGGTCCGGTAGAACCGGTCGATCTCCACCAGCCAGCGCGGCCGGTCGCCCACCGCCATCCGCTCAAGCTTCTCCATCAGCGCCTGGTACTGACGGAACGCCGAGGTGACGTCGCGCGGTCCCTCCGGCGTCCAGACCTGGAAGTTACGCAGCTCGGGAATGGGTTCAGGGGCGCTGATCTCGGCCTCGCGGCCCCACTGCTGCAGGCCGTCGTTCATGCCACGGTAGATCTGGTCGGCGGTCTGCCTGGCCCGGCTGGTGTCGGCGCAGACGATCCGCACCTGCTGCCCGGGCCGCACGCTCTTGGACAGGCTGTGCCCGCGCTGGTGTGACTGCCAGCCGCCCATCGGGGTCAGGCCGGCATCAGTCGAGTAACCCTGGGTGATGCCGTGCCTGATGATCCGGATCTCGGTGGCGAAGTCCTCGGCCGCCTTGCGTTCCGGCGGTGCGACGATCTCCTTGTCCCGCGACGCGCCGGCGAACTCGGGGGTGAAGCGCTCACCGTCGACCTCGAGCAGGGCGCTGGCGACCGCCTCCTGGCCGCGCTCGCGGAACCGGCGCAGGTAAAGCGGCACCTCGGCGCCCGGTTCCACCGTCGTGGCCGCCTGGCTGGCCGCTTGCCGGGTCTTCCGTTCGGAATATCGGGCTAGGTAGTAAGGGGCATCGGTACGGTCGGTGCGCCGGAACGCGGCGGGCGACTTGCCGTTCGGCTCGCTCATCAAGAGTGGACCGTGAAGAAGCGCTCGTTGACCTCGCGGGCGTAGTAGAACATGGCCCGGCCCATCTCCTCTTCTGTCCAGGTGATCGGCTCGAAGTCCGGGTCGACCCAGTAGCCGCCGGTGAACACCTCGTTCCTGTTACCGACCGGGTCGAAGAAGTAGACGGTGTAGCCGCGGGTGACGCCGTGCCTGGTCGGCGCGACGTCGATGGTGACGCCGTTGTAGGCGAGCAGGTCGGCCGCCTCGCGGACCGCGTTCCAGTCGTCCACCCAGAAGGCGAAGTGGTGCAGGGCGCCATTCGGGCCGGTGACGATGGCCAGGTCGTGCGGGGTGTGCGACCGCTCGAGCCAGGTGGCGAGCTGGTGGCCGTCGTTGGCGATGATCTGCTCGGTGAGCCGGAAGTCCAGCACCTCGCGGAAGAACGCGGTGGCCGCGTCGACATCCTCGGCCATGATGAAGATGTGGTCGAGCCGGGGCGGCGCGATGCCGACCAGGTTGGCCGGGCGGGGTGGCGGGTTGGTCAGCGGCAGCAGGTTGCCCACCTTCTCCATCCCGTAGACCAGCTCGATCAGGTGACCCGAGGGGGCCTCGAACCTGATCGCCTCGCCCCAGCCCGGGCCAAGCTCGTTTTTGCCGAAGCGCTTGACGGCCAGGCCGGCTTTTTCTACCCGGTTGGCGTAGTGGTCCAGGTCAGCTTGCTCGGCCACCTTGAACGACATGTGGTCGAGTCCGTAGGTGGGCGCCTGGCGCAGCACCACCGAATGGTGCTCGTGCTCGTCCCAGCACTTCAGGAACACCCGGCCCTCTTCGTGGGCGACCTCGATGAGGCCGACCACCTCGGTGTAGTAGGCCGTGCACAGCTCCAGGTCGGGAACCCGGATCGCAGGATGCGGTCGCTCATTTATTTCTCCAGGCTCAGGTGTGGAGGCGGAGGAACCGCTGGCTCAAGACGTTCTCGTAGTAGAACAGCCCGCGGCCGAACTGGTCCTCGGTCCAGGTGATGCTCGGGAAGTCGGGATCCGCGCGGTACCCGCCGGTGAAGACCTCGTTCCTGATGCCCAGCGGGTCGAAGAAGTAGATGGTGTTGCCGCGGGTCACCCCGTGCCTGGTCGGGCCCTGGTCGATCTGCACCCCGTTATAGGCCAGGATGTCGGCCGCCTTGCGGACCTGGTCCCAGTCGTCGAGCCAGAACGCGAAGTGGTGCAGCGCCCCGTTCGGCCCGTTGACGATGGCGATGTCGTGCGGGGAGTGGCTGCGTTCCAGCCAGACGCCGAGCTGGTGGCCGTTGGCGTCGAGCACTTGTTCGGTCATCCGGAAGCCGAGAACCTTCTGGAAGAACGCCCCGGCCTCGCCGACTTCCTCGGCGTTGATCAGCATGTGGTCAAGCCGGGGCGGCGCGATCCCGGGCAGGTCCGGCGGCGGTACCGGGCTCGGGTTCAGCTTGCCCAAGATGTTGCCGGTCTTTTCCAGGTCGTAGACCAGCTCCATGGTCTGCCCGGAGGGGATCGCGAAGCGGAGCGACTCGCCCTGGCCCACCGCCTCGCCCCGGCTGACCCGCTGCACCTGGCAGCCGTACTTCTGGACTTTGTTCTCAAGCTCGGCTAGGTCGTCCTCGCGCTCGACCCGGAAGCTGAACAGGTCGAGCCCGGTGCGCGGGTCGTAGCGGAGCCGGATGGAGTGGTGGTCCTCCTCGTCCCAGCACTTCAGGTACACGGTGTCGTCGCTTTTTTCCGCCAGCTGAAGGCCGAGCACCTCGGTGTAGTACGCGGTGGACAGCTCAAGGTCAGGGGTGCGGACGTCGACGTGGGCCAGGCGCAGGATTCCCACGGTTGCCTCCAAGGGCAGGTGAAGCTTGACGGCTCGAACATACCTCGCCTAGTGTTCCAGATAAAGCCCTAGCGTTCCGTATAGAGGAACGCTCAGATCTGGGCGGAGGGGGTTCGATGCCGGCGCCCGACCAGATGCGTCCGGACCAGCCGCGCCCGGAACAGATGCGCGCGGCGGTGGCGCATTACGTCCAGGAGATCCACCGCGCCTACATCGCGCAGGCCATGACGTTCCCGGCCGCCGTCCGCGGCCAGCTGCCGCTGCTGGCTCCCGGGCCGCTGACGGTGGCCGCGGTGGGCGCGCGCCACCTGCACGTGCTGGCCACCAGGGATTCGCTCGGCCCGGTGCGCGAACCCGAGGTGGAGCTGACCGGATCGGTCGAGGGGCTTTCCTGGACGCTGCGGTTCTTCGATCCCGTGGTGCTGCCCGAGCTTGGGCTGATCGACGAGTCGGGCGGCCCGGCCTTTGCCGAGGTGCGGCACGCGCTTGGCCTCGGCACCGTGGTCTACCATTTCGTGGCCTCGCCCGGGGCGGGGCTGTCCGGGCACCAGGCGGCGCACGTCGGCACCGGGCTGGCGGGGGGACATTCGGCGGCGGCCCGCGACTTCGAGACGATCCGCAGCCGGATGCGCGGGCGGGAGGACCTGGTCGACGAGATGGCCGGGGCGGCGGCGGCCGGGCTGGTCCGGGCGCACGCCCTGCTGGCCGCGACGCTCGCGCCGCGCAACGCGGCGCTCGGCGCGCTGGCGGCGCAGCCGCGGCCGGACCCTGACGAGGTGCGGCGCGAGCTGCTGGCCGCGGTCGGCGGCCGGACGCAGTGGCAGCCTCCCTCCGGGGTGGCCCCGTGACGGCTCCGGAAGGCGGGCTGTCCACGGTCAGGAACGCGGCCCGGCTGCTCAAGGTGTTCCGGTCCCGCGAGGCCGACCTCGGGGTCTCCGAGCTGGCCCGTCGGCTGGGCCTGGGCAAGAGCACCGTGCACCGGATGCTCACCACGCTGGTGGCCGAGGGGCTGGTCGAGCAGGACCCGCGCACCGGCGGCTACCGGCTCGGCATCGTGATGTTCGAGCTGGGCGAGGCGGTGCGGGTGCACCTGGACCTGCACGCGGCGGTCGGCCAGGTGCTCGGCGAGCTGCGCGCCCAGACCGGGGAGTCGTCCCAGGTCGGCGTCCTCGACGGGCACGAGGTGGTGTACGTGGACCGGCTGGAGAGCGCGCACTCGCTGCGGCTGTTCACGGAAACCGGCCGACGGGTGCCCGTGCACTGCACAAGCTCGGGCAAGGTGCTGCTCGCCTACCTGCCAGAAGCCCGGCGGCACGCGGTGCTGCGCGCGGCCCCGCTGACCGCGCTGACCCCGCACACGATCACCGATCCGGAGCGGCTGGCGGCCGAGCTTGACCGGGTCCGCCGCCGCGGCTGGGCCGAGGCGGTCAACGAGCGCGAGATCGGCCTGGCCTCCATCGCGGCCCCGGTCCGTGATATCAACGGCGAAGTGATCGCCGCGATCAGCATCGGCGTCCCGCTGGCCCGGTGCACGGTCATGGCGTTGCGACGGCTGGCACCAACGATCATGGAAGCGGCCGAGGCGGCGTCCCGTCGCCTGGGCTGGTCCCCGGAGCTTCTGCAGAAGGAAGGCTGAGATGCCGCTGACCGATGTGCCCGGCAAGGCCAGGGCGCTGTACGAGGCCCGCCGCACCCGGCAGCCGATCGAGCCGTTCACCGACGCCGATCCCGACCTCGGCATGGCCGACGGCTATGCCGTGCAGCAGGATCTGGTGAAGCTGCTGCTGGCCGACGGCGACCGCATCGTCGGCTACAAGGTCGGGCTGACCTCCAAGCCGATGCAGCAGATGATCGGCGTCGACCAGCCCGACTACGGGCCGGTGCTGGCCTCGACCGTCTACGCCGACGGCGACGCGGTGCCCGTGTCTAGTTTTATCCAGCCGAAGATCGAGGCCGAGATCGCGTTCGTGCTCGGGGCGCCGCTGGCCGGGCCGGGCGTGAGCGTGCTGGACGCGCGGGCCGCGATCGCCGGGATGACCGCCGCGGTGGAGATCGTCGACTCCCGGTTCGCCGACTGGCGGATCAAGCTGGCCGACACCGTCGCCGACCTGGCGTCCAACGGCGCGGTCGCGGTATCGAGCCGGCTGGTGCCGCTGGACGGATTGGATCCTCGGCTGATCGGGATGGTGCTCACCCGGCGGGGCGAGCTGATCGACACCGGCGCGGGCGCGGCCGCGCTCGGCGACCCGGTCCGGGTGGTGGCCTGGCTGGCCAACACCCTGGGCGAGATGGGGGCCAAACTGGAGGCCGGGCACCTGATCATGACCGGGGCGTTGCACGCCGCCGTGCCGATGCGGGCCGGCGACGTGTTCCGGGCCGATTTCGACCGCCTCGGACCTGTTACCGTCCGCGTGTGCGAGTAAGGGACCTACTGTGATGACCTCTGCTGACGAGATCGCGGCCCGGCTGACCAAGGCCCGCGCCGATCGCACCCCGATCAGCTCGCTGTCCGGCGACTGCTGCGGCTCGAGGCCGGGCCGCTGGCGGGCTGGAAGCTGGGCGTGACCTCCCGGGCCAAGCAGGCCCAAGTCGGGGTGCACGACCCGGTGCGCGGCCACCTGGCCGCCGCGGACGCGCTCGACCTCGGCGAGCCGCTGGTGGTGGCCGAGCACATCCAGCCCCGGTGCGAGCCGGAGATCGTCTTCATCATGGGCGCGGACCTGTCCGGGCCCGCGGTCACCTCCTCGGCGGTGCTGGCGGCCACCGCGTCGGTGGCGGTCGGCATCGAGGTGCTCGACTCCAGGTACACCGACTACAAGTTCACCATGCCGGACGTGGTGGCGGACAACACCTCGGCGGGCCGCTACCTGGTCGGCTCGGCCGTGCCCGCGGCCGGCCTGGACCTGCGGCTGATCGGCGTGGTGCTCGAGCACAACGGCGAGGTGGTGGCGACCGCCGCGGGCGCGGCGGCGCTCGGCCATCCGGCTGCGGCGGTGGCCTGGCTGGTGCGCTCGCTGGCCGCCGAGAACGAGGGCCTGCGGGCGGGCGACATCGTGCTGTCGGGCGGCCTGACCGCGGCCGTTCCGGTGCGGGCCGGCGACGTGGTGACCGCCACCGCGGACCGGCTCGGCAGCGTCGAACTCGGGTGCACGTGAGCCGTGAGCCTTGATGCCGCGTTGGTGCCGCTTGAGCCGCCTGGGGGGCGGACGCAGTGGTCGTTCGAGCACGACGGTCGTTCTTATGCGGTGTTCATGGTCGACGGCGAGCTGCACGTCACCGACGGCGGGTGCCCGCACCACGGCGGGCCGCTGGCCGAGGGGCTTGTCCGCGACGGCTTCGTCACCTGCCCCTGGCACTGGTACAGCTACGAGCTGGCCACCGGCCGGTGCCGGACCGCGGTCGGGTATGAGCTGCGGCGGTACCCGGTGGTGCTGGTCGGCGGCCGGCCGCACGTATCGCTTCCGGCCGCCGCGCCCGCCCGGAGCTGGTCGGAGATCCTGCGCGCGCACGCCCGCCCAGGTGGGGCGGGTGGGGCCGGCGGGCCGGGTGGGGCCGGCGGGGCTGGCGGGCCTGCGGCGTGAGCTGGCGGTCGTGCGCGGATGACCGCGGGGCGCTCGACCCGGCGGCGGTGGCGCGCGTACTGCGCCAGGCCCGGCAGCAGGGCCGGACCCTGGACATGCTGCTTTCCGGTGAGCCCGGGTTCTCGCTCGAGGACGCGTACCGCATTCAGGCCCAGGTGACGGCGTCGCGGCTGGCCGCAGGGGAACGGCTGGCCGGATGGAAGCTGGGGTACACCTCGGCGGTCATGCGGGCGCAGATGGGTATCGACGCGCCCAACTTCGGTCCGCTGACCGACGTCATGCTGCTTGGCTCCCCCGCCGTGCTGCCCGGCGGCGCGCTGCAGCCGCGGGTCGAGCCGGAGATCGGGCTGCGGCTCGGGCGCCGGCTGACCGCGCCTTGCTCCATCGATAGCGCGCTGGCCGCGTGCGACGCCGCGCTGGCGTGCCTGGAGATCGTGGACTCGGTCTGGTCCGGGTACCGTTTCGCCCTCGAGGACAACACCGCGGACGGTTCGTCCGCGGCCTGGGTAGCGGTGGGGCCGCCGCTGCCGCTCGACGACCTGGCGTCGCTCCCGGTCGCGATGTCGGTGGACGGACAGGTAGTGGAGCGCGCGACGGGGGCGGCCGCGGGCGGGCATCCGGCCGCGGGACTGGCCTGGCTGGCCGAGCAGCTCGCGGCCCGCGGCCGGGCTCTCGAGCCGGGCGACCTGGTCATCACCGGCGGCCTGACCAGCGCTTACCCGCTCGAGGCGGGGCACGGGATCAGCGCCGCGTTCGGTGACTCCGGCCGCTGCGTGGCCGTCAGCCGGGCCGCGGCCTAAGAACGGCTCGCCCGGGGTGGTTACGGCATGCCGGCCAGCCAGGCAATCACCGGGGCGGCTTCGGCGGCCGGTGATGTGATGTCGAGGCGAAGGCGGCCGCCGTCGGACGCCAGCTCCAGGTCAAGGAAGCCGCAGCAGTCCGCCTCCTGGCGGGCCAGGCTCTCGGCCAGGGCGCGAGCCTGCGGGCGCAGCCAGATGCGGATACCATCCGGGATCGGCTCCGTGCCCAGGCCGCTCTGCTCGCGGAGGAGGTGCCACTGCGCCTGCCGGCCGTCGCGTTGCGTCGCGCCGAGGGTACAGGCGACGTCGAGGTCGCGGTGTTCGTACTTGATGCTGGCCATGGTCCTACGGTAGGAGTTCAGGCCACCGCAAAGCCAGCCGCTGTCCCCTTCCGGCACGATTGTGGATCGTTACCGTCGAAATAAGAAGCTAAATATCCACGATAACTGGTCTGCCCGGTCCGGAGAGCCAGCCCGGCCGGGAACTGCGGTTACTCGTAGCGGGTGGGCGGGAACGGGTGTCGCTCGTCCACCGGGCGCAACTCGCCTACGTCCTCCTGGCGGCGGACCTCGGCCCGCTCTTCTTGCCAGGCCTCGGTCTGGGTGACGTCCTCTGGTGGCGGGGCGTCCGTGGCGGGCGGTACCTCGTCGGGGTCGTAGGCGTCCAGGCCGGCCGCGACCCGCTCCTCCTCGGTGAGCCTGGCCAGCTGGTCGTCGTCCAGGTGCGGGGACGCGCCGCCGTGCTCGCGGCGGTCCCGGCGAAACCGCTCGGGGAAGTCTTCTTGCTCGGACATCGCGCCACCTCCGGTATCGGCAACGCGACCTACGCTACCCGCCGCGGCCCGGCCGCCGCTCCCCGCAACCCGGAAACCCACCCGTCACAACTATCGAAAAAGATCGTGGAATATTTGGCTTACCTGGAAGGTTTGGTGCCCTATGATTGCCTAAACTCTCCGTGAAGGCCCGATCTTCCACGGGAACCGGACGGCCCGGCCAGGAGGATGCCCGGCCGGACCGGGCACGGCATACACCTCGCATCACCACCCCCAGCAGCCACCCCGCCACCGGCACGACCGCGAGGGACCCGTCACCACCCAGCAGCCACCGCGCCAGCGGCACGAGCGCGAGGGACCCGTGTCCGGCGGCCTGTCCGGCAGTAAGCTTCGCCGCGGCCAGGGCATCGGGGGTGCGGTCGGGGGCGTCGAGCGGATCAGGCGGCGGCGAGAATGCCGACGCGGCGGTCGGCGGTGAGGCGGCCGCCGGATGTGCCGACGTAGGAACCTGAGGTCGGGGCGACGTCGGAGTAGTCACGGCCGGTCGCGACGGTGACGTAGCCGCTGTCGGTGCGGCGGCCGTTGCACGGGTCGAAGGCGACGGCCTCGGCCTGGTGGCCGTGCGGCACGATCACCTCGACCCAGGCGTGGGTGCCGCCCTGGCCGAGCAGATGTCCCGACACGTACCTGGCGGGCAGCTTGAGCAGGTGGCACAGCGCCAGCATCACGTGGGCGAAATCCTGGCAGACACCGCGGCCGGCGGCCAGGGCTTGCGGCGCCGTGGTGGTCACCGAGGTGACACCATAGCCGTACGTGATCGCCTGGGCGACGACGTCGCAGACCCGCTGGGCGGTCTCTCGCGGCCCGGTGGCCCGCGCCGCGATGTCCGCGGCCAGGTCGCGCAGCCGCTCGTCGGCCGCGGTCAGCCGGGTGGGCCGCAGCAGGCGCGGGTGCTGCAGGGTCTGCGCGGGCAGCAGGGTGGGCCCGTCGTCACGGACCCGCTCGATCACGGCGGTGAGCCGGAACTCGATCTCGTGCGTCACCCGGTCGGCGTGCAGCCAGGCGATGACGTTGCCGTGGGCGTCGCGGCTGACCCGGCGCCGGACCGGAGCGCCGTTCACCTCAAGCCGATGCGCCCGCCGGTACTGGTTGCCATGCCGGGCGGGCGGCACGATGACCAGCCGCTGGCGCAGTGACTCCACCGGCGTGTCGTAGGTGTACCGAAAGCTCTGCTGCACGATGTAGTTGACGGTGCGGACGGCACCCAGGTCCAGGCCGCGGTGATCGAGCAGCGGCGCGTGCAGCACCGAGGGATCGAGCATCATCGCGCTGCCTCCTCCGCCTGGACCACCATGGACTCGAGCTGGGGGCCGCCGAACGTCGTGGCCATGGCCACATCCGAGGCGTCACGCCCCCGGCCGATCACGATACGTCCTTTGCGCCTGATGTTGTTGCGCGGATCGAAAGTCCACCACCGGTCTCCCAGCCACACTTCCATCCAGGCCGCGAAGTCCATCGGCGCCGGATCCGGTGGGACGTCGAGGTCGGGCAGGTAGCCGAAGACGTAGCGAGCCGGGATGTTCAGCGCCCGGCAGAACGACACGGCCAGGTGCGTGAAGTCACGGCAGACCCCGATCCGGGTCCGGTTGACGTCCGCGGCGCTCGACAGGGCCGTCGTGCTGCCGTAACTGAAGGTCAGGTGATTGTGGACGTAGTCGCAGATGGCCTGCACCCGGCGGTACCCCGGTTCCAGCCCGCCGAACCGGGACCAGGCTTCGTCGCCGAGCACATCGGGCAGGCAGTACCGGCTCGGCAGGGTATAGATCAGCGTCTCGTCGGGCAGGTCGTCGGGCGGGCACTCCTTGGCGTCCGGGTCGGCGTCCTCGGTGGCGTCGGGGACCACGGCCTGCGCCTGGTAGCGGAAGCTCGACCGGCCGGCCGGCAGCACCGCGCGGACACAAGGGTTGCCGTACAGGTCGGTGTAGCCGCGGATCGACATCGGCGGCTCGGCCGCCCACTGCCCACCGGTGACGGCTATGGCGGGGGTTTCGATCGGCTGAACTTGGAAAATCACCGGGGTGCTGATGGCTGCGACATAGGTAAAGTCGCATCCGATCAGCAGCCGGCGTGTTTCCATGATTCATGATCTACGCCGGATGTTTCCAGCGGGTTACGCCACGCCGTTCGTGACGTAGACCGCCCCCATATCGGCGAGGACAACTATGGAGGCTGACGTGCCGCCGTTCCAGCTAGAGGTGATCACCGCGGGCGACTGCGCCGTGCTGCGGGTAGCGGGCGAGGTCGACGTCTACGGCGCACCTGAGCTGCGCGAGCAGATGGTCAAGCTCGTCGAGAGCGGCGCCAGGTACGTCGTGGCCGACCTGAGCGGCGTCGATTTCCTCGATTCCAGCGGCCTGGGCGTCCTGGTCGGCGGTCTCAAGCGGCTGCGCTTGGTGCAGGGATCACTCACGATCGTGACCAGCGGCGGCGCGATACCTCAGCTTTTCGAGATGACCGGGCTCAGCCGCGCGTTCACGATGTACCCAAGCGTGCTTGCGGCGATCACCGCGGACCAGCACTGGGACGCCGGCCTGGCGGGCGGCAGCGCCGGGGATTGGTGCCGCGGGCACGGGCTGTCATGAGCCAGCCGGGGGTGCAGGCGGCGCGGTGATCTCCAGGGCCTTGTCGACGTAGACGCGGTAGCCGAGTCCGGGTCGGTAGCCGTGCACCTCGGGGGTGTCCAGGCTCCGCATGAAGGCCAGGATCTCCCGGCTGAACACCTGCCCGGGCACGAGCACGGGAAAGCCGGGCGGGTAGGGGGTGACGTACGTGGTGGACACGACCTGCTCCCCGTTCTCCAGCCGCTGCTCCACCTCCGCGGGCGTGAGGTACTCGCAGTAGCTGCCGTTGTAGGCCAGGTAGAAGGCCCGCCGGACGTCTCCCTCCGGGGTCGCTTGGCCGGCGCCCCGGCCGTCGGTGAAGCTGGGGTGAAAGCCGCTGAAGTCGGGCAGCGGGGCCGACGGCGCGGTCAGCCTGAGCACCGCGCGCTCGTGCGCGGCGCGTTCGGCCGGGCTCATGTCCGCCACCCGGGCGTCCAGCTCCCTGCCGATGGTCACCAGGACCTCGATCAGGTAGGCGACCGAGCTGCGGGTGGTGCCGATGGTCGTCATGAAAAGCACGGTGTTCCGCGACGTCTTGTTGATCTGCACGCCGTAGCGGTCCATCAGCTGACTGCGCTTGAACGCGTCGCCGTCGATGCCGGTGGCGCCGATGTAGATGGTGATCCGGGACGGGTCGAGGACGAACTCGTCGTTCTCCCAGGCCTTGATCATGTTCGGCAGGCCGGAGCGCAGCGGCTGGTCGATGCCGGAGGACCTGTACTGCGCCGGGATCAGGTCGGCGGTGGTCAGGCAGCGCATGTACTTACTCAGCAGCGGGTGATGGTCGACCGCGTCGCGGAGCCGCATCGCGTTCTCGATCTGCTTCTGGACCAGCTCGAAGCCCTCAAGCGCGGCCTGCCGCCTGCCCAGGTCCAAAGACGCCAGGATCTGGTAGTTCGGCGAGGTGGAGGTGTGCGTCATGTAGGCCTCGTGGAAGGTCTCCTCCACCAGCTGGCTGAAGTCCTGGTCGAAAACGTGGATCATGGACCCCTGCCGCAGCGAGGTCAGCGTCTTGTGGGTGGACTGGGTGGCGTAGACCCGGACCCGGGCCCGGGCCGGATCGGGGAGCAGCCGCCGGTCGAGCAGATCCTCGGCGGCCGCGGCATCGATCGGGCCGACCTCGTCGGCGAACGCGTCGTACTCGGCCAGGTACTCCGGCAGGCGGAGCCGTTCGGCCAGGGTGCGGGCGGCCCGCATGGCGGTCCGCGGCCGGTAGACCGGGTGGAACCTGGCGAACGCGAACCAGGCCTCGTCCCACAAGAAGATCAGGTCGGGCTTGATCGCCAGGCACTCCTGCATCACCCGCTGGACGTCGTAGACGACCCCGTCGAACGTGCAGTTGGTCAGCAGCAGCATCTTGACCCGGTCCAGCTTGCCGGCCTGGCGCAGCGTCAGCAGCTGGCGCTTGATCTCCCGCAGCGGCACCGCGCCGTACATCGAGTACTCGTTGAGGCGGTAAGCCTCCAGGTAGGTCACCATCGCCCCGGCCAGCATCAGCCCGTAGTGATGCGACTGATGGCAGTTCCTGTCCACCAGGACGATGTCGCCCGGCTGGACCAGGGCCTGCACCACGATCTTGTTGGCGGTGGAGGTCCCGTTGGTGACAAAGTAGGTCTGCCGCGATCCGAACGTCCTGGCCGCAAGCTGCTGGGCCTCGCGCAGCGGCCCGGTGGGTTCGAGCAGCGAGTCCAGCCCGCCGCAGGTCGCCGAGGTCTCGGCCAGGAAGATGTTCAGGCCGTAGAAGTCGAGCATGTCCTTGATCCAGTGCGAGTTGACGATCGACTTGCCGTGCGAGATCGGCAGCGCGTGGAACACCCCGGTGGGCCGGTGGCTGTAGCTTTTCAGCGCGCTGAAAAAGGGCGAGCGGTACCGGGCCCCGACCCCGTCCAAGATGGACAGGTGCAGCTCAAGCGACCCTTCCCTGGTGTGGAAGATACGGCGGAAATGATGGCTGAGCCGGCCCGCCAGGTCCTCCACCGAGATCTCGGTCATCAGGTACAGGTCGAGCTCCGGCCGGATCTTGGCCAGCGACCTGGCCAGCTCCTGGGCGCGGTCATCGGGCGAGCGGTCCATCAGGTCATCGGGACCAGAATTGACCACGAACTGCGCCAGGGAGGAGAACTCGTGCCTGGTCCGGTGGGTGAACCGGCGGCGCACCACGCACGCCTGGAGCCTGAAGTTGAGCCGCGCGGCCATGACCGCGTCGTCCATGCTCGGCACCACGACGACCTCGTAGAGGAACGGGTCGTCCGGGCGGCGCCAGCGGCGCAGCTCCTCCCGCAGCGCGCGTTCCTGCGCCTCGCTCAGGTCCTCCACGACCAGGACCTCGAAGTAGGGCCGGTCGGTCCGCAGCTGTTCGGCCCGGTGCACGTCGCCACCTTCGCGGCGGTCGTCGTCGGCGATCAGGTCGCCGCCGCCGCTGCTCCGGTAGGACTCGGTGGCCAGCGCCCGGTTGGCCTGGCTGGCCAGCGCGGCGAACCGGTCGTAGCGGCCGGACGCGAACAGCCGCCGCAGCCGCTGGAAGGTCTGCGTGCCGGGAAAAGCCCAGAATCGTTCGATGGGTCCGAGCATGTTCAGCAGGTCGGCGGCCGTCTGTGTGAGCCCGTCGGCGGGACGCTGCTGGGTGCCGGCCAGTACGAGCTGAGCGGCGGTTTCCTCCAGGCTTGACCAGCCGTCGTTCCTGAGCTGCCACAGGCTGTTGTACGCCAGCGGCTTCACCTCGTCCGGCACCGCCACCACCTCCTGGGTAAGTTCCGCGCGGGCGCTACTTGACGTAGGCGATGGGCATGACGGGCGGGGCCTGCGGGAGGGACTCGGACTGGTAGTGGCCGCGGATGCCGTTGATGTACCGGCGGCAGCGGTCGGTGAGGCCCGCGGCGGTCTGCATCCGGCCCTTGGTCACCAAGATGCCGAGGTCGGCGCCGTGGAACTTGAAGTCGCCCGGGCCGTAGACCCGCATGAAGAAGGCCTCATCCTCGGTCGTGATGTCGTGCCAGTCGTTGCTGACCTGCTGGAAGCTGAGCTCGCCGCTGTCGGCCAGGCGCCAGGCGCCGGTGCGCGGGGCGGCCAGGATGCGCTCGACCTCCTCGCCGGGCTCCTTCATGATCAGCTGCGACCAGACGTCCACGGCCGCCAGCGCGAGCCAGCGCTCGTTGATCTCCTCGGCGTCGATCGTGTAGTCCACGTCCATAAACTCGAGCAGGTGGAACAGGAACAGCGGCACGTCGGCGTAGGCGCCCGCGGTCACGTTGGT
>JBEKGC010000288.1:0-19425 GCA_050013055.1 Streptosporangiaceae bacterium
GGTCAAGCGCTTCGAGCCCCCGCCGCTGCCGGGCGCTGAGGATGTCACCGGCCACCGCCGCCACCCCCTGCGCTGCGCGGGCACCCGGGGCACGGGACGCCGATCAGGACCGGCACCGGCACCCCGAGCACGCCGGCCAGCGCGATGATGCCGCTGAGCCGGTCGAGTTGCAGGTGCCCGTGCTCGGTCATCGACAGCCAGCCCTTGGACTTGCCGACGCGCCCTGCGGCGACTTCCAGGGTCAGCCCCCGGTCCCGCCCCGCCCGCCTGACGCGATCCCCGGCGCTCCTGACGCTGCCCTGACCGGGCAGCGCGACGTCACCGGCCCGCACTGCCGAGCATCTCCTGCGCGGCCAGTGCGTGCCGCAGCTGGTCCTCGTCGTCGCCGTGGACAGTCCGAGCCCACTCGACGGGTGCGCCAGGTGGCGCCCAGGCTGGTCCTTGCCGCACGGCCCACCACCGCCCGGCCGAAGACTTCCACGGCTGCCAGCCGGGGAAGTCGCGGACGATCCCGCCCTTCACGGCGGCGTCTGATTCCCGTTCCCGCTGCCCCCCGGCAGCCTTGTGAGTCGCTGCCCGTCTCATTTCTCGCGTCTCCTGCCTCTCCCGTCCGGAAGCTGTGGCCGCGACTGACGCTAGGCAACGTGAGGCACGCGACCCCGCAAAGGCGTGAAGGTAAAAACCTGGTACTCGGCTGCGGGTCGCTAATCCGTACAAAAGTGCGGGTTAGATAACTCCTGCCCGGCGTGCGAGCGGGCGGAGTTCCGGCGTCGACGGCCGGTGCTCGCGGCGCAGCAACTCGGCGAGTACCTCCCGCGTCCGTCTGTCGTAGCGGACAAGCTCAGAGGATAGCCGTTCAGCCGCGAGCAAAAGGTTCACCGCTGCGGCGTCCTGCCGCCGCATGGCGTAGGCACGGGCGAGGTCGAGGCTCACCTGCGTGCGCCTGCCCACTAGGGTGCCGGAGATCGCGGTGATGTCGACCGCTTCGCCTGTCTCGGCTGCTGCTCTGGCATCGCCGAGCTGGAGATGCGCCGCGATCGCGTGAATTGAGACGTTGACGGGCCCGAACGCGGTTCCCAGGTGGTTCGCTTCCCCTGTACGGTCAGCGATGCTGCGCGCCTTCTCAAGCAGAACTGCGGCCTGTTAACTGAACTACCGGAAGTGTCTTCCCAGTTCAGCGGGCATGCCGGTTTGGTGTGGTTTACGGTCGCTGCTCATGGCTGGGGATGAGCGGGATGCTGATGTGGCGGGTCTGGCTGTCCCGTCGGTGGGTGCCCTACGGGAGACAAGTGATCCGTGGGAGCCGTTTCAGCTGGTCGATGCGGCGGGCGCGGTCGTCGGCCCGGTTGCCGCTTACCTGAAGGATCTGCAGGCGTGCGGCCGGTCGGAGGCGACACTCCGCTCGTATGGCATGGACCTGCTGCGATGGTTCCGGTTCTGCTGGGCGGCGGGGCTGGCGTGGGACCAGGTGACCCGGGCCGAAGCCGGCCAGTTCTGCCGCTGGCTGCGGATCGCGGGAAAACCGGCTGGCCTGCACTGGCGGGCCCGGCGCGTCGGCGGGGACGGCGAGGCGGCTGCGGCTACGGTCGCGGGCGGGCCGCAGGCTGGATCACCGGATGCGGTGACCGGGGAGCCGGGGCCTGACCGGACGTACGCGGTGGCCACGGTGGCGCATTGCGAGACGGTGCTGCGTCATTTCTACGAGTTTCACCTTGAGTCCGGGTCCGGGCCGATGGTGAACCCGTTCCCGCTGGACCGCGTCCGCGCCGGGCGGGCCGGCGCGCATCACAACCCGATGGCGCCGTATCCGCGGCGCCGGTCAGGGCTGTTCCGGCCGCGGGTCGTGCAGCGTGCCCCGCGCAGCATCCCCGATGCGCAGTTCAGCGAGTTGTTCGCGCGGCTTTCCTCGCACCGGGACCGGGCGCTGGTCGCGTTCTGGGTTTCGACCGGTGCGCGGGCCTCGGAGCTGCTGGGCGCCACTGCCGGTGACGCTGATGCCGGGCAGCAGCTGATCACGGTCGTCCGGAAGGGGACGCGGGTGATGCAGCCGCTGCCGGCGTCGCCGGACGCGTTCGTGTGGCTGCGGCTGTATCAGGCGCAGATGCACGGCCTGGTCCCCGGCGGGGCTGATCAGCCGTTGTGGTGGACGCTGCGCCGGCCGTTCCGGCAGCTTACCTACCACGCGGCGCTGCGGATGTTCACCCGGGCGGGCGCGGAGCTGGGGGCTGGCTGGACGTTGCATGACTTGCGGCACACGGCCGCTTACCGGATGTCCCGGGATGGGGCGGTGCCGCTGGCCGATATCCAGTGGGTCCTGGGTCATGCCCGGCTGAGCACGACGCAGCTGTACCTGAACCCGGTGCCCGACGACGTGATCGCGAGCGTGGCCGCGTTCCACGCGCGCCGGTCGCGGCCGGCGCCTCCGGATACCCCGGGCCGGGATGGCGGCTACCGGCCGGAGACGCTGAAGATCTTGTTCGGGGAAACGCCGTGAGCGGCGCTCCGTCCGTGCCGGCGCCGTCGCTGATCTTGACGCGCGTCTGCGACGGCGCGGCCGCGCCGGAGGCATCGCAGGTGATGCGGCAGTTCCCGCCGCGTCCCCGCCCGGGCGCCTGGCCGGCGACCGGCCTGGACCGGGAGCAGGTATCCGGATTGCTGCTGGCGGACCCGTTCCCGCTGGACAGCTACGGGGCGCAGCGGCAGCGCGCCGCGAGCCTGAAACGGGTGCTGGACTGGCTGGGCAGCCAGCCCGGCGCTACCTGGCAGGAGCGCTGGACGGCGGCGGGGGCGGAGGGAACCGCCCGGTGGCGGGACCTGGTGCCGGGCTTTCCTCACCGCGGACACGGGCCAGCCGGCGGGGTGCTGCTGCTGATCTGCGGTGACGTGATCCGGCCGGAGGCGGGCTGGCTGCTGGAAAGCTCCGGGCTACGGCTGCTGACCGCCGAGATAGCCCGGACCCGTGACCCGGCTGGTTTTACCCGGCTGCGGAAGATCTGCGAAGCCGAGGAGATCAGCGAGCTCATCCGTGACCTGTCGCTACGCCGGATCGCCGCCATCATGGCCGCCAAAGGAGGCGCTGCCGGCGACATCACCGCCGGAGACTGCCTGGAGCTCGCCAGCGCGGTGAGCGTGATAGGCGGCCCGCGGGGCAAGGGAATGTACTTCTACCAGCTGCTCCGCGCGGCCGGCGGGTTCCCGCCGCAGGCGCCGGCCAGCGTGCGGATGTTCGCCACAAGGGGCCAGCTCAGTCCCGCCGAGCTGATCGGCCAGTATGGCATCGGATGCGGGCCGGTCCGTGACCTGCTCGTGGACTACCTCCAGGAGCACCAGCTCGCGGTGGACTACGCGACCCTGCGGGCCATGGCGCACACACTGGGCAGCCTGTTCTGGCGTGACCTTGAACGCCACCATCCCGGGATCAGCTCGCTGCGCCTGCCCCCGGCGGTGGCGGCGGGCTGGAAGCAGCGGATCACCCGCAAACCGGGACGGGCACCGGCCGGAGCAGACGGTTCCGGGCCGACGGTACCGCGGGCGTCCTCGGCCGGGGCCTTGTTCACGGTGCGCGCGTTCTACCTGGACATCGCCCAGTGGGCGGCCGACGACCCGGCCCGGTGGGCGCAGTGGGCCGCGCCATGCCCGGTCCGCGCGGAAGAAATCCCGCATGCCAAGGAGGTATCCCGCCGCAAGGCCCGGATGGACCAGCGAACCCGCGAACGGCTGCCGGTCCTGCCTGTGCTGCTCAGATCCGCCGCCGCTGAACGCGAAGCCTCGGCAGCCCGGCTGGCGGCCTGCCGGGCCGCCCTGCCCGGTGAGCTGTTCACGGTCGGCGGGCAGGAACTGCGCCGGGCCGTACTGTCTCCCAAGGCCAGCGCCCGGATCTGGGCCGAGGACCCCGCCACCGGCAAGCGCCGCGACCTGACCCTCGAAGAGCACCACGGGTTCTGGGCATGGGCGGCCATTGAAGTCCTTCGCCATAGCGGCATCAGGATCGAGGAGCTGACCGAGCTGTCCCATCACAGCCTCATCCAGTACCGGCTGCCCGCCACCGGCGAGCTCATCCCGCTGCTGCAGATCGCGCCGTCCAAGACCGACGCCGAACGGCTCCTGGTCATCAGCCCCGAACTCGCCGACGTGCTGTCGGCCATCATCACCCGGATCCGCGGCAGCAGCGGCGCGGTCCCCCTCGTGGTGTCCTACGACGACAACGAGAAAGTGTGGAACCCGCCCATGCCGCTGCTGTTCCAGCGGCGGCTGCGCGCCGAGAACCGGCCCATCACCGCCCAGGCGATCCGCCAGCTCCTCGACATCGCCCTAGACCGCAGCGGGCTCACCGACGCCAGCGGCCAGCCGCTGCGGTTCGCCCCCCACGATTTCCGTAGGCTGCTGATCACCGACGCGATCATGCACGGCATGCCGCCGCACATCGCCCAGCTCGTCGCCGGGCACCGCAACATCAACACCACCATGGGATACAAGGCCGTCTACCCCGAGGAGATCATCAACGGCCACCGGGCATTCATCGCCCGCCGCCGGGCGCTGCGCCCCAGCCAGGAATACCGCACCCCCACCGACGCCGAATGGGAGGAGTTCCTCGGCCACTTCGAACGCCGCCGGGTCGCCCTCGGCGACTGCGGACGAGCCTACGGGACCAGCTGCATTCATGAACATAGCTGCTCAGATGTCCCCTTCTGCGGGTTTCCCCAGATCAGCGGGCAAGGCTGGTGGACATCCGCGAGAACCTGATCGTCCGCATCGACGAAGCCCGGCGCGAGGGCTGGCTCGGCGAGGCCGAAGGACTCAAGGTCAGCCTGGCCGCCGCGAACGCCAAACTCGCCCAGGCCGACCTGCTCGCCGCCCGCCGCACCGCCGCCGTCGGCCTGGGCATGCCCGCCTTCCGCGACATCGCCGGCCGCACCGCCACCCCCGCCAAGGACCCGGCATGAACCCACCCGCCAAGCTGGCCACCGCACTGCGCGCCCACGCCCAGGGCCTGTACTGCCTGGAAGCCGCAGCCGAGCTTCTCATCTCCCAGTCCTGGCTGCACCGAGCCGACTTCACCAGCCAGTTCGTCCACATCCAGCACGGCCTGGCCGGCGGGCCAGAGACAGCCACCATCGACTGGCCGGCCGCGATCACCGCCCTGGGAACCAGTCTGCCTTGCTCCCGCGGCGAGCAGCGCATGCTGAGGATCACAGCGAGCCTGGCTGACGGGATACCCGTCGATCTCCACGACACTCTCACCGGTCTCGACGACCGCAACGTCCAGCTCCTGATCACAGCCGTGCTCCACGCATCAGGACAATGCCGTTCGCCCCGGAGGCCCTGATGACCAGAACCGAAGAACCGGAAGAACCCGCAGAGCCGGAAACCTTCGCCCTCCCCGCCAGTTCCCTGAGCCATCTCGCTGACCTGCTCGGCGAGCTCGACGCCTTCCTCCGCAGCGGTCCACCGGTCGGCGGCCAGCTCACCAAGTTCATGCGACACCGAGGCCACCCGCATCCGGGCCTCGCCGCCTGCAACCTGATCGATGACCTCTGCTTCACGGCGTTCAGCTACCGTCGGCTCGCCGACAACCTCCTCGCCCAGCCCACCACGGCGCTGTTCGCAGACGAGCGCGCCCGCGACAGCTGAAGAACCAAGCCTCAGCAGGTCACCGGCACCACCGGTAGTTCAGAGAAGGTCATGGTCCGGTTGTAGCCTGCCGCCGCGGCGGTGACCGCAGCGAGGTGAAGCGCGCCGTACACGCTGAGCTGCTCGGGCGACGGCGACACCATCGCCTGCTCAAGGCTCCCCGCGGCGGCCATCGCCAGGTCCAGGGCCTCACGCGGGTGTTTCCGGCTGGTGATGATGTAGGACAAACGCCAGGCGGCCAGGGCCGCGAGAAGAGGCTCGCCGGAGTATTCGGCGGCGGTCATGGCGCGGTCAGCGGCAGTCCACGCAAGGGACGGCTCGCCGACGCGATTGAGCAGCGCTGCGGCGATGTCGTAGACCAGGGCGCGTACCTGGCACACGGATGGCCGGGCAGCGCCTTCGGCCCGCCCTGCGGTCTCTATCCCGCAGATCAGCCCGGGCAGGAGATGGCCGGTAGCTTCGTAGCGGGTTGCCTGGTAACCCTGGTAAGCCGACCGGGCCATCGCGCTCAGGTGCCTCATCTGGCGCCCCGGCTGCGGCCCGGGGTCGGCGTGGGCGCCTGGCGTGCCGTAGCGCATCATCGCCTGCTCGATCAGCGGCGCGGCCGGGAACGCGCGCTGGCCGTCCTCGGAGCCTGCGCCAGATGTGATGATCTCCTCGATATCGATCCGGAGGACTTCAGCGAGCCGGGTCAGGACGGCGTGGCTGTCGACGCTGCGCCTGCCGCGTTCTACCTGGGATAGCCAGGACTCAGACCGGCCGACCAGGCCGGCAAGTACCGGCTGGGATAGGCCCCGGCGTCTCCTGGCCCGCGCGATCCGCTGCCCGGCTGTCTCCAGGTCCATCACGCCTCCCCGGTACGCGCTCTGGCGGGGATGGCGCCGGTGACCTCGCTCCAGGGCGGCAGCCTCCGCTCATACGGGGCGCCTGGGTCGAACAGGACCCGGACGCCCATGCCGCCGAGCGTCTCCAGGCTCGCCGCGAACGCCGGATGACTGGCCAGCTGGGGCTTGCAGTGGGGGACCACGACGACCGGCACGCCGTATCCGGCCATCTCGCACAGCAGTCCGATGGCGAAGTTGTCCGCGTGGCCGTGCGCGAACTTGTTGACGCTGTTGAACGTCAGCGGGCAGGCGAGCACCGCGTCAGCGGCCGGTGCCGCCTTGCCGGTGCCAGGCATCCGGTATTCGGACCGCACTGGCTCGCCGGTCAGCTGTTCCAGCTCGCGCGGGTCGATGAACCTGATCCCGGCCGGGGTGGAGAACACCGTCACGCGCCACCCGGCGGCATGGCAGCGACCCACCAGCGCCGGAACGCCTTCAGGTGCAGGCGCACCGCTCACGACCAGGTACAGCATGCCGTTCGGAAACGACCGCTCCGTGCTATCGTCATGCACAGGTCCCGCACCTTCCAGGATGTCTCGACAACTCCAGGATAGGCACGGGACCTTGCCTTTGGCTCTCATCAGGGCGTTTGCGTAATCAGCTTGATACGCCTCGCGCCTAACGAGATGCCCCGCCCGGTCCTCAACCTGGCGGGGCATCGTCCTCGTTCTGTCCGTGGCGGGAGGCCTACAGGCGGCCGGCGACCGCCGCCTCACGGATAGCGTCGCTCAGGGCATCGGCCAGCTCCCTGCTCCAGGTAAACGTTGAGCTGCGAGGGGGAAACGGTCGGCTCGCGCGGGTCGCCGTCGGGGAGGGTGAGCGTCACGGTGTGCTCGGGACCGAAGTGGTAGGGGCCGGTCTCGTCCTGGAGGTGGTCGTCCTGACAGGTACACCAAGGCACGCAACGCTGGCCAACGGTAACCACGCAGGTCAGCGCGGGTACTTCTAGAGACGCCGCAGGTCAGTGCGGCCTGGTGATCAGAGCTTGCTCAAGTGTCCCCGTCGCGCGGCGATTCTGCCACCCCGGCCCGGTGCGGGCTCCTGCTCCCTGCGGCCCGCTGGGCCGCTATCTGCTGGCGTCTGCTGCGAGCTGCCAGAGTCCGCGCCTGGCCTCAGAAGGGGGGAGCGAAGACTCAGTGACCTGAAGGAGAGGGGCCGGCCATTGTCCTACACGGGGTCCGACGATCTGCTGTTGTGCGATGGCCCATGCAATGCGATGGCCCAGCCGGAGACGATCACGCCGTGGCCCGTCCAGGGCCCAGTCTTCGGTGCGGACGGCCGCATGACCAGTAACTACCGCGACAACTTCCACATGTGCGGGGACTGCCTGCGCGAGATGATCCTGAGGTCTCGCCTGAGCCCCGCCTCCCGTGCCCTGGCCTTCCGCAGCCGCGCCCGCTGGCTGGCCTCCCAGGAGCTGCTCGGCCAGGCCGAGACCGTCGTCCGCGGCAGCACCGCCTGAGCGCGGTCATTTGGCCGTCAGGGCGACGGGCACCTGGCCGGAATCGTGACGCGGTGGCGAGGACGAGCGGCCAGCTCTGCGTCCACGACCGCCACGGCGGCTCTCAGCCGCTCACGCTGCCCCGCGGTGAGCCCGCCAACCCTGCGCCCGCGGTCGACGCCTGCCGCAGCCATCAGCCGCCGGGCCGTCGCCGCGCCGACGCCTGGGAGTGCCCTCACTACGGTCGCGACCCGCATCCCGCGCGCCGCCTCCCCGTCCTGGGCCAGGGCCTCAGCGAGGCCGAGGCTGCCGTGCTGCAGCTGATCCCGGATCTCCTTGCGCTCGCTATTCAGCAGCCGGGCCTTGGACAAGGCGGCGTCTCGCTGCCCGCGCGCCAGCGTCGGCGGGATGGGCCTCGGGCGTGCGACCTGCTTTGCCTCCGCGGTCTGCACCGACCCGTCCGCGGCCGTCGCGCCGCTGGTCCCGGCCCGCGTCGGAACTGCCCCCGCCTCGGCATCACCCGCGCGCTCGGCAGCTTGCTGCATCACAGGAGGTGTCACCCCCCTGGACAGCAGCCGCCCGAGCGTGAGGAGCAGGACGTGGGGCACCGGCACTTGCCATGTACCGGCATAGCCATGCGTCCGCGTAGGCGCGCGGCGCCAGCTGGGCTAGTCTGGCCTGCTCCAGCGCGGGATCATCGGCGCCGACGGGTCCTGTCACGGGCAGCGCTCCTCTTGCACGTCACGGCCCCGCCTCACAGCTGCCGGCCGGAGCTGGCGGCGTTCTGGCCGTCCTCGTGGCGGCGGCACGGTATCAAGTTTCCCAGGGCGGAGGCGATCTATAGCCAGACTACGGGCGACGCACAGGCTGCCCGGGGAGCTGCTTATGAGGTCTCGGAAGAGTTGTGAGCAAGGGCCCCGGAGTCTGGCAGAAAGAGATCCTGCGCGTCACGAGCGGCGTCTGCGTCGCAACCGTGAGCGGTATCGTAAGGGCGCGCCTGCCCGAGCCACATCGTGACGCGTTCGTCGCCGCGAGGAGAGGCGCACGGGGCCTCGCCCTGGCGCAGCGCGTGTCAGCGGTCTACGCCTATGCCTGCATGCGGTGCGGCCAGATCCAGGATTCTGAGACTCCTGGGCCGTGCTGCGGCCCGGTCCGGCCCATGCTGGCCGTCGCCCGGCCGGACCGGCGGAGGTTGCTGCTGCACCCTGCTCCTCCTCCCGGCGGCGTGGCACCGTCGTGGATAAATGTCGCCGTGCCGTCCCGTCCCCCTGGACAGCTAGCAGTGCCCAGCTTCGAGGACCTGGCCGACCTGGTGGTCCGGCGCTGCTATGAGGGCCTGCAGTCTGGCAGGCCGACCGTCTCCCTGCAGGATGCCGCTGCCGTCATGCGCCTGGCCTGGCAGATCGAGCGGGACGAGGCGATCCCCGAACGGGACGCAGCCCGGCGGAAGCTGGAGAAGTGGCAGCAGGATATGACCGAGTTCACATGGGTCTTGCGCAGTGTGCTTGACCGGGAGTACCCGGGCGCCTGGCCAGCGCTCATGGCCGAGGTCCGTAAGCGCCGTCCTGCTGCGCCGCAGTAGCCGGCGGGCGGATCTAAGCTGGCGGTATGAACCCCGGCCTGGACTGGCCCGGCACCGGTGCTAGGCGAACTGATCAGGCACCTACAGGCTTTCCAGTCCTTGTTCGAGGCTGAGGGCATCGACTGCCTGACCGGCCCCGACGGCGACGTCTACTGCCTGGCCGACATCTTGAGGCTGCGCGAGCTGAGCCGGCATCTGGACCCTGTGCAGGTCATGGCGATCGAATGCCTCTACATGGATATGGCCGATGCCGACGCCGCGCGGCTGATGAACGCTGAGGCGCATCAGGTTTTCTGAGTATGCCTATGACGGGCTCCGGCAGCTCTGCGCGATATTCGAGCCGGCGGAGGGCCTGACGTCACAGCCACTGGCCGGCTCACGGCGGCAGCCGGTGCCACCGGCTGTTCATGATAACTCCGGTATGGCCGGGCGGGGCCGGCCAGCCGGTCAGCGACATCACCTGGGGCTGGGGCTGGGTCCCCACGGCTGCATTTCGGATCCTGCTCTAGCGGAGGAGGACCCGCCGGGCCTGGTCCTGGCGGGTCCTCATGGTGCTCATCGCGGGGGGCTACCTGGCCTGTGCGCCACTGCCCCGCGTCTGGCAGATCCTGACTTGAGTTACAGCAGGGTGCGGCACTGACGGGCGAACTCGGGACAGCCTTGGCCTGGGCTTGCCAGGACGTTTAGCAGCGCCAGGGCGCTTCGCGGTTCGCGGCGGTAACGGGATGCCTGTCGGCGGAGAGTGCGCCAAGCACCGCATCCGGGTACAGCTCGAGTAGTCCCGACAGGAAGTCGTCTTGGCCGACAACGGTGATCCCGAGGTGAGCGACCGCTGCGGGAGGGAAGTCCTTGAGGTTCTCGGTCACCAGTATGTCCGCGCGGCCTGCAACGGCCGCAGCCAGCACGTGCCGGTCCTTCGGGTGGTTGGTCATGGAGCCGATCAGCTTTTCGTAGCTGGTCACCTGCGCATCGGGGAAGTAGGTCGCCATCTGGGCCAGGCGGTGCTCGACAGCCTCCTGTTTCGCCCCGGCCTTAAGCAGATTGCGGCGAAGCTCCGCGAGAACGTGCTCGGACCACAGCGGCCGGTAAACGCCTTCCTCGGCGATCGAGAGCACGGTGTCGCACAGGTACGACTTGAGGAGAACGCACGTGTCCAGCAGCGCCGCGTCCATGCCGCTGCCCTACTCTCCGCCGTCCTCGATCGGCAGTCTTTCGAAGGGCACGTCGGAGGGCAGTTCGTAGAGCCCGGCGTCCTCGGCGTCCGCCACCATCTGGTCCAGCCCAGCGGCCCGATGCCGCCTGGAGCGCTCGTGATAGGCAAGCACGTCCGCCAAGCGCACCCGCCGGTGCCGCCCGGGCTGTTCAAAGGGGATCTCGCCCGCCTCAAGCAGCCTCACGAGCGTGGGGCGCGACACCCCGAGAATGTCCGCTGCCTCACTGGTCGACAAGATCATCTGATGGGGGGCGATGGTGATCGCCAGCCCTTGGGCCAGCGCCTCAACGACCTCGCGGAGGATCTCGAAGATTTCCGGCGGCACGTCCAGGCGCTCACCATCCGGGCCGATCAGCGCGGCCCGGTGCGCCCGCCGTGTCGTTAGGGCGGCGAGCACGCCGCTAAGCCGCCCAGGGTCCTCCGGGGGCAGCACAGTCCGCTCTGCTAGTGGCATCGCCATACCAGTAGCCTAACACGAAACGAACAAAACGAAAGCAAGTAATGACTCGCCCCGGCAGACGGCCGCAGCGTCGAGTTCCGGGTGGCCGTGACCAAAATTCACGACGTAAAACTGGAGTCACCCCTGGGCACCACTGCCCCGCGTCAGTTGTCCGCCTTACCCCCGGGCTGCCTTATGGTTGCTGGCGTCAGGGCTGGTAATGAGGGGGGCCGACGGCGGCACACCGCTGGAAGGGTGAAGGCGGCCCTGCCTGAGCGGAAGAGCGCTAGTTTTGCAGGCGTGACCGAGACTGGCTCGGGCGAAACGCGGTTGATCATCTTGCGGGGAAACTCGGCGTCCGGTAAATCGTCGACCGCAGCGGAGATCCGTCGGCGACACGGCCGCAGAGACCTTGCGGTCGTCGGGCAGGACAACCTGCGCCGCGACGTGCTGCGCGAGCACGACGTGCCCGCAGGGGCGAACATCGGGCTGGTCGATCTCGTGACGCGGTACGCGCTCAGTCACGGCTTCAACGTCATCGTCGAGGGCATCCTCAGCGCCGATCACTACGCGGAGATGCTCATGGCCCTCATCGATGATCACCAGGGCCGGACCTGCTGCTACTACCTCGACGTGCCGTTCGATGAGAGCCTGAGGCGGCACGCAGGGAAACCCCAGGCCTCGCAGTACGGCGCTATCGAGATGAAGGCCTGGTACCGAGAGCTTGACCTGCTGCCGGGCGGTACCGAGCAGGTCATTCCCGCCGCGATGCCGCAGGACGAGATCGTGCGCCGGGTCATGGCCGACAGCGGCCTTGCCGCCGAGCCGACGCAAGAGGGCCTGTAACCGGGCCAGGTCTCAGTCGCCATGCTGGTTCACCCAGGATCAGTGCCGGATCCTGCCCGGCCCCGAGCAAATTCACGATGCAAAAGTGGAGTCACCCCTATGTGTAACTGCCCCGCGTCGGATGCTTCCGCCCTGGCACTCTCGCCCCGTCCGTCACAGCCGGAAATCATCGGGCGGGATTTCCGCCCGTATTGGTCGAAACTACACCCGATATTTCCTCGCTGCCAAGGACGAGACGGATGAGACGGGCGTGAAGCCTCTCCGGCCGAAGACCAGGCTGGCCCCGCGCATCTGCTCCACGAAAGGTCGCCGCGCGGTGCGAGGGCAGGGCCGACCCGGAGCCGCAACCGCGCGACCGCCGGCGGACCCTCGTCGGGGGGCCTGCCCGACGCGGAGGCCGACGCCTCGGGGCACAAGCTCGCGGGGCAGCAGTCCTCCGCCACCAGCAATACCGGAATTCCTCTGCCCGTTTGTAATTCTATGGCTACGATGAGTTATATTGCCTGGTAAGGGCTGGGCGGGACGTCTCGGTCGGCCCACTCCCGGGCACCGCGCCGAACGCATCCTGCCGCACCTCCGGCGGGCAATAGCCGCCCAGCGGGGCAGCCTCGACCGGCCCAGCGGGGATGTACTCGTGGGGCGTGGTCGCTGGACCGCTGGGCTCCGGCGAGGGCCGGGTCACGGTTCTCCCATGTCCGGCTCGATGCCGGCTGCGAGCAGGCGCAAGTCGTTGTGGATCAGCAGGTGGGCGCTGTAGGCAGGCCGCGGTTCGGGAGGATCACATGGTTGCCTGGGATCGCTGGTTATCGTGTTCATCAGGTCTTCTCCTGTCTGGTCAGGTAGCGGATCTATGGCCGCGCAGCCCTATCGGGGCATGCGGCGGCCCGCTCTGATCACGGGGGTAGTGCGCCCTGGGCTCTGGGCATGGCTGAAACCCGCGCGACGGCGGGGACAGTGCCCTTCAGGCTCCGGGCAATCTGGGGGCAATCACAGAGCCGAAAATGGCCAACAACAGCCAACACTGACCAACGGCTATCGCGCAGGTCAGCTGGGGTATGGCTAGAACAGCCGCAGGTCAGTGCGGCCTGGTGATCAGAGCTTGGTGAAGTGGTGGAAGCACTCGTAGTAGGGGTCGGTGGAGTGGGCGAAGTGGGCGGCTTCTGAGCGCTTGACGGCCAGGTAGGCGTTCGCCCGCAGCGGGCCGAGGGCGTCCATCAGCAGAGGCGGGCAGGCGGTGGGTACCGCCCGCGCTTCGCTCGCTGTCGGTCAAGGTGGCCGGGTCCACGTTCACCGCCTCGCCCGGGTCCATCTTGCCGCGGATGCCGTCCAGGCCCGCGTAGATGAACGCGCCGAGCGCGAGGTAGGGGTTGGCGCTTGAGTCGGACGGCTTCAGCTCCAGGTTGACCGAACTGCCTGGGTCTCCACGCAGCGGCGAGCAGATCCGGATCGCCGCCTCGCGGTTGTCCATCCCGTAGCAGGAATACGCGCTGGCCCACATCTGCGGTGCGAGCCTGCGGTAGCTGTTCACGCTGCCGCAGGTCAGCGCGACCAGGGCGGGGAGGTGGGCGAGGAGGCCGCCGATGAAGTGGTAACCGACCTTGGACAGCCCGTAGCGGTCGGCGGGGTCGGCGAACGCGTTGTGCCCGCCGGGTGCGCCGTCTGGCAGCAGGTCGGTGAGCGAGGCGTGCAGGTGGGTGCCGTTGCCGGCCTGGTCGGGTATCGGCTTGGGGGCCAGGCTCGCCCACAGCCCGCGGGAGAACGCCACGCCGCGAACGGTCTCCCGGTACAGCACGTGGTTGTCCGCGGCGCGCAGCGCGCCGGTGTGGCGCACCGACAGCTCGTGCTGGCCGTGGCCAAGTTCCGGGTAGTAGTGCTCCACCTCCAGGCCTTGCGCCTCCAGCGCATCGACGAGATCTATGGTGAAGTTGTGCGCGAGGTGGAAGCCGGTGGCCGAGTAGCACAAGCTGTCGTCGAGGGGGATGAGCCGGTCCGGGATGGAGGGACCGCCGGGCGAGGACTCGCGGCGGCCGAGGGTGAACTCGGGCTCGAACGCGGCCTGGATCCCGTACCCCTCACCGGCGAGCTCGACGATGGCCTCCTTGAGGAAGGTGCGCGGGCACGCTTCCCACGGCGACCCGTCCGGCTTGACCAGGTCGGCGAGCATCGCGCCCGCCCCCGGAGCGTAGGGGAGCGCGACAAAGGTATCCGGATCGGGCACGATCCTGACCTCGCCGACGGGGCCCATGCCGGCCACCGGCTGCAGCTGGTCGAGCATGGACATCGCCATCATCGCGACCGTGTGCCCGATCCCGCTGGCCGCGCGTTCGCGCAGCCGTGACGTGCCGGCCGCCTTGCCGCGGATGATCCCGCCGTGGTCGGCGTAAAGGAAGCGGACCAGGCGGATCTGCTCCTCACTCGCCCGCGCCATCACCCTGTCGATCACTGCGTCTGCCATGCAATATGGGTAGCACGTTCAACCCGATCTCGCATACCCGACGCCGACACAACCCCCGGCCAGCCCCCGGCCAGCCCCCCAGCAAACCAGCAGACCATATATTTCAGGCATGAGCTCATCGTCGGCACCCCGTGACCTGCGAGCGTCCGATGCTGACCGGGACCGGGTGCTCGCCCTGCTCTCCGCGGCGATGGCCGACGGGCGGCTCACCGCCGAGGAGCACGCCGAACGAGTTCAGCGGGCTTTCTCGGCCCGCACCCTCGGCGACCTGGCCGACCTGACCGCTGACCTGGCCGCGCCGTCCGGCCAGCCGGTGCGGCTTGACGGCGGCCGGGTCATCGCAGGTATCTTTGGCCCGGCCCGGCGGGACGGCCGCTGGGTGGTACCGGAGAACCTCACCGTGACCGCCATGTTCGGTGAGGTCGAGGTCGATTTCACCCAGGCGATCATGCAGTTCAGCCGGGTCCAGGTGTACGCGACGGTGCTGGGCGGGCGGCTCAGGCTGATCGTGCCGGACGGGGTGTCCGTGATCGTGAGCGGGCGCATGGTGCTCGGCCGCAAGCGCGGCAGCACCCCACCGCCGGCCGGCCCGGGCACGCCGGTGATCGAGGTCAAGGCGATGGTGCTCGGCGGCGAGCTTGACGTCCGCACCCCGCCGAAACCCCGCAGGTTGTTCCGCCGGTTCAGCCGAAGTTGACCGCGGAGTAAGCCCGCAGCTTCCACAGCTGGTGCTCGCTCTTGATGCTGCGGATGGTTCCTGACCGGGATCGCATCACCAGCGAATGGGTGGTGGCGCCGCCAGCCCGGTACCTGACGCCTGCCATCAGCTCGCCGTCGGTGATCCCGGTGGCGGCGAAGAACACGTCGTCGGCGGCCACCAGGTCATCGGTGGTGAGCACCCGGTCCAGGTCGTGCCCGGCGTCGAGGGCGCGGCGGCGCTCCGCGTCGTCCTTGGGCGCGAGCTTGCCCTGGATGACCCCGCCGAGGCACTTCAGCGCGCAGGCGGCGATGATCGCCTCGGGCGTCCCGCCGGTGCCGAGCAGCAGGTCGATGCCGGTGTCGTCGCGGGCCGCCATGATCGCCCCGGCCACGTCGCCGTCGGTGATCAGGTGGATCCTGGCGCCCGTCTCGCGGACCTGCCTGATCAGCTCGGCGTGCCTGGGCCGGTCCAGGATGATCACGGTCACGTCCTGCGGTGTCTGGCCCTTGGCCTTGGCCACCGCGGCGATGTTGGCGGCCGGCGGGGCGGTGATGTCCACCACGTCGGCCGCGGCCGGCCCGGTGGCCAGCTTGTCCATGTAGAACACGGCCGACGGGTCGTACATCGAGCCGCGGTTCGCCACCGCGAGGACCGAGATCGCGTTCGGCATGCCGTTGGCGCACAGCCGGGTGCCGTCGATGGGATCAACCGCGACGTCGCAGGCCGCGCCGGTGCCGTCGCCCACTTCCTCCCCGTTGAACAGCATCGGGGCGTTGTCCTTCTCGCCCTCGCCGATGACCACGACGCCGCGCATCGACACCGAGTTGATCAGCATCCGCATCGCGCTCACGGCGGCGCCGTCGGCACCGTTCTTGTCACCCCGGCCCACCCACCTGGCCGCGGCCATCGACGCCGCCTCGGTCACCCGGGCTAGCTCAAGCGCCAGGTTACGGTCGGGGGCGTGGCGATCGGGCTCGTGCTCCTGCTGCTCGGCGGTCATGGCTGGTGTCCTTCCGGCTCGCTGTGTACCGATCCTATGCTGGGCCATTGTGAAGTGGGCATTGTGAACAGGGTGCTGCACGCCGGGCTGGCCGCGGCTGGCTGCCTGCTGGCCGCCGCCATCCTGGTCGTCGCGGTGCCGGCCCCGCACGCCGCCGAGCCCGCCACCATCAGCTACCGCGGCGACCTGGCCACGCTGATCCGGCTCGCGCCGTACCCGGCGGTGGCCCCGGCCGGGCTGCCCGGATCCTGGCAGCCGGTGAGCTCCGGCCTGGCCGTGGGCGGCGCGAACGGCGCGGGCACGGTCACCTGGCTGCTCGGTTACCTGACCCCGGACGGCACGCTGGCCCTGCTCGGCGAGACCAACGCCGCCGCGCACGGGTTCATCGACCGGATGAGCAGCGCCGGGCTCCCGCTCCCGCCGATCCATCTGGCCGGCCTGACCTGGCACCTTGCCTTCAATGCCGAACGGACCCTGCGCTCGATGTTCTACACGAGCGCCACCGGGCGGACGGTGGTCGTCACCGGCAATGCGAGCTGGGCTCAACTGCGCCAGCTCGCCGCCTCACTGCGCCCGGTCAGCGCCTGAGCCCGGGTCGGCATCACCGCGTGCCTCCGCCGCCCCGGCGTGCGCGGGAGGTGCCACCTCATCTGACGTTTGCGGTGTCGTGGCGGGAATCTCGGCACCGGGGGGACGGTCGTCGAACGTCACCTCGACGTGCTGCTCGGGCCGCCGCCGGTTCTGCAGGGCCTGCAGCGCCATGCTGTGCCGGTCGGCCTCGGTGAGCGGGGGCTGAACGATGGACCGTGGCCAGAGCCGCCGCGACAGCACCACGTTGACCTCGGCGGCGTACACGGTGATCTCGACAGCGATATAGATCCAGGCCACCAAGCCAAGCACGGTGCCGAACACGCCGTAGACCGAGTCGCTGTGCAGGTAGTGGTGCACCAGGTAGGCGCCGAGGAACTGCAGTAGCGTCCACAGGATGCCGCCGGTGATCGCTCCGGGCAACAGGTCGCGGGTCGGCACGCCCTTCGGGGTCAACACGCGGAAGGCACCGAGGTACATGCCCACGTTGAAGGCTGCGGTCACCACTTCGAGCGGGATCTTGACCGCGAGCCCGTAGTGCAGGTAGGTGCTGAGGCTGGACAGCCCGGTGGTGACGATCACTCCGGCGCCGAGCAGGGCCAGGAAGAGCACCGCGCGCCCGAGTCGCTGGACGTAGCCGGGCCGCTTGGGCCCCGGCAGGTTCCACACCTGCTCCATCGTGAACAGGCCGGCCTGGGCTAGGCCGGTCGAGCCCCAGATCAGGCCAACCAGGCCCACGATCAGCCCGATGATGCTCGAGCGCTCCCGCTGATGCACGCTGCCGATGAGCGTCTGTCCGAGCAGCGGGACCTGGTTGGCCACCGCGTTCCGCACATCGGCATCGAACGACGGGTTGATCGCCGTGGTGTAGGTCAGGATCGTCACCAGCACCAGCAGCAACGGGAACAGCGACACAAACGAGGAGTACGCCAGGTTAGAGACGAGCACGCCGCCGTTGTCGTCCCCGTACTTCTTGATCACCCCGAAGACGAAGGCCGCGGGCTTGGTCCGCTGCTGCGCGCCGTCGACCTTCCTGATCACCCGTTCGATCGGATTCATCCGCACCCGCCTCGCTGTTGCCTAGGCCACAGCTTCCCCGCCGCGGGCCGGACAAACGCCAGGTCGGCCGGCTCAGAAGGGTGCGTCGTCGGCGCCTTTGGCCGGGTCGGCGTCGTCGCGGGTGGCCATCGCGGCGGCCAGCCGGGCCCGGGCGCCGTCCAGCCATTCGCCGCACACCGCGGCCAGCCGCTCGCCGCGTTCCCAGAGCTCGAGTGACTGCTCCAGGGTCAGGCCGCCGGTTTCGAGCCGTTTGACCACCGCCGCCAGCTTGTCCCTGGCCTGCTCGTAGGAGAGCGTCGTTTCCTTGGGGGCGGAGCTCGCCACCTCAGTACCGCCGTCTGTCACGCCCATGACCCTATCCGCCGTCAGCGTCATTACTGGCGCGAACGGTGAGCTGGTCCGCGGCGAACCGGACGGTCAGCGTCTCACCCGGCTCGACCTCGGCCGCGCTGCGCACCACCCCGTCACCGGGATGCTGCACGATCGCGTAGCCGCGGCGCAGCGTCGACGCGGGGGACAGGGCGAGCAGCCGGGCCCGGGTGTGCGCGACGTCGTCACGGCCCCGGACCAGGCTGGTGTCCAGGGACATCCTGGCCCGCTGCAACAGGGCGTCCACCCGCTCGGCCTGCCGCTCGACCTCGCGCACCGGATCGGCCAGGGCTGGCCGGGACCTGACCGATGCCAGCCAGGCCGTCTCCCGGTCCAGCCAGCCGGTCACGCACCGCCGGGCCCGGTCTCTGAGCTGGGTGATGAGCGCGAGCTGTTCGGCGACATCGGGCACGATCCGCTTGGCCGCGTCGGTCGGGGTGGAGGCGCGCACGTCGGCCACGTAGTCGAGCAGCGGCGTGTCCTGCTCATGACCGATCGCGCTCACCACCGGCGTCCGGCATGCGGCCACGGCCCGGACCAGCGTCTCGTCGGAAAACGCGAGCAGGTCCTCGAGCGAACCGCCGCCGCGGGCGATCACGATCACGTCCACCTCGCGGTCCGCGTCGAGCCGCTGCACCGCCTCGATGACCTCTGATACCGCGTACGGCCCCTGCACCGCCACCTGCTCGACCCGGAACCTGACGGCCGGCCAGCGCCGCCCGGCGTTCTGCATGACGTCCCGCTGAGCGGCCGAGTCGCGTCCGCACACCAGGCCGACGACACCGGGCAGGAAGGGAAGAGCCCGCTTCCGTTCGGCAGAAAAAAGTCCTTCTGCGGCCAGTTGGCGGCGCAGCCGTTCCAGCCGGGCCAGCAGCTCGCCCACGCCCACGGCCCGGATTTCCAGCGCGGCCAGGGCGAAGGAGCCCCGGTTGGCGTTGAAATCGGGCCGCGCCCAGATGACCACCCTGGCCCCCTCGGCCGGCGGCGGCTCGGCCGCGTCGAACACCTGCCGCGAGCAGATGACCCGCACCGACACCGCCGCGATCGGGTCGCGCAGGGTCAGGAACACCGCGCTGCCGCGGACCGCGCACTCGGCGATCTGCCCTTCCACCCAGACCCGCCCCAGCCGGCCGATCCACCCGCCGACCAGCTGGAGCACCGTGCGGACCGGGACCGGCGCCTCCGCCGACGTCTCGAGCGACACTAAGCTTCGGCCTC
>JBEKGC010000289.1:0-14726 GCA_050013055.1 Streptosporangiaceae bacterium
GTTGGTGTACCGGGTGGCGAACAGCAGCGTCTCGTCCGGGTTGCGCCGCAGCAGCAGGTCGCAGAAGTAGACGGCCAGCCAGGGCGCGATCCAGTACGCGATGATCAGCAGGAAGTTCTCGTAGTCGGCGCCCGCGTTGGACAGCGCGCTCCAGGCCAGGAAGAACCCGATCGCGCCAAACCCGAGCGCGACGATCGCCCGGCGGGCCGACAGCGGCAGCTTGATGCCGATCGCGGTGAACGACAGCGCGCCCGAGTAGATGTTGAGCACGTTGGCCGAGACGGCGCCGAGCGCGATGGCGATCAGCGTGAAGTCGGCCAGCACCTTGGGCAGCAGGCTGGTCATGCCGCCGGGACCGGCGAGCGCATTGTTCGCGCTGACCGCGGTGGCGACGGCCGCACCGACGACCTCGAGCACCGCGCAGGACACGAACAGCCCGATCCCGGACCACCAGGCGATCGCGGCCTTGCTCGTGTCCGGCTTGAAGTAGCGGGTGTAGTCAGAGGCGTACGGGTTCCAGCCGACCGCGTAGCCGAACGAGGCCCCGAACGTCAGCAGGAACGCGCCGGGGATGGTGTGGTGGGAGGCGCCGGGGTGCGCCTTGGTCAGGATGACCCCGGCCGCGATCAGGAAGATGACGGTGAGGATCGGGAAGGCGTACCGCTCGAAGACGTGCACCAGGTTGTAGCCGAAGAACGCCACCACCACCTGCACCAACACGATGATGCCTGGTGCCAGTGGGTCAGCACGTTCAGCGCCAGGGCGCCGCTGACGCTGTTCACCGCGAACCAGCCGATGCCGGCCGTGACCGAGTTCAGCCCGGCGGGCAGCGCGTTGCCCCAGTAGCCGAACCCCAGCCGGCTCAGCACCATCTGCGGCACCCCGTACCTGGGGCCGCGCAGCGACAAGATCCCCTGGGTGACACCGCCGATCGCGCTGCCGGCCACGAGGGCGAGCGCCGCCTCCCAGAAGCCAAGTCCGAACCCGGCCACCGCGAGCACGCCCACGAAGATCGTGGCGAACTCCATGTTCGGCGAGGTCCAGGTCCAGAACAGTTGCAGCGGCCGGCCGTGCCGCTCGTTCAGCGGGATGAACTCGGCGCCGCCCGGCTCCACGGCGATGACATGCGAGCCGTAGCTGCCTTCGCGGATGAGGACGCCGGTCGCGGCCCCAGTTTCGCTGGCCGCAGCGGCATCTCGGTCGCGTGTCGCCATCAGCGTTGCTCCTTCGGCGGAAAGGCCTGATCAGCTCGTATGGATGGCGTGATCATAAATCGTCACACCGGTCCTGGTGTATCACCAAGGTTAACTTTGTCTTCATTGAGCCGAACGGACTTGGCTGCGTGCCCCATCAACTGCGTGCCCCTGGGTCACATAGGGTACGGTGCGTGACCGATTCCGCGGACCTGCCACCCCCGCGGCGTCCGGCGCTGCCGGGCGCTCCCGTGCTTGGCATGGTGGGCGCCGGCCAGCTCGCCCGGATGACCGCTCAGGCCGCCGTCGGCCTGGGCATCGGGCTGGCCATCCTGGCGGACGCGCCCGATGACAGTGCCGCTCAGGTCTGCCCGGGGACCCGGGTGGGGGATTACCGCTCGCTGGCCGACCTGCGCGCATTCGCGGCCGGCTGCGACGTGCTTACCTTCGATCATGAGCACGTGCCCGGCGACCACCTGGCCGCGCTCGAGCAGGCCGGGGTGCGGCTGCGGCCGGGTCCGGCCGCACTGCGGCTGACTCAGGACAAGCTGGCGATGCGCGAGCGGCTGACCGGCCTGGGCGTCGCCTGCCCCCGCTTCGCGCCGGCCGCGGATGTGGCCGCGGTGCAGGAGTTCGCCGCCGGGTCGTGGCCGGTGGTGCTGAAGGCGGTCAGCGGCGGTTACGACGGCAAGGGCGTGTGGGTGTGTGAGTCCGCGGCGCAGGCCGCGGCGGTGCTTGAGCGGGGCGCGGGGCTGGCCTTCCTGGTGGAGGAGTACGTCGCGTTCAGCCGCGAGCTGGCGGTACTGGCGGCCTGCTCGCCGCACCGGCAGGGCGCGGTGTACCCGGTGGTGCAGACGGTACAGCGTGACGGCATCTGCCGGGAGGTGCTCGCGCCCGCGCCTGGGCTGGCGCCGGGCCGGGCGGCGCAGGCCCAGGAGCTGGCGCTGCGCATCGCGGCCGAGCTCGGCGTGACCGGCCTGCTGGCCGTCGAGCTGTTCGAGACCCCGGCTGGCCTGCTGGTGAACGAGCTGGCCATGCGCCCGCACAACTGCGGCCACTGGACCATCGAGGGGGCACGGACTTCGCAGTTCGAGCAGCACCTGCGGGCCGTGCTCGACCTGCCGCTCGGTTCGCCCGGCTTGGCCGCGCCGGCCACCGCGATGGCCAACGTGCTCGGCGGCGACGACGGGGACATCTACGACCGCTACATTCATGTGATGGCCGCCGATCCCGTTGTCAAGGTGCACATGTACGGCAAGGCGGTCCGTCCCGGCCGCAAGATCGGCCATGTCACCGTCACCGGTGACCGGGAGCACACCGATGCCGCCGAGCTGGCCGACCGGGCCCGCCGCGCCGCCAGCTACCTGCGCTGGGGCCACGAGGACGGCCCGTGACGCCCTCCCCTCGTCGGCGTCGTGATGGGCAGCGACTCGGACTGGCCGGTGATGCAGGCGGCGGCGCAGGCCCTGGCCGAGTTCGGCGTGCCGTATGAGGCCGACGTGGTGTCCGCGCACCGGATGCCGCGGGACATGATCGCCTACGGCTCGTCGGCGGAAGGCCGCGGCCTGCGGGTGATCATCGCCGGGGCCGGCGGCGCCGCGCACCTGCCCGGCATGCTCGCCTCGGTCACGCCGCTGCCGGTGATCGGGGTCCCTGTCCCGCTGAAGAACCTCGGCGGGCTTGACTCGCTGCTGTCGATCGTGCAGATGCCGGCCGGCATCCCGGTGGCCACCGTCGCGGTGGGCGGCGCCCGCAACGCGGGCCTGCTGGCCGTCCGCATTCTCGGCGCCGCCGACGGGCCGCGGGCCGCGGCGCTCCGCGCCGAGCTGACCTCGTTCGCCGAACGCCTCTCCGATCAGGCCCGGGCCAAGGGAGCCGCCCTCCGCGAGTCCGACGCCCGCTGAGCCTGCGCCGGTCATTGCCGCCCGCCTCTGGATGTGAAGATAGTTCTGGCGCACGGTGGGTATACAAGGTGCGGACCCCCTAGGCAAGGACAAATCGGCAATGGACGGCAGAGCCAGGCCGTGAGCATCGGCGAGGTACTGGCCCAGGCACGGCACCGCCGGGGTTTGACCGTCGCCGAAGTCAGTCATTACACCCGCGTCAGGGAATCGATCATCCGCTCGATCGAGCGTGACGATTTTTTACTACCCGGCAGCGACGGTCAGATCCGGGACCAGATCCGCAGCCTGGCCTCGACTCTGGGCGTCGATCCCGGCCCGCTGATCGCTGAGTTCGACGCGAACTACCGGTCCGCGCCCGAGCCCACCGGGGCCGAGGCGGTCCGGTCGACGGGCCCGTTCCATATCCGCCGGCTCCGTCGCCGTCGCCGGATCAGGTGGCTGCCCGTGCTCGCGGTCCTGGTCCTGGCCGCCATCGGCGGCGCCGCCTATTACGTCGTCTCCGGCCGCGCCCCCTTCGCCGGCGCTCCTTCGGCCGGCGCTCCGTCTTCCGGCACCCCCTCGGCCGGTACCCGGTCATCCGGTGCTTCCTCTTCCGGCGTTCCCTCGGCCGGTGCTTCCTCGGCTGGTGCCTCCTCGGCTGGGGCCAGCGCCCCGGGCCGGGCCGGCTCCGGGTCGGGCGGCGTCCCCCTGGTCCCGGTGCGGGTGCTGGCGTTCGGCCCCGGCGGTCCCGCCGACGGCGACAACCCGCAAACCGCCCCGCTTGCCGTCGACCACAAGCCGGCCACCGCCTGGACCACCGGCTGGTACGGCACGCCGCGTTTCCCGACCGTCCAGCAGGGCACCGGCCTGCTCCTGGACATGGGTCACGTGGTCACGCTCACCGCCGCGGAAGTCACCCTGGGCTCGGCTCCCGGCGCGAGCTTCCAGATGCGCGTCGGCGATACGCCGACGCTGGCCGATCTGCCCGAGGTGGCGGTCGCGACGAACGCGAGCGGCCCGCTGGGGGTACGGTTCACCGTCGCGTTGCATGCCCGCTACGTGCTGATCTGGTTCACCGCGCTGCCGCCGGTCGGCTCGGGCACCTACCAGGCCAGTGTCTACAACGTGACCCTGCTCGGCGCGTCAAAGTCCCGTTAGCTGGGAAACATTCCTCCATGTCACCGTGCCGGGTTATCAGCTGCCGAGCGCTCACCGTTGGCTGACGAGCAGGCCGCGGCGCAACGGGCCCGGCGCGATGCCGCCGCGGCGGCGGCCTTGCAGCCGCCGCTTCCGCCTCGCACCCGCGAGCGCCGCCGGGTCAAAGAGGCCGCCGCGCTGGCCGTCCTGGTCCTGGCCGTGTTCGGCTTCGCCGGCTACAAGTTCGTCGCGAACGCGGCCCACACCCGGCACGTCACCGCGGCCACCCACCCGAAGGTCCGGGCCGGCCCGGTCCCGGGGAGCACCCCGAGCGTCCAGGCCAGTCCCGCCTCGGCCAGCCTGGCTCCGGCGACCCCGTCTCCCGTCAGCCCGCCGCCACCGCGGGTGCTCGCTCCGGCCAGCGTGGCCGCGTTCGGCCCGGCCGGCACCGCCGACGGCGAGAATCCCCAGTATGCCGCGCTGGCAGTGGCCGGCCGGGCCGCTAACCCCTGGTACAGCTACGTGTCCGCCAGTCCGGTCGTACCCGGTCCGACGCCGGGCACCGGCCTGCTGCTCGACATGGGCCGGACGGTGACGGTCACCTCGGTCCGGGTGTCCATGAACGGCGACCGCGGTGCCGCCCTCCAGTTGCGGGCGGGCGCCAAACCCATCCTGTCCTGGCTGCCTCCGATCGCCAGCGCGTCCGCCACCGCTTCCGGCGCCAGCGGCACGCTGCTGCTGCAGCCCCGCGCCCCGGTGCAGGTCCGTTACGTCCTCATCTGGTTCACCCAGCTGCCCCCCGACCTGGCCGGCACCTACCAGGCCAGCGTCTACCAGGTGACTGTCCTGGGCCAGGTTTAAGACCGTCAGCACCTCGATGCGCAGGGTTGTCACCCGTGTGAAATCCACACCCTGGGGCCACTCGAGCCGTTTCCCGCCCCTCGTTTACCATCGAGACATGAGCTCTGATTGTCCTGTTTTCGCCCTGTCTGAGGAACAAGAGGCGCTGCGCGAGGCGGTGCGGGCCCTGGCCGACGACAAGATCGCACCCCGGGCCGCCGAGGTCGACCGCACCTCGGAGTTCCCCTGGGACGTGTACGAGGCCCTGGTCAAGGCGGACCTGCATGCCATCCATGTGCCGGAGGCGTACGGCGGGGCCGGCGCCGACGCGATCTCGGTCGCCATCGTGATCGAGGAAGTCGCGCGGGCGTGCGCGTGCTCCTCGCTGATCCCCGCGGTGAACAAGCTCGGCACGGTGCCGCTGATGCTCGCGGCGTCCGAGGAAGTCAAGTCCAGGTACCTGGCGCCGGTCGCCCGCGGCGAGGCGATGTTCTCCTATGCCTTGTCCGAGCCGGAGGCCGGCTCGGACGCGGCGGCGATGCGGACCAAGGCGGTGCGCTCGGACGCCGGCTACGTGCTGAACGGCGTCAAGCGCTGGATCACCAACGCGGGGGTATCGAAGTACTACACGGTCATGGCGGTCACCGATCCCTCGGCGGGTGACAACGGGATTTCCGCGTTCGTGCTCGAGGACGGTGACGCGGGTTTCTCGTTCGGAGCGCCGGAACACAAGCTCGGCATCAAAGGCTCCCCAACCCGCGAGCTGTACTTCGACAACTGCGAGATCCCGGCGTCCCGGCTGATCGGCGCCGAGGGGGAGGGCTTCAAGATCGCGTTGCGCACGCTGGACCACACCAGGATCACAATCGCCGCGCAGGCCTTGGGCATCGCCCAGGGTGCCCTCGATTACGCCCTTGGCTACGTCCGGGAGCGCAAGCAGTTCGGCCGCCCGATCGCAGAGTTCCAGGGCCTGCAGTTCATGATCGCCGACATGGCGATGAAGCTGGAGGCGGCCCGCCAGCTCACTTACGCGGCGGCGGCCAGGTCGGACCGGGCGATGGACGGCGAACGGGTTGACGACCTGACGTTCCTCTCCTCGGCCTGCAAATGCCTGGCCTCCGACGTGGCCATGCAAGTCACCACCGACGCCGTCCAGCTCCTCAGATCTACGAGGGGACGAACCAGGTCCAGCGGATGGTGATGGCGCGGCAGCTGCTTAAGTAGGTATATTTCGGCGCTGACCTGCGATTTCTCGGGTTAGCCCCGGATAGAACGGGCCGTCGGACTATCGAGTTGGGAGGCCCGTTCTCGTATCCGAATTGTCCGGTTGATGCCGGTTGTTTCCCGTCGTTTCCGGACCCCGTGCTGAATCGGTGCTGACCCTAGCGCCGCCGGGCGCAGCGATCGGTTGCTGGGTACATCGGAGGTTGGTGCCAGGCCCGCCGGAGTCCACCGCCAACTCCACGGTGTCCGCGGGTACGGCTAGGATTTGCCGTCGTGAGCGCCATTCTGGTCCTGTGGGACATCGACCACACGCTGATCGAGAACCATGGGGTGAACAAGGAGATATACGCGCTGGCGTTCAGGCTGCTGACCGGGCGTGAAGCTGACCACCGGGCACGCACCGATGGCCGCACCGAGCCGGAGATCATGCGCGACATGCTGGCGCAGCATGGGATCACGCCAACTGGCGATCACGTTGCGCGGATGCCAGAGGCGCTGGAGTCAGCCACCGTGGCTAACGCGGCGGCGCTGCGCGAACGCGGGCACGAGCTGCCGGGCGCCCGTGACGTTCTCGCCTCGTTCCAGGCGTCGGCCGGGATCGTCCAGTCGGTGCTGAGCGGGAACATCAGGCCGAACGCCGTGACGAAGTTGTCGGCGTTCGGGCTTGAGGGGTTCATGGACTTCGAGGTTGGCGGGTACGGATCGGACGATGAGGTCCGCGCGAACCTCGTCGCGGTCGCGCAGGCAAGGGCGACCGCCAAGTACGGCGAAGCCTTCGATAAGGCGAATACGATCCTGGTCGGTGATACGCCTCGTGACGTGCGGGCGGGCAGGGACGGCGGCGCGCGGGTGGTGGGAGTGGCGACAGGGTCCGACAGTGTCGAGTCGCTGCGCGCTGCGGGCGCGGATGTGGTCCTGCCGGACCTTCGCGACACCAGGGCCGTGGCTGAGGCAGTGACAGGCCTCGCGGACTAGCGGGCTGCCTTCGCGGGCTTGGCGCTCAAGGCGCTGGCCCGCTGTCGCCAGAAGCCCGACTCCTGAATGGGCGGGGATATCTCCCACACGCGGTCGAAGCTGCGGAGGTACATGTCGAAGAAGTCGCCGCCGTCCATGCGGTGCAGGTGGAGGACTGGGGCCATGTACCCGTACATCCCGTACACGTGCTGGTTGATCAGCATCTCGTCGTCGTAGGCGAAGATCGAGTTGTACAGCGTCTCGCTCTGCAACCGGAAGTCGATACCGGCGACGTCGGCCAGGGGCGCGTAGTAAGAAAGCGCCATGCGGACGCGGGCGGGGATCGCGTCGAAGAGCTGCTCTTCCACTCCCCGCCGGGCGCACATGTCGCTGTCCGGGTCGGCCATGAGGATCCGGACATCGGTCCCGGTCTCGGCCTTCCGCCGGATAATGCCGATGGACTCGGGGTTGTCCTCGGGCAGGAACAGACTGGCGTTCGCGTACAGCCAGATCCGGCGCGTGGCCGACGTCAGGAGGTCAAGCCACAGGTGCCTGGGCACATCCGACCGGTGCGGGTAGAGCGTGACGATCTCCGACTGCGAGGCCGAACTACGGTCGGCCTCCAGGTCAGGCCAAAGCCATGAGGCTGAGACCCCGAGCAGCCTTGCCGCGCGGTGCGCGGTGACGCGCCGGGGAGTGACATCCCGCGTGACCCAGCGCTGGATGCTCTTGGGGTCCAGATCGAGCGCATCGGCCAGCGACCGCTCGTCATAGTCACTGTCGAGCAGCGTGGCGCGAAGCCGCTCATTAGGCATTGCGGGGCCGCCACCTTCCCGCTGGGACGTTGGGGGACGTTACCGCTTCCACGATACGCCCTGCAACGTCCCCGCTACGCGGTATCGGCGGCAGCGGAGGACTTGGTTCCATGACGCCATGGGCACGCGTAGCCACTACAGGCCAGAGCGGGGCATGCATCCGGGAACCAATGCGGGCCGGGGCGGGCGCCTGTTTCCCGCTCCGCAAGCTGGCGAACCGTACGGGTGCACGCCGGCCGACCGGGCCGCGCGCATTGACCTCGACGCCGTCCCCGAGTCAGCGGCAGCGGCCCGTCGCCATGCACGCGACACCCTCGCCCGCTGGGGGATGACCGAACTGGCCGAGGACGCTCAGGCGGTCGCGACCGAGCTGGTCAGCAACGCCATCGCCGCCGCCGTCAAGGCGGGCGCGGAACTCCCAGTGATGCTTACGCTGCACGACCGGCCTCCGGAGCTGCGGATCCACGTTTGGGACCACAGCCCCGGCGAGCCTGCCCACCGGACGGCGCGAGCCGGCGAGGAGCACGGGCGCGGACTGGCGATCGTGAACAGCCTGACCGGCCGCCGGTGGGGCTGGTACCCCACTCCCGCAAGCGGCGGGAAAGTGGTCTGGGCGGCCCTGGCAGGTGAAGGCCATGACCGGCACCAGTAAGCCGAGCCCTAGGTGGCTGCCCGTCCGGGTCGATGACTTCGAGAAGTGGCAGGTGAGCCTGCTCGAAGAGTCGGCCCAGCGCCTGGGTGCTGTGGTTGAGACTGTCGGGCGCGTCCACCGGCCGTACTCCGTCGGATCGCAGGTCAAGTTCTGCGGCGAGCGCGCGTGGCTTCGGGTGGGCACGTTCCTTGAGCATGAGATGAACCCGAACGCGTGGCGGGGTACCGCAGACGCTGCGGCGATCCCCGGGGTTAGTAAGCCAGCGCTGCTGCACCGGATCGAGTGGCACACCCGCGAGCCGGTCTCAGTGCCAGTCAGCGCCGAGATTCTTACCCTGGTCACCGACCCGCCTGCCTCGGGCGAACGGTACCTTCGGACCGCCCCGGACCTCCCTGATGACTGGTTCCGGAACCTGGCCGACTCCCTTGCGGCGCTGCGGGCGCACCCGACCGATCGCCGGTTTCCCGTTCACGATGCCGAGAAATACGGCTACCTGCTGTCCGCGACGTACGGCGATGCCGTCCCGGCCGGCCTCGTCCCGGTCTTCGGGACCGAGCACACCGATCTCACCTGGGCGAACATCACGGCCTCACGGTTTTGCATCCTCGACATGGAGCACTGGGGCGTCGCGGTCACCGGCTACGGAGCCGCTTACCTCTACCTCACGGCGCTGACCGTCCCGGCAGTAGCCAACCGGGTCTACGGGGCGTTGGCCGCTGTGCTCGACACCCCGAGCGGGCAGTACGCCCAGCTTGTTGCCGCCGCCATCATCCTCCGGAATCTCACCCGTCTTCCCGACCCGGATGGCCTCGCGGCGATGGTGCACCGCCGCGTGCGCACACTGCTCACCCAACCCACGCTTATTGCCTGAGGAGTTACCTCCCATGCCCCACCAGCTCATCGCCAGCCCCTACCCCGACGGTCATATCGTCGTCAGCCCCGGCCGCGACGGCGGCATCCGGATCGGGGCCGCCAGATATGCCGAGCTACGCGACACGCCTGCCGCCGCCCCCGTTCCCCCGTGGCTCGCCGCTCCGGCCCGCGCCGCCTGGAACCTGAACCTGACGGGGCAGACGACCGGCCAGGCAGTCATCGTCCGGCCCGAGACCGCCTACGGGTACGCCCGTGCCAGCTACGAGCTCAACCTGGGCTGCAACTACGACTGTGAGCACTGCTACCTGGGCGAAAAGCAGTTCGCGGGCTTGGACTGGCCCGGCCGGGAACGCCTGCTGCAAGCGGTGGCCGAGGCAGGGGTGCTGTGGCTCCAGCTCACCGGAGGTGAGCCGCTTATCGACCCGCTGTTCCCCGAAACCCATGCCCGCGCGTGGGACATGGGCATGATGATCCAGATCTCCTCCAACGGCTCCCGCCTCGACCAGCCTCGCACCCTGGAACTCCTCACGGCCCGCCGGCCGTACCGGCTGGCGCTCAGCATCTACGGGGCCACCGAGGAGTCCTACGACGGGATGACCCGGCGCCGCGGATCATTCAAGCGGTTCATGCGCGGCCTGGCCGCCGCGCACGAGGCCGGGCTGCCGATGCAGATCAACATCGTCGTGTCCCGGTGGAACGCGCACGAGGTCGCCCAGATGAAGGCCATCGCCGACCGCTACGGCGCCCAGTCGTTCGAGTTCACCAACATCAGCCCCACCATCCACGGCACCGGTGAGGTGCTGCCCAGCCAGTCCTGGGAGATGCTCCGCGCCAAGCGGCCCTATACCGGGTGCAACGCTGGCATTACCCACTTCCACGCCGACCCCCACGGCAAGGCGTCCATCTGCAAGGTCGGCCGCGACCCCCAGGTCGACCTGATTGCCGAGGGCGCCGACGGCCTGCGCCGACTCGCCGCCGTCGCCGACTCGCTGGTCACCCGGCACGGCGGGTGCTCCGGCTGCACCCTGCAAAAGACCTGCGGGACCTGCATGCCATTGGCGACCCTCTACCGCCAGGCCAAGGCCCCGCTCGAGACCTACTGCCAGCATGGAGGGAGGTGAAAACGCCCATGACCGCAGTTGCCGTTGAGCTGCTCACCCGGCCGCCCGTGACGGACCCCGCGCCCGAGGCTGACCCGACGCCAGCGCTCGGCCCGGACGACGTCGAGTACGTCGCGGACACCGATAGGCTCCTGACGATGTGCTCGTGCAGCGCGAGCGACTCCCAGCCCTACTAGCGCCTAGCGCATGAACGGGGACCCGGCAACGTGCCGGGTCCCCTGCATCGTGACGTGAGGAGCACCGTGGACCAGCGCATCGCCTGGGACGAACTGCCCGGCTCGCTCAAGGACGCGATCGAGGCCCGTACCGGCCGCATCGCTAGCGTGCGCATCGCCACCGCCGGGCAGAACTCCCCGCTGGCCGCGATCATCGAGACCGCCGACGGCAAGGTCTTCGCCAAGGGCATGCCGTCCGGCCACCGCCGGGTCATCACCCAGGCCCGCGAGGCCGCTGTCGCCCCGTTCGTCAGGGACATCTCCCCGGCCCTGCTGTGGCACTTCGACGAGGCTGGATGGAACGTACTGGGCTACGAGTACGCGCCCGGCCGCCACGCTGACTACACCCCAGGCTCGCCCGACCTTGACCGGCTGGTGCAGCTCATGGGCGCGCTGAGCGAGATCAAGGTCCCAGATGCCCCAGGCCCGCTCAAGCGGGCCGAGGACCGCTGGAAGCCTTACGTTGACGATCCCGCGTCAGCGTCAATCTTCGCCGGCCCGGTGCTCACGCACTCGGACTGGACCCCTGACAACGTGCTGGTAGCAGAGGACCGAGCCTGGCTGATCGACTGGGCCTGGCCCACCCTCGGTGCCGCCTGGACCGACCCGGCCTGCTGGGTACTGCGCCTCATGGCCTCCGGTGGCCACACCGCGCATCAGGCCGAACGGCAAGCGTCCCGCCTCCCCGCGTTCCAGGCCGCCGACCCGGCGCACATTGACCTGTTCGCCTATGCCAACGTCCGGCTGTGGGACGAGATTGCGCAGTCGAGCACGAGCGACTGGACAGCCAAGATGGCACAAGCCGCGAGATCATGGGCTGCCTATCGCCAGGCTCACTGAGCCCATCAGGCGACGCACCTCGGCCATTGCATCGGCCCGACTGCCGACGAGCAGGCCCGCAGGTGGTTACGGCTGACGCATGCCAAGCGGCCAGGTAGATCCCGCCCCTGAGCACCGGTTGGCACTCCATGTCGCCAGCTAATCCGTACTCCATTCTGTACTCCGCTTACACCGGTATAACTTGACCGCCGGGAATGCGCAGGACCCGGCGGAAATAAACCTTCCGGTGGACTCCCAGACTTATATACGCGCAGAGCTCGTAAAACAATCGTTGATGGCCCGGCAGACATGCACGCTGACATATAAACCCCACGGTCTCATCCTCGGGACAGGGAGGCGGACTGCGATGCGGTCCGACTCCTGCCCCTACACTGAAACGCGTGCCCATCCTCAAGCAGAGAGCGCGAGGGCCTCTCGCATGGGCAGGTACGCGAGGCCATGAGCAGGCGGGCGGCAGGGTGAGGCAGCAGCGGCCAGCAGGGAAACGGCAGAGATCAACCCACACAGTCGCCGCCAGCTTGGCGGCAGGACCGACGATCTCATCGGTTTTCGAGCAGCTGTAGGGATTCGGTGCGGTTGTCGTCTGTGTGCAGCCTTCTTGTCATCTGGAGGGCCTGAGCGGATGTCCAGCAGTGCGGCGAAGTTGTCATTTCCCTCAGCGGGTGAGAGGGATTGCCGGGCCAGTGGCATCCTGGGGTGGTGCCGCGTGTCTCGACGGTGGAGGAACTGGATCGGGCTGCTGCCGACTTCACGGTCACGGACCTGGGCCTGGTGATTGAGCCGCAGGCACTGGCGGTGGCGCGCCGGTCGCTGGAGGAATCGGGCTTGCTGCTGCTCGGCGAGGTTCACGGTGTGCGGGAGAACCCGCTGGTCATCCGCTCGCTCATGCAGGCGTTCGGGCTGAGCGGGCTGGCCTTGGAATGGCATGAGGACCTGGGGCCGGTCGCAGGGGCGTTCCTCGCGGGCGGGCGGCTGGCCGATCACCCGCTGTTGTGGTCCGGCGATGGCCGGATCACAGCCGGGCACCTGGCGGTCTTGCGGGAACGCGCCGCGGCCGGGCCGCTGAGCCTGACCCTGTTCGACGGGACCATGGGCGAGGGCTGGACCTGGTCCCAGCACGACGAGGCGATGGCTAGGCGCGTCCTGGCCGCTCCTGCGACGGGGCCAGGCACCTTGGTGGTCGCAGGCAACGCCCATACCCCCACGGCCCGCACGGGCCGCGGCGTGCCCCTCGGCGCCTGCGTGGCCGGGCAGCGGCCTGGCGTGCGGGAGATCCGGATCAGCTACGGCGCCGGGCGCTTTTACAACATCGAGCCGCGCCGGTTCCGCCGTCGGCTTAGTCTCCGGCGGCACCAGGCGCGGCTGCGCGAGCGGCGTGGCAGCCTCGTGCTGGACTTGCCCGCCGCCGGGGAAGCGGTCGTGCCACAGCGGCCTATGCGATGGCCAGCAAGCCCGTACCTCGGATAGCGGTCGCCACTCAGCTATCAGCTCTGGTGGGTTGCACGGTACCAAGGCGTCAGTCAAACCCGGCAGTATGCATGACGCCGCAGATGACAATTAGCTGCCCAGATGACTTCCGAGATGCCAACTGAGCGGTCCGGATGACATCTTCACCGGATCCCTACAGCAGCCAATGTTGCCTTCACCGTCAAGAAAAACGGGATCGACGGTGAAAAAAGAGGCTGAAAACCCGATTTATGTATTGTCAGCGCTTTGCGGCGGCAGCGGGACCTGGATCCCATGTCCATACTGCCATGCCTTCATTCCATGCTCACCCTGCCCGGGGTACTGCCCAGAAAGCAGATCGCTCTCCCCGCCGTTCATGGTGCCGACCACGACGCGCCGCCTGAGCGCCTGGCCACGGCGGCTCGCTGCGCTGTCCCCGGCCCCGTTCCCCTAACCGGGCGCCTGCGGCGCACGTGCGGCGCGTCCGGGCCGGACAGGGGCAAGCCCGCCGACGGCCAGCCCCACCGTCCTAGCGCCCGCGGCACCCTTGGACGCCGCACCCGGCCAGGCCCACTGTCGGCTACGGCCATCGGCTTGACATCGCGGGCTGAGCTGGCGCTGGATATCGCCGGTCCCGGGCGGCAGGCCAGCCCGCGCTGCTCCCCGGCCTGCACAGGAGCTGGGGCACGGGGAGAAACCAGCACGGCGCCGACGGCCACCGCCCGGGAACCCACCCCCTGGCCTGTTTCACACGGAAACGCCGCACCCGCGGCGGGCGGAGGCTGCGGTGACGACCGCCAGAGTGAGCCGCGGACTTGACGACGTGGCCGCAGGTGAGCGTGCATCCGTCCGGCACCGGGCTGCCCGGCGCACGGCTCCCGTGGGCGGCTCGAACCGGCTTCTGTCCGTCGAGGAACTGGCTGCCTACTTGGGCGTGCCGAAGAAGACCGTCTACGGCTGCTGGCGGCAATGGGGCCTGCGGGGTTACCGGGTCGGCCGGTACCTGCGGTTCCGCGAGCGGCATGTGGAGGAATGGCTCCAGACCCGGGAGGTATAGCCGCCGTGGCCAAGATCTTCAAGCGCTGCCCCTGCCCCGAAGCCCAGTGGGGGACCTGCCCGCACCAGTGGGTAGTCCGCTACCGCACCACCGGGGGTACGCCCGCATCCCACGGGGTGAGGATGTCACCGAACCGGGTGACCGCCATCGGCCCGTCGAGCCCAGCCCGCAGCCTTTCCGGCACGCGAGGGCATGCAAGGCGCGCCGCAGCATCGCAAGCTGTTGCTCCGGCGTTCGCCCTTGCGAGCTTCGGCTAGCGCTTTCTCGGAGGCGACCCTGAGACTCTGACGAACCGGTGTGCTGGTCATTCGCCTGCCCCGCCGAGGAGCGCGTCCCGGCAGCTATTCCGGCACCAGGAACCCTCAGCCAAGCCAGAGGGTGTTACCGGTGGTGGCGAGGCGGGTTCGGCGCTGATCGTAGTCGGGGAGCGCACGCTCAACCGTGGCCCAGAAGGCTGGGGTGTGACGGGGCTCCTC
>JBEKGC010000290.1:0-8678 GCA_050013055.1 Streptosporangiaceae bacterium
GCGTCATTCATCAGCGCGTCCCGGGTCAGGTGCCACTTGCCGACGGCAAAGCTGGCGTACCCGGCGTCGCGCAGGATCGCCGCGAGCGTCGGCACCCCTTCGGCGATCTCCATCGTGTAGCCCGGGAAGCCGGGATCGGAGTTGGCGACCGACGCGAACCCGGCGCGGTGCGGGTTCAGGCCCGTGAGGAACGCGGCCCGGGCCGGCGAGCACACCGGGGTGGTGTGGTAGTTCGTGAACCGCAGGCCGCCGGCAGCGAGCCGGTCCAAGTTCGGCGTTGCTATCTCGGCGCCGAACGGGCCGATGTCGCTGAAGCCCATGTCGTCCAGGAGCACGACGATGATGTTGGGCGCCCCCGCCGGCGGGCGCGGGGCTGCGGGCCACCACGACCGTGACTCGGCCACCGTCCGGCCAGCCAGCCCGCCCCAGCCCGGGTAAGTCCTCGCCCCGCCCTGCCCAGGTCCCACCCGGTCCTCCGCATGGTCGTCAATCGCCTGGCTTATGAATTGATGAAAAGGGCTTGCCCCGGCCGCCGCCGGAAAGGGCCCGGGCCATACGGTGCACCCGCGCGGTGACGCCACCGGAGGTCGGCATCGAATCTCCTATATAACCTATCGGAAATATGTATATCGTGGGGCTGGTCGTTCCGCATCCTGTACTGCGTGACGCCGACTACGGGCTACGCGGCTTCGTCTTCGCCGACCCCGACGGCAACCGCATCGACGTCGGCCAACGGCTACCGCCCTGTCATGAGCGGGCAGAGAAACCAGGCTGACTCTGGCCACCGCACCAGTCCCTCGCGCCGTACCGCCTCACCCCTGCCGCGGTCAGGCCCGGAGGCGGGTCCATCGCGGTCGTGCTGGTGGCGCGGTGGCTGCTGGGGGTGGTGATGCGAGGTGTATGCCGTGCCTGGTCCGGCCTCGGCGTAGTGCGGGCCGGGCCGCCGGTTTGGCGTGGAAGATCGGGCTCCCGCGGATGGTTTGGTATCCGATAGGGTACCAAAATATCCAGGTGAGCCATATATTCCACGATTTTTTTCGACAGCTGTGACGGATGGGTCACGGGTGCGGGGAGCGGCGGGGGTTGGCGGGGACGGCGGCTGGGGTGCGGCGCTCCGGGCCCTCAGAGCGTGATCGCCGCGTCGATCGTGAGCCGTCGCGCGGCCGGTGTTCACCGTCGGCAGATGGCACGGGGACGACAATGATGAAACATCGCGGCGCCTCGCGAGTGTCCGCCCGCTGCGCGATGATGGCCGGCTGTGCTGAACCAGGTCACCTCGCCCCAGGCCCGGCGTCAGCTGCGCTTGGGCCGGTCAGGTTCGTCTCCCGCACCAAGGTGATCAGGCTTGACCGCCGTGATCGTATGGCTCCGCCAGGAACGGCCGCCGTCGGGCTCCGGCTACCCGTTCGGGTAGGCGCGGATACTGCCGGCCGCTACGGCCACCTGCTCGGTGCGGACCAAAAGCTCATGCCATCAGACTGCCACCGTTCCCCGGTCACCGGCGGCGCGCACTCCCGCCACCTCCGCTATCCCCCGCTGGGTTATGTTGTCTCAATGTGACTACCTAAATCCACGCAGGGCAGTTCCGGCCACAGGAGGAAAACGTGACCGAGATCCTCGACGACCTGGACTGGCCAGGCAAGGTCTATAGCACCGGCTGGACCACCGCGCACGGCGGCCTGCTCGAGTCCGCCGAGCCGGCCACCGGCCAGGTCCTGGCCACCGTGGGACTTGCCGACGCCACCGATATCGCCGCGGCCGCGGCCGCCGCCCGGCGGGCGCAACCGGAGTGGGGCGCCCGGCCCGGCCCGCAGCGGGCCGCCGTGATCAGAGGTGCCGCCCGCCTCCTGGAGGACAACCGCGCCGAGTTCGAGCGCTGGCTGGTCCGCGAGGGCGGGGCCGTACCAGGCAAGGCGGCCTTCGAGGTCGATCTGGTCCTCGCCGAGCTGTGGGAGGCCGCGGCGCTGCCCACCCAGCCGTGGGGCCATCTCCTGCCGGTCAGCGAGGCCGGACGGCAGAGCATCGCCAGGCGCGTTCCGCTCGGCGTCATCGGCGTGATCAGCCCGTGGAATTTCCCGCTGATCCTGTCGGTGCGCGCGGTCGCTCCCGCGCTCGCGCTCGGCAACGCGGTCGTCCTCAAGCCGGACGTCCAGACGGGGGTCTCCGGCGGCATCCTGCTCGCCCGGCTGTTCGAGCTGGCCGGGCTTCCCTCCGGCGTGCTGCACGTGCTGCCGGGCGACGCCGGACCCGGGGCCGCGCTGGCCGAGAACCCAGACGTGGCCATGATCTCGTTCACCGGCTCGACCGCCGTGGGCCGGCTCGTCGGCGAGGCGGCGGGCCGGACCCTGAAGCGGGTGAGCCTGGAACTCGGCGGCAACAACGCGCTCATCGTTCTGGACGACGCCGACATCGACGTGGCCAGCTCGGCCGGCGCCTGGGGCTCGTTCCTGCACCAGGGCCAAGTCTGCATGACCGCGGGCCGGCACATCGTGCTCGAAGCCGTAGCCGGGGAGTACCTCGAGCGGCTAGCCGAACGGGCGAAAAACCTGCCGGTCGGCAACCCCTACACCGAACAGGTCGCGCTCGGCCCGCTCATCAACGAACGGCAGCTCGCCAACGTCGACCGCATCGTGGCCGAGACCGTCGCGGCGGGCGCAACCGTCCGCGCAGGCGGCACGCACGAGAACCTCTTCTACCACCCGACGGTGCTGGCCGATGTCACCCCCGCCATGCCAGCCTTCCGGGAGGAGATCTTCGGGCCGGTCGCGCCTGTGGTCGTGGTCAAGGACGCCGACGAGGCCGTCCGGACCGCCAATGCCACCGAGTACGGGCTCGTCGCGGCCATCCAGACGGGCTCGATGGGACGCGGCCTCGAGCTCGCCGAGCGGCTCCATACGGGCATTGTGCACGTCAACGACCAGACGCTGAACAACGACGCGTACGCCCCGTTCGGCGGCACCGGCGCCTCGGGCAACGGCAGCCGCTTCGGCTCGCAGAGCAGCTGGGACGAGTTCACCCAGTGGCAATGGGTCACCGCCCGGCCGCAGGCGCACGCCTTCCCGTTCTGACACCACATCCGTTGGGTGGCGGCCGGCCCCGCTACGCTCGGCTCATGAGCACACCTCCGGTACTGGCGCTGCCGGAGTGGACGGTGCTGGCCGTGCTGAGCCAGCAGCCCGCACATGGTTTCGCTGTCGCGCAGCTCACCGCGCCGCGCGGGGAGCTTGGCCGGGTCTGGCAGATCCCCCGTCCGGTCATCTACCGGGCCCTCGGCCGGCTGGCCGAGGCCGGGCTGATCCGGCCCGAGGGAGTGGAGCCGGGCCTGGGGCCGCAGCGGACCATCTTTACCGCCACCCCGCAGGGACGCCAGGCCGCGCAGAAGTGGCTGAACACGCCGGCGCAGCACGTCCGGGACATCCGCTCCCAGCTGCTGCTCAAGCTCGCCCTGCTGGACCGGGCCGGCGCCGATCCGGCGGACCTGCTCCGGCGGCAGCGGGACGTGCTCGAGCCGATCGCCCGGGCGATCAAGGCGGGGCCGCCCGCGCGGGGCGGCTTCGACGCCACCCTGGCAGCCTGGCGGCGGGCCACCGCCGCGGCGGCGCTGGACTTCCTGGACACCATCACCGGACACGAACCGGTGTCCTGACCGCCTCAGTGAGCCGCGGCACCGAGGGAGCCACCTGGCCGGGAGCGTGGGCCCTCGGCTGCGTCATCGGCCTGACCTTTCTGCTCCTGGCGCTCATCACGGCTGTCATCGCGCAGGTCCTGCCGACCGCGGTGAGCGGCCGTTCGGTGGCCTTCGCGGCGCTCGGGCTCTTCTTCTTGCTCCGGGCGGTCGCCGACGCCAAGGACATCTCCTGGCTTAACGCCCTCACCCCGCTGGGGCTGCGCGCTCTGGCCGCGCCCTTCGCGGGAAACCACTGGGGCACGCTGGCGGCCGCGGGCGGGGCGTGCGCCGCCCTCGGGTCGGCCGCGCTCGGCCTCGGCGCCCGGCGCGATCTTGGCGCCGGGTGGCTGCGCCCGCGCGCCCGCACCGCGCGCAGGCTCGCCGTCCGGAGCGTCCTCGGCCTGCAGCGGCGGCTCGTCGGCGGATCGACCCTCGCCTGGACGCTCGGGCTCGTGTGCGGCGGTGCCGCCTTCATCGCGCTCGGCTCAAGCGCCGTGACCGCTACCCGCGAGGGGCACGTCAACAGCGGCTTCCTCGGGGCCCAGATCGGCACGACGGACCCGGCCGCGGGTTACCTCGGCTACACGGGGACCATCATCGGGATCGTCGCCGGGGTCTACGCCGTCCTCACCGTGCTCGGCCTGGCCGCAGACGAGACAGCCGGCCGGGCCGCGCAGGTCCTGGCGACCGGAGCGAGCCGGGCCAGGCTGCTGACGGCGACACTGGCCGCGTCCGGGCTCGGCACGCTGCTCGCCCTCACCTTGACGGCCTCGGCGGCCGCGCTCGTCGCGCCCCGTACCCTCACCGGCGACCACGTGGCCGGGCAGGCCTTCACCCAGGTCATCGGGCAGTGGCCTGCCCTGCTCGCGCTTGTCGGCCTGACCGGCCTTGCGGTCGGCGCCGGTCCCCGCTGGCGTCACCTGGCCTGGCTGCCGCTGGCCCTGAGCGCGTTCCTCGCGCTGCTCGGCAAGCTCCTGAAATTGCCCAAGGCCGTCATCGACCTAGGCCTTTTCCAGCACGTCCCCAGGCTCGGCAGCCTCGGGACGCCGTGGCCGCTTGCCGTCCTCGTCGCCCTCGCCGCGCTGTCGGCCGCCGGGGGCTTGTGCTTTTTCCTGACGCGCGACCTCGCCAACGGGTAGGAGAGGTCTCGGGGCGTGTATCCACCGGATCGTTCGGCTCTTCCTCCTCATGTCCGCATCGTCACCGCGACGCTGCGCCCGCGTCCGGATCTGATCTCGTGGGCCAGCGCGATGATGGTGATCGCGAGCAGCACGGCCAGCGGGATGACGAACGACGCGAAGTCCGGTCGCAGCGGCACCGGAGCCGGAGAGCGGGTGAACACCGAGAGGTCGATCGCCGGGGCCACCAGCCGCGGCAGGGCGATGGCGGACGCGGCCGCCGCTACGGCCGCGGCGACAATCGAGGGGATCACCTCGACCGTGACGAGCCGGACGCGCTGCCCTTCGGTGAGCCCCATCGCGGCCAGCCGCGCCGCGGTCAGTTCCCGGTCCGCCGCGCCGAGCGCCAGCTCCAGCAGCATCACGGCGAGCGCCAGCGCGGCGGCGGAGGCGATGGCCAGGGTGAAAAGACGGAATGTGCCCTGCTGGAGCGGTGCCTCGGTCAGCCCCCGCAGCGCGAGGGACCTCGTGGTGATGGTCGGGGCGTCGGCTCCCGGCATGGTCGCATGCACCGCGGCATTGAGCCTGGTCATGTTGATCGATGGCCCGGTCAGAAGCATCAGGTTCACCGGCGGCGGCTCGCTGGCGCCGCGGATCGCTGCCAGCGGCACCACGATGAACGCGCCGCCGGCCGGCAGCGCCGGGGTGGACCGCAGTTCGCCGGAGACCTGGACTCGCAGCGCGGGCAGGCCTTCCTGCGCGAAGATCGTACGGCCTGTCCGCCCGCCCAGGGAGGCGGCCGCTTGGGGGGATGCCAGCACCGGGATGGCGCCCTGACCGCGAGCTGGGGTGAGCAGAGCGGGATGGACAGGAGAGAATCCCTTCGTCGATGCGACCAGGGCCGCGTAGCTGGCCGGGTCGACGACGATGGCGGCCACCACCTGCCCGCTGTCGGAGACAGTCAAGGGCACCAGCAGGGCCGACGCGGCATGCCTGACCCCTGGCACCGCGCCGATGGCACGCACGGCCGAGGGGCTGATGCCGAGCTGACCGGAGGAAACGACCACGTCGGCGCCGGTCACCTGCCACGACACGGCTGTCTCACCGCGAACCACGGCGGTCCGGACCATGCCGGTGAACGCCGCCAAGGTGAGCGCGAGGACGAGGGTCATGGCCGGGAGCGCGAGCGTGACGGGGGCCTGCGCCGCCCGGGTGAGGCCGAGGAACCCGATGACGCCTCGTCGCTGCGCCGATGCCCGCGCCAGCCCGCGCAGCAGCAGCGCGTAAAGGCGCAGGGCCACGATCACCGCGGGCACCGCGACGAGCACGGGCGCCGCGCTCGCGTACAGGCCGGTCGCACCCGGCTGCGTTCGGAAGACCAGGATGCCGCCGACGGCCGCGGCGCAAGCGGTAACCTCCACGACCACCCTGGGCAGCCAGGGCCAGCGCCGCCGCCCGGCCCGGCGGCGGGGCAGCCGGTGCTGCCAGGCCGCCGCCACCCCTGGGCCGGTCGCGGCGAGGGCGAGCGTCGCGACGCCCGGCCACCAGGCGGCCGGGCCCGCCGGGGCCGCGCCCGGAACCAGGAGCACGGCGACCGCCCAGGCCAGCGCGGCGGCTGGCACGCAGGCCACCGCGGCGCCGCGCGTCGCGAGCGAGAACAGCTGCCACAGTGACGCTCCCCGGGCCCGGCGCTGGGTCAGCTCCGCGGACCGGCGGGCCGCGATCATCCGGGCCGCGAGGAGCAGCGTCACGACGCCTGCCGCCGCCAGGCCCGCATAGATGATCCACAGCAGCACGTTCACGTCGTTCGAGGCCTGGACAAAGGCGGCCAGCGGCTGGACCAGCCCGGACGACACGCTCAGCGCGTTCGCCATCGGCGCCAGCGGCCCGGTCAGGCCAGGAGTCCGGTTCGTGAGCTGGTTCACCTGGTGGTACAGGGCTTGGGCCTGGCCGTTCAGCCTGGTGGTGTCGGCCGGAAACTCCCATTGCCAGAGCAGGAACTCCTGGCCGAAGATCTGCTGGACCATGTCAATCTCGCCGGGGTCCGCGATGACCGCGCCCTCCCAGGTGGCGCCGCCGCCGACGCGATCCAGGGCGGGTGCGGCCAGGAGAGGGTCGGCGGTCCAGAACGAAGAACCGGGATCGGCGGGCTCGACGATCCCGGTGACGTCGAGGCGGACCGCGGTCAGCTTTCCCGCCACCGTTTCGTTCAGCAGGCCGCCGATGGTCAGCTGGGAGCCGGGCCGCAGCGCGAATGTCCTGGCCGTTTGCGCTGTGACCACCACCTGGAGGTGGTAAATCTCCTGGGAGCTGTCCGACGTCGGTGGCGGGGCCGTATCTGGCATGCGGCCCGCCACCAGCCGCAGGTGGCCGGCCACCGGGTCCCGGTAGGTAACCTCCAGCTTCGCGGGGAGCCCGTTGAGGCTGGGCGGTGCCGCCAGCACGCTGTACAGGCCGGGGTTCATGCCCAGCCAGTCCGTCGATGGCGGGGTCAGGCGCAGCGGGCCCGTGCTGAAGTCACGGCGCAGCTGGGTGGTGACGTCGGCCACGTCGGCCTGGGTCAGGTTCTGGTCAGCCATGTTTCCGGTAGCTGCCTCGATGGTGGCGTTGACCCGGGCCCAGCTGCTCCCGACCACGATGGTCTGGTCCAGCGGCGTCACCCCCGCCATCGTCTGCTGCAGCGCCCGCGCCGCCGTGGCCTGCGCCTGCCTGGGGCCCATGGTGGCGGCGAGCACGCAGCCCCCGGCCAGGAGCGCGAGCGCGAGACTTCCCGCGCTCCCCATGCCGGTCACCCGGCGCAGGACGCTCATGCCGTTCCCGCCCCTCATGCCATGCCCCTGCTCATTCTGTCCTCACGCCTCTTCCGCGGCGCGAAGGTCAGCGGCGGGGTCGGGCCGCCGGGTAGCGGCGAGCGCGGCGGCGACCGCGGGCAGCACCGCTACGGCCAGCGCGAACGCGATGGCCAGCGGCAGGTCATCCACCGTGACGGCGGGCGGCGTCGGCAGTTGTGCCGCCGGGGTGAGCGTGACGGCGGGCACGAGCAGCCGGGCGACGAGCGTGCCGAGCAGCACCCCCAGAGCGGCGGATGGCAGGCTGAGCAGCAGTTTTTCCAGGCATAGCTGCCAGGCTGCGTCGCGTCGCGTCACGCCGAGCGCCGCGAGCAGGGCCCTCTCGCCGCGGCGGCGGCGCACGTCGGCCGCGATCGACACCCAGAACCCCATGATGGCCAGCAGCGCCGCGGCCGCGGCCAGCGCGAGCAGCACCTGCTGCGGCGCGGCGGACAGCGTGTCACGGGCGGCCGCCGTGGCCAGCGCCGGCGCGCTGGTGATGTCCGTTCCGGCGGGAAACCTGGCGGCCAGGGACGCGGGGACGCCTCCGTCGGCGGTGGCCAGCCACCATTGAGTGACGGGCAGCGGGGGCAGGGACTGCCGGGCCAGGTACTCCTGCAGGCTGCCGAGGTCGGTGATGAGCGCGCCGCCTGGCACCGTGACGGTCGGGAACGAGGTCACCTCGGCCACGATGCGCAGCGGGACCTGGGCCCCGGCCACGAACTCGGGCACGACGGAGCCGATCGCCATGCTGTTCGCGTCCATGAAGGCCCTCGTCGCCACGGCCGGGATCGCCGCCACCTGGGTAGCCCGGGGAAGGAGCACCAGCTGCCCGGTCACCTGCGCTGACGACTGCGATCCCGCCACGCCCGCTCCGGGCGCGGGCGCGTGGCCTGGGGCAAAGGTGAACGTCGCGGTCTGTTTGGTGATGTGGTTTGGCCCGTCACCTGGCGGCGCGACTGATCCTGGCGGCAGATCGACAGGGACGGGCGAGCTTGCCCGCTGCGTCCAGCCAGCCAGCGACAGGCCGCTAAGGGTAAGGGCACGGGCCGGACCATCGCGCGG
>JBEKGC010000291.1:0-8667 GCA_050013055.1 Streptosporangiaceae bacterium
CATGAGACCCGGACCGGGCCGGGCGCCCTCTCTACCCCGGGGACAACGGTGCCTACCGGCCGCGAAACATGCGCGGCCGCCGCCTGCCGCCTCTCAACGGCCGGTCCCTGCCACCCCGGAAACCAGCCCAGCCCGGGATGCTTACGTGACGAGGCATCAGCAAGGGTTCCCTGATAGTCGCCCCTCCGGTCCTTCCCCTCACCCGTAGCCGCCATGGCTGGGACGGCGGCACTCCGGCTTTCCCGTGAGCTCCGCACCCAGCCGGCCAAGAGCCGACCACGCACGTCACAGCGGGGACAGGTCAGACACAACCCGTAGCTACGTTCCTGGCATCAGCCAGACCTCCTCAACGCGCTCACTCACAACGTGCGACCTCGTGTCGCAATACTGCTCATAACCCAGAGGTCGCAATCCTGCCCCCGCTACCAGGCCAGAGGCCTCTTCCGGCCTGGCTCCAGCGCCGCGATCACCGAGTACGGCCAGCCCGGGATCATCTGCGCCTGGCCTTTCCCGCGCCCGTAGACATGGCAGAACAGGCGCTCCGGGCTGGCCGCGCACCCGGCCGCAGCCAGTTACTCACATCCACGGCCAGCATCAGCCGGCCGTCAGCTGCCCGCGGTAACGGCAGCCCCGCCACCGACCTCCGCAGCCGGCCGATATCAATCCGCCCGTGGTTCACCGCGTCATACAGGGCGCCGTGACCGCGCCGGTGCTCCGGTGCCAGGGACAGCCCGGCCAGGGTTCTCACCGGCCCGTCCGCGCACAGCGCCGCATCGGCCAGCTCGGACAGCTCATCGGCGCGGGCGGTCAGGCAGGCATGAAAGTCCAGCCGGAACCGCGACAGCACGGCGAGTGGCCCGGCACCAGCATCCTCTGGCAAGCTGTCCATCACGGCCTTCGTAGTGATCATGTGTCCTTTGGCGAGAACAAATGATCACGCGGAGGCCGCACTCATGTGCAGCGACACGCCGGGCATGCCAGTTCAAGATCCGCAAGCCGCCCGAGCTTCAGCCAGGCTGGTTAAACGACAAGCTAAGGCATTGACCCTAGGCCCGGTACCCACTCACCAGGATTTTGGCGCCTGCGAGGAGGACGGGGGAAACATAGGAGCATCATGCTTGCCATCGCTTCATACTGGAACGCGGCAAGCACGGGGACCTAAGCTCAGGCTCTCTAGTCAGTCGCTCGCGGTGCAGGTCTCCCCGCCGACCGTGACCGTGATCAGCACGCCGGGCGGCGGCCCGTCCAGGTAGACATCCGCGTAGCCAGAGCTCTCCGTGTCCCAAGTATGGGAGTATCCGTCCGCACTCGCGGTCACGGGGGTATCCGGCTGGTCGGAATGGACGTAGACGTCGTTCCAGTTGCGCGACGCGAGGCAACATCCGAATGGTCGATCCGCTGGGCCAAGCCCCTTCCAGTCGATCTTCGCATCCCGGCCAGCCGTCGTACAGCTGTCCCGCACGTCGTGCAGGTCGATCTCTGGCAGAGCGGCCACCGCCGCCAGTCGCTTGAACCGGCGGGTGATCGTGTCGGGATGCGGAGACTTGCCGTTCTCCCAGCAGAACAGCACGCCGCACTTGTGATAGTCCGGCCCGAACTCCCGCCACCCCCGGTCCAGGCGGCGCGTGATCCGGCCCTCATAGACCGTCCGGGCTCTTACCTGCTCTCCCCGGACGCCAGACAGGCCCGGTCACCAGCTGTGTGCCGGGGCTGTCTGGGCATAAGGAAGACCCCGGCCAGCTGGCTTCAGGTGACCGGGGCCCTACCCGTCAGGGCGTTGAACCAGCTTACCTTGCCTCTCGTTCTGGGACCGCTTGCTTCCCGGCCCGGTACTCCTCCTGCCAGTGCCGCTCCTGGACCCATGCGGCCGGAGCTGCCTGCTCGTCGTCCAGGTGGTCAGCGACCCGGCCGCCTAGCTCGGCCCGGTCCCTGGCGTGCTCCGCTGCGATCTCCTCCGGGCTGCGGATGTAGTCGGATGCCCGCCAGTCGCTGCCCGGATCGCCGTATGCCTCGATCCCGATCACGATGTCAGGGCCGCGCCTCCGGGCCATCGTGGTAGAGCGGCATTACCCGGCCGCCTCGGCCTCGGCCGGTTCTGCTGTGGCCACCTCGGCGGGTTCGGCCGCGGGGGTAGGGGGCCCGCCGTAGTAGGTCTCAAACTCCGCCGCGTCCCTGACGTCAGCCTCGTGCCGGGCTGCCACCGCCTCCCCGGCCGCCTGGTCCCGGTCGCGTTCAGCGGTCGTGCGGTCGTCGTATGACCATGTGTCATCCTGCGGGTCATAGCCGTCCTGGCCTGCCCGCTCGTCCGGGTCATTCTCGGGAGGCTCGGCCTCCTCGAATGGGAGCGCCATGGCGTTGATCTCCTCATCGGACATCTCTTCCGTGGAAGGCCCGCCCTGGTACATGACTTCATGATCCGGGGTATCCCAGTAATGGTCCTTCTCGTACTCGCTGAGTTCCGGCCGGTAGCCTTCCCAGGTAACCGGGGGCTCCGTGTATCCCGGGCCTTCCTGGCGGCCGGTGTCCCGTGCCTCCTCCTCGATGCGCTCCTGCGTCTTCTCCAGGCAGGAATACTCCGGGAACCTGTCTGCAGCCTGGTCTATCAGCCTGTCGCGCTGCTCCTCCGCCTGGTCCGTCCCGGTCACGCCCTCCCTGTCCGTCATGATGTCTTCCATGGCCGCCACGACCTCCGATGACGGCCGCTCCTGGTCCCACCTGGCGAACTGCTCCCGGTCGGCCTCGTCCTGCGGCTCTGCGCCTTCGTGGTACCTGTCCCACGCTCCCTGCAGGTACCGGGATTCCGGATCATCCATGGCCACTCCGGCCGCCGTGTATCCCCGGTCCATCATGTAATTCCGGTGCTCGGTGTCCGGGCCCACGTTGCCGGGCCGAACCCGGTCAATAACCCTGCCCCACAGTTCTCCTAGTCGCATTGTCCTGATCCTTTCCTGAGTGCCGCAATTGCCCAATCTGGTTACTCGATCTCCCCGGCTTCCTGGCTGCTCTCGGTGGTTGCCTGGCCGTCGCGGTAATCCTGGCCCTTGCTCATCCTGCTTCCCTATCCTCGGCAGGGGCCTTTCCCGCCTCGAAACACTGGTACCACTGGGTCTCTACTTCCCCGACTGGCGGCTCTCCCTGTTCGAATTGTGCCCTGGCCTGTGCGGCCCACTTTTCGTTCTTCGGAGGCGGGTCAACCGCCTCCGCGAGCCGGTTCATGGCTGCCCGCCATGCATTACCGAATTTCATCCTGCTTCCCTTTCCGTGTCGTGATCTGCGGCCGGATGTGCTTCAAGCTCGGCCGCGGTCGGCAGCCAGGCTGGGGCAGGGTCCGGGGCGGCCGGAGCTGGTGCCGTACCTGTCTGCTCCCCGGCCTCCCTGGCCAGCCCGATCTGCTCCCTGGCCAGCTCGTCCTCCCGCTCTACCTCCCGGGCCAGGGCGAGATCGTCATTAAGCTGGCGGTCCCATCCGGTCCGGTAGTCGCTGCGGTCGTCGCCCTCGCCGTAGTGCTGCCTGTCAATGGCGTCCTCGATGTCCCGGGCGTCCTTGCCCTTGTTCATCTGGCCCTGCACGAACCGGGACGCTGCCTCTCCCCCGCTGCGCTGCTTCTCGGCTGCCGTTAATGGCTTAGCCATAAGCTGTTTCATCTTCTCCCTCGCTGCTTCCTTCCGCCGGTAGTACGCTTTGGACCTGGCCTCCCTCCTCAGTGCCCGCTCGATAATCGCGGGAGTCTTCCCGTCCGGGTTGCATTCCGGGCAGAGCCGTTTGGGGGCGCGGAGCTTCAGGTCGTTCTCGATATCCTTGTTGCCCGGCCAGTCCCGGACAGCGTGATAGTCAATGCCAAGCTCATTCGCTACCTGGGTTATGCGTGCGCCACGGCCAGCTTTATGGTCGGCCAGCCGCTCCTCGACGGTCCGCGGTGTGTAACCGAGGTAATGTTGCGCCTGGTGCTTGTCGGTCCCTATCGGCCGGTCAAAGTGGAAGACATAGACCCGGCCGTCGTTCTTCCGGGAGATCCGCTCCCGGGCCCGCCGCAGCTGCGTCATAGCCCGGCCGCCTCGGCCTGGTCGCGCTCGGGCTGGACGGTAACCGCGGGCTCCCGGCCCGGGGTGCGGCTCTCGATGTCGTCACGGCAGGGCGGGCAGATGATCCCGCCAGGACCTACACCTGGTGTCCCGCACTTGCCGCAGCGCTTCTCCAGGTCGCTACGGTCGGCCCGCGGTACGTCATGGGCCGGAGCTGGTCTGCTGCCCGCGCTGGCGTCTACCTGGCAGCCCTGGCACTGGTCCTGGTGGGCCTCGATCTTCGGCCCGTGAACGTAGAGCTTGCCGTCCCGCTCGGTCTCCGTCGTGCAGCTCGGGCACTGGTGCTCCGGGCCTGGGTCAGGCGCCCGCTCGAACGTGCCGTAGGTGCCCCTGGTGGTCGTCCCGCCGTCCCGGTGGATCCCTACCGGGGGGACTGGCGCATGCGGTGCCTCAGGCTCCGCTGTGCGGGCCACCGCCTCGATCTGGTCCAGCCGGGAAGCCCATAGGTCGCGCTCCTCCGGGTACTTCAGTGCGGCCTCGGCCAGCACTGCCCGTGCCTTGTCCAGGTCCCCCTCGCGGAAAGCGCATCCGGCCTGGTAATCCAGCTGCGCTGCGGGCTCATCCCTGACGCGACCGGCTTCCTGCCTGGCCTGGTCCTGCTGGACCTTGGCCGCGTACAGCTCGCCAGACTGGCGCCAGGTGATCGGCTCGGCTATCTCCTGCTTGATGGCCTGCGTGCGCTTCCCGCTCGTCAGGTCGAAATGTTCTTTAGCCGTGCCCGGGTCCTGGATCCACTTCGGGCTGAGATGAAGGGCCCTGGCGGCTGCCATAAGCTCCTCGTGCGTATCGGCCATGAGGTGAGACCAGTTAAACGAAACGACCTTGTCTCCATTGGGAACGTCAGCGGGCAGTTCCATATCGTCCACGTAGACGGCCATTACTCGCCCGCCTCCGGCTCTTCCTCTTCTTCCGGGTCCCCGATAGACAGCAGGACGTCAATCAGGCTGGTGAGTTCAGCCATAGGGCTGAATCCCCCGCCAGTGCTTTCCGGCTTAGGCATGTAACTCGCCTGCCTCTTGTCTGCGGCTCGCTGGGCCGTCCGCTGGGCCTGAAGGAGCTTCATCTGGTTTTGCGCGGCCATGTACTGGCCCCTGGTCGGCTGGCCGTTCTGGCTGCGCTCGAGTGGCATCCGGGGCATGCGGGCGGCCAGTGTGTGGATATCCGGGAGTGGCATCTTTTCCTCGCGGATCTCCTGTGCCTTGCCTTAAGCGATTCCGACTCCTGCGGGGTCGTTCCGTCCGCAGCTGTCTTGGCCTCTAGGCCGCTGGCGACGGCGTCCCAGTCGCGGGCCATCACCCGGCCTCTGGCTCAGGCTCGAGCGCCTGGTCGGCCGCTGGCGGCTCCGTGCTGGCCGCTGCGGGCTCAGCAGGGCGTTCCGGGCCCCTCGGTGAGAGTGGGCGCTGCCCAGAGCCGTTCAAAGCGCTGTCGATGGTCCGCTGTGCCTCGCGCTCGCCACCGCGTAGCCCGTTCGCACGGGAGGCCTCCAGGAGCTTCTCCCGGGCCGCGGTGTCCAGCTTCCCGGCCTCGACCAGCCGCGATGCTGCCCAGAACAGCGACCCATTGCGCTCCCCTGGCTCGCGCTTGGCCAGCCATCCGGCCAGCCGGTCCGGATCCGCGTCCCTCCCGGCCACTGCCCTGCCCGAATGCTGCGCCTGCGCCTGGCGCTGCGGCTCCAGGTGGCGGACCACCTTGCCCCAGTCCAGCTGTCCGGCCTCGGACACGGCGTGCCGGTCTACGACCTCGTACGGCTTCCCGGCCACGGTGCTGGGCACCGCCACGACATAGCCGCCCTTGGCGCGGTAGTCCACGCTGTGAGCTGGCAGGCGGCCGTTCGTCTGCCCGGTGCCCCTGTACAGCAGGTGCAGGCCTCTGCTCGGCGTCTTCACGGACGCCATGTGCTGCGGTATCAGCCCGGCCTGCTTCAGGTTGTTCAGCGCCTTGTACCCGCTGGGCTTACCGGCTTTGCCGTGGTCAATGTCCAGCGCATCGAATGACGCTGGCCCCGTGGCTATGGCGACATTGCGCTCAGGATTCTTGGCCCACCACTTCTCGATCTGTTTGGCGTCGGTGGTCGCATCCTTCAGCCCATCGGAGCCATAGATAGGCACTTTCTCGCCCGGGACCAACGGGAAGACAGGCCAGCCGAATTCGCCGTACCGCCGGGCCGCGTCCCGGTTCGCGTTCCCGGTCATCGCGGGAGCTGACCGTTCACCCGGGCGCCGTTGACTGGCGCAGCGTTCAGTACGGCCGAGTGAGCGGAACACTTGCCGGTTTCCTTGGCGAGGATCTCGGCCACCTGAGGCACGATCCGGACGTTGAACTCGGCCTGTGCGGATAGGTCACGCGCACTTCGAGGGCTGGACAGGTAGAGCACGCTCCACAGCTCGCTGAGCCAGTCGAGTTCTTTGAGGGCCAGTGGGTGCTCTGGCCAGCACTCCCCCAGCGATGCCGACAGGTAGCCGTACTGCTTCAGCCAGATGTCGTTGACCCAGTCGCGTAGGCGATCCAGGGCCTCTGTGCGCTCCTCGTCGCCGGGCCCGAGCGTCCACCAGCGGACGGTGTCGAGAGGCTCGTAGACGTCGTCTGGAAGGTGCTGGGGCAGGAGCGCGGACAGCTCGGTGACTGCGCTGACCAGCTCGGGCACCTGGGCCAGGACTTCGCCGTGCTTGTCTAGGGTGTCCCTGATTCCGTCAAGATTGCCCTTGATCGTTTCGAGTATGCGCGTGGTCTTCCCGGAGCGGTCCTCCAGGTCGCGGTGGCCGGACTTCAGCTCCCCAACGTCGGTGAAGAGCGTGCCCATGTTGATCAGCACGGCGTCCAGGGGGTTAGTCATCATCGCCCCCCTTGGCGTCCCAGGCACGGCGGACGCGGCGGGCCGGTGGAGTGATGACCCTGGAAGTCCCGGCTGGCTGGGAGACGACCTCGGGGTCGTGCAGGGACGCAGCCTCGGGTTCGGATGACGAGGCCTGCGTGAGCGCCTGGCTGCTGCCTCCCAGGAGGTGGCCCCACTCGGTCTGGACTTCGAGCATGGGCCTGGATGCCGGAGCGGTGACCCGGGCCACGGCTGTGCCCGCGCGAGCTGCCCGCTTGTACTCCGGGTGCTGCCAGGACATGCCGAGCTTCAGGATGGCCGGACGACGGCCTCCCCGGATGAGCAGCGCCCGCCAGGCTGGGAGCGCCCGGATCATCGCCTCGGTAATGACCGGGTGCTGGTGGAACCTGCCCTCGGTGCGGTCCTTCAGCAGGACATCACCCGCGAGGTTGGACGCGATCCGCAGCAGCTCTGTGTCCTTAACCCCGGGCAGGATCAGGAGATTGGACGTGTCCATGATGACCTTGCGGCCATTTTCCTGCCAGCGCCCTTCGAGCTGTGCTATCCCGTGGGCGACAGTGATTATCTGGATTCCCTTGCCGCCGGAGTCCTGAAGGAATGTCGGAACGGGAATCGGGCAGATAGCCGCGACCTCGTCCAGCGCCATAAGCATGGGCGGATCCATCCGGCCGCCCGGCATCTTCGAGCCGAGCTGCATAGCCGCATACCGGAACTCAGTGGCGATGCAGGCAAACAGGCCAGCGACCGGGGCGCTCTTGCCCTGGGCCTCAGCGATCATGTAAATGGTGCCCCGGTCACGGATGAACTCCGTGAAGTCCAGACCGTCATCGGCCGGTAGGACGCACTCGGCCAGGGCAGGGTCACCCATGAAGGCGAAGGACTCTTCAAGGACCATCTTGATAGTGCTGGTGGTCTTCGCGGCCGGGGAGGACACGAACTCCATCAGCGGGATAGCCAGCCCGGCCTTACCAGCCTGCTCCAGCACCTGGCACGCGGGCAGTGCGTTGCCGAAGGCCCAGGCCTCTACCAGCCGTAGGTCAGCGCCGACGAGGTCAGCGGCGCACAGGAGAGCACGCAGGACGCCGGTAGCGGTGTTTTCCCAGAAGCTCTGGTCCTCGGTGCCCTTGCCGCTGCAAGCCTCACTGAATGCGGTAGCGCGGCGGATAGCCACGGCCTCGTCACGGCAGCCCCGGACCGGGTTCCACCGGAATGTGCTCGGCACGTGCCCGATGCGCTGGGGATTGAACACAGCTACCGGGCCGAGCTGCGACCTGATCCCCGAGGTGTTGGCGAACAGATCCTCACGCGTGGTGGTGGTGAACACTGCGCCGGGGTACTTCAGGATGACCCGGGCCAGCCAGCCAGTCTTGCCCTGCCTCGGCTCGGCCAGGACCACAACGTGCTCATCGCAGGGGATCCGGGCGTCCCGGCCGAGGTGGATTTGCCCGGCCACGATGCTATGAGCGTCCAGGTTGTCCTTGCGCTGCGTCCGGGTCATGGACGGCCGGATCCGCTCGGACCGCTTGACCATGGCCCGCTTGCCGAACGCCTGCCGGTGCCCAGCCAGGGTCAGGAAGCCACGGCCCGGCATGAGGTGCAGGTGAAGCCGCCGGTTCAGCGTCCTGGTCCGGTCCCGGGGCATCTTCCGTGCCGGGACCAGGCAGCGGAACACGGTGGCCACCGTGACCACCAGGGCTGCGAACAGGATGGCTATGCAGTCGTGGTGGAGAATGACCAGAACCACAGTCACGA
>JBEKGC010000292.1:0-8654 GCA_050013055.1 Streptosporangiaceae bacterium
CAGGCCGGGCACTCAACCGCGGTCGGCAGCAGGTAATCCATGAACGAGCCGCCCAGGCAGTTGCCGTCGGCGTCGAAGGCGATCGACTCCATCAGGGCCATCCCGATCCCGTCCGCCAGCCCGCCGTGCACCTGGCCCTCCACGATCATCGGGTTGATCCGCACCCCGCAGTCGTCCACCGCGACGAACCGCCTGACCACGACCGTGCCGGTGCCCGGATCCACGTCGACCACGCAGATGTAGGCCCCGAACGGATAGGTGAGGTTGGGCGGGTTGTAGACGCAGGTCGCGTCCAGCTGCCCCTCGACGCCCTCGGGCAGCTCCAGGGGCGAATACGCGGCCATCGCGATCTCCGCCATCGACGCGCCGGAGTCCGGGTCGCCGCGGACGAACCACCGGCCGCGTTCCCACTCCAGGTCGGAGGCGTCCACCTCGAGCATCGCCGCGGCAACGATCCGGGCGCGATCGCGCACCTTCCTGGCCACGATGGCCGTCGCCGCGCCGGACACCGGCGTCGACCGGGATCCGTAGGTACCCAGGCCGAACGGCGTCTGGTCGGTGTCCCCGTGCACCACCTCCACGTCATCGGGGCCGATGCCGAGCTCCTCGGCGACGATCTGCGCGAACGTCGTCTCGTGGCCCTGGCCCTGGGTCTGCACCGAGATCCGGAGCACCGCCGTGCCGGTCGGGTGAATCCGCAGCTCCACGCCGTCGGCCATGCCGAAGCCGAGGATGTCCATGTGCTTGCGCGGGCCGGCCCCGACCGCCTCGGTGAAGACGCTGATACCGATGCCGATGAGGTGCCCGCGGAGCCGTTCGGCCGCCTGCTCTATACGCAAGGCGTCGTAGCCCGCGATATCCATGGCCAGGCGCAGCGCCCGTGGATAGTCCCCCGAGTCGTACACCCAGCCGGTCTGGCAGGTATACGGGAACTGGGCTGGTTTCAGCAGGTTGCGCAGCCGCAGCTCGGCGGGATCGGCGGCGAGCTCGTAGGCCAGCACGTCGACCATCCGCTCGACCAGGTAGACCGCCTCGGTGATACGGAACGAACAGGAGTACGCGACCCCGCCCGGCGCCTTGTTCGTGTACACGCCGGTCACCTGGCAGTGCGCCGCGGCCAGGTCATAGGAGCCGGTGAACACGCCGAAGAACCCGGCCGGGTACTTGCTCGGCTGAGCGACGCCGTTGAACGCGCCGTGGTCGGCGAGCACCTTCACCCGCACCGCCAGGATGGTGCCGTCCCGGTTGGCGGCCAGTTCCCCGCGCATGTGGAAGTCCCGGGCGAAACAGGTGGACATCAGGTTCTCCGACCGGTCCTCCATCCACTTCACCGGCCGGTGAGTCAGCATCGTGCCGGCGATGGCGCACAGGTAGCCGGGGTAAATGGGCACCTTGTTGCCGAAGCCGCCGCCGATATCGGGGGAGATCACCCTGATCTTGTGCTCGGGCACGCCGGTGACCATCGCGTACAGGGTGCGGTGCGGGTGCGGGGCCTGAGACGTGACCCAGATCGTCAGCTTGCCGGTGACCCGGTCGAAGTCCGCGACCGCGCCGCAGGTCTCCAGCGGGGCCGGATGAACCCGCGGGTAGAGCATGTCCTGGCTGACCGTGATCTCGGCGTCGCGGAACACCGCCTCGGTGCGGGCGGCGTCGCCCGCCTCCCAGTCGAAGATGTGGTTGTCGGTGCGTCCGGCCAGGTCGTCCCGGATGACCGGCGCTCCGGCGTCCAGCGCCCGGCGGGCGTCGGCCACGGCGGGCAGCGGCTCGTACTCCACGTCGATCAGCTCCAGGGCATCCCGGGCGGAGTACCGGTCCTGCGCCACCACGAACGCCACTTCCTGGCCCTGGAACCGTACCTTGTCGGTGGCCAGCACGGCCTGGACGTCACCGGACAGGGTCGGCATCCAGGCCATGCCGCGTGCGCTCAGGGTCTCGCCGGTGATGACGGCGGCCACCTTGGGGTGCGCTTGCGCCGCGATGGTGTCGATGGACACGATGCGGGCGTGCGGGTGCGGGCTCCGTAGCACCGCCCCGTACAGCATGCCGGGGAGCTGCACGTCGTCCACGTAGGTGCCCTGGCCGCGGACGAACCGCTGGTCCTCCTTGCGCAGCCGCCGTCCGAAACCAGGCGCCGGCGAGGCTCCCGCCGCGGTCACAGCCCGGTCCCGGCCTTGGGGTGCTGCGCGGCCCAGCGGACGGACCTGACGATGTTCTCGTAGCCGGTGCACCGGCAGAGCTGGCCGGAGATCGCCTCCCTGATGTCGGCCTCGGCCGGATCGGGGTGCTGGTCGAGCAGCCAGCGGGCGGTCATCATCATGCCGGACGTGCAGAAACCGCACTGCAGGCCGTGACACTCGATGAACCCCTGCTGCACCGGGTCGAGCTGGCCGTCGGTTTCCAGGCCCTCGACGGTCCGCACCGCCCGGCCGTCGGCCATGACCGCGAGCACCGTGCACGACTTGACCGGCTTGGCGTCCAGCCACACCACGCAACTGCCGCAGTTCGACGTGTCGCAGCCCCAGTGGCTGCCGGTCAGCCCGAGCTCGTCGCGGAGGAAGTGGATAAGCAGCAGCCGCGGCTCCACCTCCCGCGCGTACTCGGTGTCGTTCACGGTGACCGCGACTCGCATGTTCAGTCCCCTCCGGCGGCCCGGGCCGCGGCCCGGCGCAGGGCGCGGGCGGTAAGCTCGGCGACCAGATGTCGTTTGTAGTCCTGCGGGCCGCGCTGATCGGCGACCGGATGACAGTGCTCGGCGGCGATCCGCCCGGCCGCGGCGAAGCTCTCCTCGCCAGCCACGCGGCCGAGCAGGAATTCCTCGGCCTGCGCGGCGACGAAATGCGCCGCGCCCACCGCGGTCAGGCCGATGCCCGCGGCGGTGATGACCGGTTTTTGCGGGCGGCCGGCCAGTTGCAGCACCGCGCCCGCCGCGGCCACCGACCAGTCACCGACCCGCCTGGCCACCTTCTCGTACGCGCTCCCGGCGCCCGGCCGCACCGGCACCCGCACCTCGGCCAGCAGCTCGCCAGGACCGATCACCGTTTCGTACGGACCCAGGTGAAACTCCCTGACCGGGACCGTCCGGTCCCCGTTCCGGCCGCGGATCACCGCCGTGGCGCGCGCCGCCGCGAACGCCGCGGACAGGTCCTCGGACGGATCGGCCTGGCACAGCGACCCGCCGACGGTGCCCCAGAGCCGGACGATCGGATCGGCCACGACCCGTTCGGCGTCGGCGAAGATGCCTGCGTCCCCGTCGGCGACCGCCCAGTTCAGCAGGTCCGCGTGCCGGGCCAGGGCGCCGATGCGCAGCTGGCCGCCGTCGCAGGAGATGAAGGCGAGCTCGGTCAGCCCGTTGATGTCGACAAGCACCTCGGGTGAGGCCAGCCGCAGTTTCATCATCGGTATCAGGCTGTGGCCGCCGGCGACGACCCGGGTGTCCGGTCTGCTCAACAACGTCAGCGCATGGTCGACGCTGGTCGCGCGCTCGTACTCGACCTGCGAGGGGACCTGCATGTATGCATCATTCGCAGCTGCCCGGGTGTTGCGCAACCGCAGTTAAGGAACTGCTAATTCCCCCCTCGTCAGCGGCCGCCGATGTCCTCGCTCCACACCTGCGGATACCGCTGCTGGAACTCCCGCATGACGGCCACGCAGGCTTCGTCGTCGAGCAGCACGACCTCCACCCCGCGGTCGGCCAGGAAACCGAGGTCCCCGGCGAAGGTCTCCGCTTCGCCGACGACCACCCGGGGGATCTGGAACAGCAAGATCGCTCCGGTGCACAGCTGGCACGGGGACAGCGTGGTGTACAAGGTGGTGCCGGCGTAGGAAGGCCGCCGCCCGGCGTTGCGCAGACAGGCGATCTCGCCGTGCGCGACCGGATCACCGCGCTGCACGCGCTCGTTGTGCCCGGCCGCGACCAGCTGGCCGCCGGCGGACAGCACCGCCCCGACCGGGACGCCCCCCGCCTCCAGGCTGACCCGCGCCTGGCCCAGGGCCAGCGCCATCATCTCGCGGTCGACCTGGTTCGCTTGCCCGTATCCCATGCCGGCTTAGGCTACCTGACCAGCCGCCACACCACGCCGGTGCCGGTGCCGGCCGCCGGAGGCGGCTCGATGGCGCGCCGGCCCACATCGGTGAAGCCGAGCTTGCGCGGCACGCCGCCGCTGGCCACGTTCAGCTCGTCGTGCACGATCTCCACCCGGTCGATGTCCGGCCGACCGAACGCCTGCCGCACCAGCGCCGCCGCGGCCGCGGTGGCCAGGCCGCGGCGGGTGCAGCCGCGGCGGATCCAGTAGCCGATCTCCAGCCCGCCCGGCCCGATCCTGGCCATCAGGCTGATGCCGCCGGCCAGGACGCCGCCGGTCGTGATCGCGTAGTTCCAGGCGACGCCGGCCTGCCAGTCCCTGGCCGCCCCGGCAAGGAACTCGGCCCCGGCTTGCCTGCTGTACTTTTCGGCCCACGGCATCCACGGGCTCAGGTGGTCAACCGAGTCGGCCACCTCCTCGAGCAAGGCGTCGAGGTCGTCTTCGCGGTAACGGCGCAGGGTGACCTCTCCGGCTTCGATGATCTCGTCCGGCCACTCATCCATCGCCCCATGCTGGCGGTTCGGCTGTCCGCGGCACAACCCGATATCGAGCCCGCCGCGGCTCCGCCGGCCACTGGTAACTGAGCGCTTCCCCGACCCGGAGCCGCGCCCACCGGGACGCCTCCACCTGCATGGCCGTGGCCGCCGCCGCGATCGCCGCCGGGTCGATGGCCGCCGGGGCAGGCAGCCCGGCCAGCTTGGTCCGCGCGAGCCGCTGGATCTGCGTCACGGTCGGGTTATCCAGCCCCGCGACGCTCTCCACCAGGTCGGCGAGCAGTTCGGCGCGCAGGCCCTGAGGCCGGAAGGCCCGGATCAGCGGCTGGGACCGCTGGTCCGCGTGCGGCGGCCGGCGGCCGCCTGCGTACCGCATGCCGGCCAGGACGGCACCGGCCGCGATGCCGGCCCAGATGCCGTCGGTCAGGCCGAGCTCCCGCTCGACGATCAGGTGCCGCAGGTCGTGCGGCAGCTGGGATCCGGGGAACGGATCCGTCCCGCCGTACAGCCGGTAGCGGACCCCGTCGTCCCGCTCGACCAGCGCGTAGGCGCGCTGGTGGTCAGGCAGCCGGGGGAACCTCACGCGCATATCCTCACTATGCGGACGCCACGGACGGGACGCCTAATGGTTTTCGCCGCGGGCCGGACATGCCGTAAGGTGACCGGTCGTGGCAGGACGCGGCACCCCGGCGACGATCGCGCTCACGCGGGCCGGCATCGCCTTTACCGTGCACGAGTACGCCCACGACCCCAGGCACCAGTCTTACGGGCTCGAGGCCAGCCAGGCCCTTGGCGTCCCGGCGGAGCGCATGTTCAAGACGCTGGTCGCCCAGATGGAGGGCACGTTGCTGGAGGGCACGCTGCTGGACGGCACGCTGGTGGTCGGCGTGGTCCCGGTGCCCGGTCACCTCGACCTCAAGGCCCTGGCCGCGGCGTGCGGCGGCAAGCGGGCCGTGATGGCCCAGGTCAGCGTGGCCGAGCGGGCCACCGGGTACGTGGCGGGCGGCATCTCCCCGGTCGGTCAGCGCAAGCGCCTGCCGGTGGTGGTCGATGCGTCGGCGCTGGCCTACGCCACCGTGTTCTGCAGCGGCGGGCGGCGCGGGCTTGACATCGAGCTCGCCCCCGCCGACCTGGTCCGGGCCGCGGGCGCGACCGTCGCCAGCATCGGCGCCGCGGCGTGAGGCCGGCTCCGGATCACCACCGCTCGGTCTGCGTCCGGTAGTACGCGGGCTGCGGCTGCTCCGACAGCGATCGCTGCTCGGGCAGTTTGCCCGCGCCCGCGTGCACCCCGGCCATCAGCATGTGATTCACCCGGGCCAGCAGCGCCGCCCGGGAGAACGGCTTGCCGATGATCTGCGCTCCCGGTTCTGGCCAGCCTTCCGCGGTGGCCGCTGGCTCATAGCCGGACATGAACAGCACAGGCAGCCCCGGACGCAGGGCCCGGGCCTGGGTGGCAAACGCGGCCCCGGTCATGCCCGGCATGACGACATCGGTCAGGATCAGGTCGGCGCCAAACCCCGGGTTCGCCAGCAGGCCAAGCGCCTCGTGCCCGGTCGCGGCCGTCTCGACCTGGTAGCCGGCACTGGTCAGGACCCGGTGCGCGACCTCACGGATCGCGGCCTCGTCGTCGACCACAAGCACCGTGCTGAGCAACCCCGAGGCCGGCGGGCGGCTCGCCGCCGCCGGCGTAACGGAGCCGATGGTGGCGGGCAGCACCACGGTGACGGTGGTGCCGATGCCCAGCTCGGACCGGAGCCAGGCCTTGCCGCCGACCTGCGCGGCGAACCTGTGCACGGCGGGCAGGCCGAGTCCCGCCGCCAGGTCTCCGTTCTTGGTGGTGAAGAAGGGCTCGAAGGCGCGCTGCGCGGTCGCCGCGTCCATGCCCGCCCCCGTGTCGGCCAGGCGAAACGCGACGTAGCGCCCGGGCAGCAGCTCGGCGAGGTCGGTGACGTCCCGCCAGTCCGCCGGGAGATGGTCCAGATCGAGATTCATCGCGTCGATGGTGACCTGACCGCCCCCCGGCATGGCGTCGCGGGCGTTCAGCGCGATGTTGATGATGGCCTGCTTCAGCAGGCCAGGATCGGCTTGGACCGGCCACAGGCCGGTGGCCTGCCGGGTCACGATCGGGACGTGCTCGCCGAGCACCTCGGCCAGCAGCCCGTTGGCATCGCTGATCGCCTGGCCGAGATCAAGCAGGACCGGCTCGGCCTCCTCCCTTCTGGTGAACGCGAGCAGGTGCTTGATCAGCCGCTTGGAACGTTCGGCGGCTTCCTCGATCTGCTCCACGTCCCAGCGGACGCGCCGCCACTTGGCCACGCTCTCCGTGGTCTCGGCCACGGTGACCTCATCGTGCACCAGGCTCGCGTAGTTGGCGATGACCGTGAGCGTATTGCTGAAGTCGTGCCCGATTCCGCCCACCAGCTGTCCCAGGCTCGCCAGCCGCCGCGACCGCTGCAGCTCGCGCTGCAGCCGTTGTATCTCGGCCTGGGCCTGCCGGGCCGCGGTGATGTCCTCGGCGAAGACGGCGAGATACGGCTCGCCGGCGGACGGCCGGATCACCGATCCGGTCAGCCGAATCCAGACGAGCTCACCGTCGATGCGGACCAGCCGCGCGTCGGCCCCGATCTGGTCGACCGCACCCGATGTGGCGTCGGCGATCAGCATCTCAAGCGCAGGCTGGTCTTCCGGGTGGAAGTAGCCAAGCAGGTCCGATCCGCTCAGTTCTGCTTGTGCGTAGCCGGTCAGCTCGCTGAACGTCTCGTTGACCGCCATCCAGACGCAGCACCCGCTGTCCCGGAGGCTGGCCATGACCAAACCGACAGGCGCGCGGCCGAAGTCCCGCCGGAACTGCTGCTCGCGGGCCTGCACGTCGACCCAGGTCCCGGCGCTCCCCGCGGCGGTCCCTGCGCTCCCCTCGGCCGCGGCCGGCTGCTCACCCGGAGCAGCGTTGTCGTCAGGTATCACGGGTGCCCCCTCCGAACCATGCCTCGCCCGCTGATGCACACTCCGATCCGATCCCGGTGGGCGCCAGCCGGAATATCAGCGGGTAACTAACAGTGTGCTCTGTGTAACGACGATCGCCAGGACCAGGATGCACCAGGCGGGAGATTAAGCGCAAGCGCAGGTCACAGCCACCCGACGCCGCGGTAGACCTTGACGTACTGCACCAACATGGCGCCCCCCGAGGTGGTGGCGGCGCTTGGGGTGGTGCAGTGACAGCTGCCGTCCGGGTACGTACCGCCGATGGCGAGGTCCAGGATGATCGAGAAACCGTGGTCCACCGCCTGCGTCCACACCCTGGTGCCGACCTGACTCTCGTGCACGGCGAAGTACAGGTGCCCGTCGAGATACCAGCGGAGCTGCTGGTTCGCGGCGCGCCGGTCGATGATGACGGTATAGGTGTGATAGCCGCGCTGGCATCCGGGGCACGGCCGCAGGCCGCTGCTCAGGCCGGTGTATTCGTGGCACGGTCCGGTGGTCCCGTCGGCGTTCCGGGCGGTGAGGTTGCCGCAGTGCAGGGCGGCGGAATGCTGGCTGCCCGCGTTGACGTCCTCCATGATGTCGATCTCGCCTGTGCCCGGCCACCGGCCGGGGCCGAGCAGCCAGAACGCGGGCCAGTAACCCAGACCGCTAGCCGGGCCGGGTTGCTTGATCGAGGCGATCACCATCAGCTCGCCTCCGGCCGGAGCGGCGAAAGCACCCCGGCCAGCCTGGATCCGGGCCGCCGTCCAGGACTTGTCCCGACCGACCGCCGTGATCTCCAGGCTGCCGTGGCCGGTCAGGCCGGCCCTGGCCGTCGAGTAGCCGGGGGGAGTCTCACCCCCCGGCTCTCACAGAACCGTGCTTAACAGTCTCCCGTTACACGGCTCTTCTCATTTGATCTTTCAGAACTCGGGCACCCAGGCCCAGTGTGCAAACAGGCCAGGCTCTCGATCGACGAGCCCGGTCCACCACCGTTTGGCCTTCTTAAATGTACCCAGCCGCCGATACTTGTTGCGCGCCCACCGCACTATGTAGGTGTTAATGCGCTGCAAGAGACGATACAACCGCGACCTGTTGAACCGGCCATAATAGTTCA
>JBEKGC010000293.1:0-8615 GCA_050013055.1 Streptosporangiaceae bacterium
CTGACCGGCCCCGGGCACGGAAGCGACAAGGCGGTCCTGCTCGGGCTCGAAGGCGAACAGCCGGCCACCGTCGACGTGGACGCGATACCAGCCCGGCTGGCCGCCATCGCCAGCCGGAAAAGCCTGCGGCTGCTCGGCGAGCACGAGATCGGCTTCACCATCGCCGAGCACCTGGAGTTCAACCGCAGGAAGAAGCTCGGCTTCCACCCGAACGGCATGCGGTTCACCGCCCGCGACGACACCGGCGCGGTGCTCAGGGAGCGCGCCTACTACTCGGTCGGCGGCGGCTTCGTCGTCGACGAGGCCGGGACCGGGTCCGCACCCGCCGCGGCCGGCCTCCCGGCGCTGCCCTATCCGTTCACCACCGGGGCCGAGCTGCTCGCGCACACCGTGCGCAGCGGGCTGCCCATCTCCGGGATCATGCTCGCGAACGAGCAGGCGCTGGGCCAGACGGCGGCGGAGATACGGGCCGGCCTCGGTGAGCTGTGGCAGGTCATGCAGGCCTGTGTCGAGCGCGGTTGCCGTACCGACGGCATGCTCCCCGGCGGCCTGAAGGTCCAGCGCCGTGCGCCGCGCCTGTTCCGCCAGCTCACCTGCGAGCGCCAGGACGATGACCCGCTGCGGGCGATGGACTGGGTGACGCTCTATGCGCTCGCGGTCAACGAGGAGAATGCGGCAGGCGGCCGCGTCGTCACCGCGCCCACCAACGGCGCGGCCGGGATCATCCCCGCGGTGCTGCACTACTACGACCGGTTCGTTCCCGGCGCCTCAGCCGAAGGCGTGACCAGGTTCCTGCTGACGGCGGCCGCCATCGGCGCCTTGTTCAAGGAGAACGCCTCCATCTCCGGCGCCGAGGTCGGCTGCCAGGGCGAGGTCGGATCGGCCTGCTCGATGGCGGCCGGGGCGCTGGCCGAGCTGCTCGGCGGAACGCCCGAGCAAGTGGAAAACGCCGCGGAGATCGGTATCGAGCACAACCTCGGGCTGACCTGCGACCCGGTCGGCGGGCTGGTCCAGGTGCCGTGCATCGAGCGTAACGCGGTCGCGTCCATGACCGCGATCAACGCGGCCCGGATAGCCCTGCGCGGGAACGGGAGCCATTTCGTCTCACTCGACAAGGCCATCGCTACCATGCGCAGCACCGGCCTCGACATGCTGGACAAATACAAGGAGACCTCCCGTGGCGGCCTAGCCGTCAACGTCATTGAGTGCTAGCCCAGGGGAGGGCCCAGGCTCAGCGGGCCTCCGGCTCAGCCGCCGGGCCGGCCTCCCCGTCAGCGGGGGCCTCGTGGGCTTCGCGGGTCGGCGGCCGCCCGCGCCCGCGCATCTTGGCCGCGTTCCCCGGCAGCCGCCCCGCCTCGGCCAGCGCCCGGCGCAGCACGAACTCGATCTGAGCGTTCGTGCTGCGCAGCTCGTCAGCGGCCCACCGGGCGAGGGCGTCGTGCACGGCCGGATCCAGGCGCAGCAGAACACCTTTTCGTTCCGTCACTGGTAGAGCGAACCGGTGTTGACGACCTGCTGGGTAGCCTGCTCGCTGCAGAGCACGACGAGCAGGTTGGACACCATCGCCGCCTTCCGCTCCTCGTCCAGCTCGACCACCCCCTGCTCCTCGAGCTGAGTCAGCGCCAGTTTAACCATCCCGACCGCGCCCTCGACGATCCGCAGCCGGGCGCCGACCACGGCCGAGGCCGCCTGCCGGCGCAGCATGGCCTGCGCGATCTCGGCCGCGTAGGACAGCCGGGTGAGGCGCGACTCGATAATGTGCACGCCGGCCGACGCCACCCGGTCCACGATCTCGGCCGACAGCCGCGCCGTGATCTCGTCCGCGTTGGCCCGCAGCGACAGCCGGTCGCTGTCCTGAACCTCGTAGGCGTAGCTGGAGGCAATGTGCCTGACGGCGGTCTCGGACTGGATGGCGACGAACATCTCGAAGTCGTCGACCGCGTAGATGGCCTTGGCCGTGTCCTGGACCTGCCAGACCACCACGGCGGCGATCTCCAGCGGGTTGCCGTCGGCGTCGTTGACCTTGACCATCGCCGTCTCGAGGTTCCGGATCCGGGTCGAGACCTTGCGCCGCAGCGCGATCGGGTTCACCCAGTGCAGGCCGGGGTCGCGGATGGTGCCGTGGTACCGGCCGAACAGCTGGACCACGCGCGCCTCGCCGGCGACGACCGACGTCAGGCCCCGGGTGCCGACCTGGCTCGCGAGGATCAGGAGCACGGCTACCGCGATCATGGTGTCCGCACCCGAGCCGTGGCGAAGCACGATGCCCGCGATCAGCAGCCCGATGCCCGCGATCAGGACCACGATGCTCAGCACCAGGATCCGCACGCCGGACAACGACCATGCCTTGCGCTCGATCACCGGCGGCGCCGGAAGTCGCAGGTCCGAAGCGGCTGACGACAATGTACTCATGATGCCTCCTGGTCGGCGGAACTGATGCTTTATTCCCAGCGGAAGATACGCCTGGCCACGAAGCCGAAGACCACCGCATACCCGGCCAGCACAAGCAGCGGCAGCGCGGGCGGGAACTGGCCCTGCATGGAGTCCTGAACCGCCGTCACCGATGCCCCGAGCGGGGTGAACTTGCTGATGCCCTGGAGCACGCCCGGCATGAGCGGCTGGGGCAGCCACATGCCGGCGAAGAACAGCAGCGGGTAGAACGCGCCGGCCCCGATGGCGCGGGCGGCGGTCCCGCTCCGGGCGGCCGCCGCGATCGACAACCCGATGGCGAACAGCGCGGCGATGGACAGCACGATCGCCAGCGCCAGCGCGCCGGGATTTTTCGGCACGTCGAGCCCGAACGCCGCGATGCTCACGATGATGACGATGAGTAGCGAGGTCATGGTGATGCAGAACTGGACGACGAGCTGGGCGGCCAGCACCCAGGACGGGGGTACGGGCGTGGTCGAAAGCCGGCGCAGGATCCCCTGGTCCCGGTAGGAGACCAGGGGGGCAGGCAGGGCGATGAGCCCGAGAATCGCGATCACGAAGGAAATGATGATCGGGACATAGACGGGGAACAGGGCCAGACCGCCCAGGCTGGGCTGGGGCTGATGGAAGCTGGGCAGCTCGCCGAAGATTATCAGGAGCAGCAGCGGAACCCCGGCGCCGAAGATCAGCCCGGCCGGCAGCCGCCAGGCGAGCCTCGCCTCGTTCCTGACGATCTGGCCGAACGCAGCGCGGGGCGTCCTGTCCGCCAGCGGTGCCCTCGAAAGCGGTGTGTTCGTCAGCGGTGCCTTGGAGAGCAGTGCTTTGGAGAGAGCTGCCTTCGGTCGGGTGATGGTGTGCGAGTTCATGCCGGGATTCCTTCCTCGTGCAGGTGGCGGCCGGTGAGCTTCACGAAGGCGTCTTCCAGGGTGGAGGAATCGAGCTCCATGTCATGGGCGGTCACGCCCGCCGCGGCCAGGGTGAGGATCACCGCGTTGACCAGCTCTCCGGTCCCGTTGACGATGACGCGGGAGCCGCTGCGCTGGACCGTGCGTACGCCGGGAAGGGCGGTCAGCAGGTGATCGTCGAAGGGAGCGGAGGGCACGAACCGGACGGTCTTCCCGCCCCGGGCCCGCGCGGCCAGCCCGGCCGGGCTGTCGAGCGCGGTCAGCTGCCCGGCGTCGATGAGGGCCACCCGGTCGCAGAGCCGCTCGGCTTCTTCCATGAAGTGCGTCACCAGGAGGATCGTCACCCCGCGGTCGCGCACGCCCTCGATGAGGTTCCAGGTGTCCCGCCGGGCCTGCGGATCGAGCCCCGACGTCATCTCGTCGAGCACGGCCACCTTCGGCCGGCCGATGAGGGCCAGCGCGATGGACAGCCGCTGCCGCTGGCCGCCGGACAGGGACCGGTAGTAGTCCTTGACCTTTCCCGCCAGGCCGAGGCCCTCGATCAGCTCCCCGACGTCGGCCGGCTCCCGGTAGAAGGACTGGTACTCCGCCAGGATCTCCCCGACCTTGAGCTTGGCCGGCAGCGCGCTCTGCTGGAGCTGCGCGCCCACCACCAGGTGCAGCTCCTCGCGGTCCCGGCCGGGGTCCAGGCCAAGCACGCGGATCGATCCGGCATCCGGTGACCGGAGGCCGAGCACGCACTCGGCCGTGGTGGTCTTACCCGCGCCGTTCGGCCCGAGAATGCCGAAGATCTCACCCGGCGCGATCGAGAGCGACAGGTCCTCGACCGCCACGACATCTCCGTAGGTCTTGCGGAGATGGGCGATCTCGACTGCGGCCTGCGTCTTCATGGGTTCTCCTCGGATACCTAGCCTGATACCTCATTTCTATCATGGTGATATCTATTTTTCAAGCGTGGCTTTCCGGTGACCGCGGCCCGTCCGAGCCGGGGCGCCGCGGTCGCCTGGGCGGGCTCGGAGCGGGTTGCCTGGAGCGCGTGTGATCGGCCAGAGTAACCAGATGGACCAGCTGCGATGGGACCAGAAGTACGCGGGCATCGAGTTTGATCCCGCGCTGCCCCCGAGCCAGTTCGTCGCGGCTGAGCTGGCCGCGCTACCGCCCGGCCGGGCCCTCGACCTGGCCGCGGGGCACGGCCGTAACACGGTCTGGCTGGCCGAGCACGGCTGGCAGGTAACGGCCGTGGATTTCTCCCCCGTCGGCCTGGCCAAGGCGAGAAGGCTCAGCGCCGCCCGCGGCGTGACCGGCGCCCAGGTGGACTGGGTGGTCGCCGACCTGGATCACTACCAGCCCGACCGCGGCGCCTTCGAGCTCGTCCTGACCGCTTACCTGCAGGTGGACGCGAAGCTGCGGGCCAAGGTGCTGGCCCGCGCGGCCACCGCGCTGGCCCCGGGCGGCACGCTGCTCGTGATCGGGCACGACCTGACCAACCTCACCGAGGGCGCCGGCGGCCCCCGTTACCCCGAGGTGCACTACACCCCGGAGGCGATCACGGCCGAGCTGCGCGGACTGCGCATTAGCAAGGCAGGCCGGGTCCGGCGCCCCGTTGAGCACGACGGCAGGCCGGCCATCGCGATCGACACCCTGGTCCGCGCGGAACGACCCTGACCGCGATGCGCCACCGCGAGCGGTCGTCAGGACGAGGACGGGCTTGCGGTCACCGAAGCGGAGCTGGTGGGTGACGCGCTCCCGGTGTCAGCGGGTGCCGACGGCGACGGAGACGAGCTGGCTGACGGCGAGGGAGATGGTGACGTGCTCCCGGTGGCAGAAGGAGAGGGCGACGGCGACGTGCTCGACGGAGACGGCGACGGCGACGGCGACGCGGAGTGGGACGCCGAGGTGGACGGGGACGCCGACGGGGCGGCCGACTTGCTCGGCGCGGAGGAATTCTTCGGCGCGGCAGATCTGGTCGGCAGCACGGTGGCGGGCGGCGACGTGGTCAGGAACTCCGAGAGCGCCGGGGTCAGGTACGCATTTGGCGACGGGGGGGCCGGGTGTGCGGCTGACAGCGGGCTCGGGGTCACCGACACGTGGGACGCCGAGGGTGGCGTGGTCTGCGACCGGCCCGCCTGCGCCTGGGTCTGCGAAACCGGCGGCCGGGGCACGGCACCGGTCAAGATGAAGACGGCGGCGGCCGAGGCGGCGACCAGCCCGCCGGTGATGCAGACCGACGCCAGCGGCCGGGACAGGCGTCGGCGCCCGTGCCTGGCCACCTTGCCGCCCTCAGGCTGGGCGCCCTCAGCCTGGGCGCCCTTAGGCTGGGCGCCCTTAGGCTGGGCGGAGGCAACTGCGGCGAACGCGACGGCGCTTCCCGCCGTGGCCAGGTCGAGGAGTTCGGCGTCGAGGAGCTCAGCGACGGGCTGACCGCCCGTCGACCCGTAGATGATCGACTCAGCCAGCCAGCCCCGCTCGGGCTGGATCGCGCCCACCTCCGCCAGCAGTTCACGAGCGGTGGGCCGGTCACTGGGGTGCTTGGCCAGGCAACGCCCCACCAGCGGCCGGATCTCATCCGGCAGCCGGCTGAGATCAGCCGGGTGATTGACCAGCCGGTAGATCAGGGCGGCATTCGGCCCGGACCCGAAGGGGCCCTGGCCGGTGCCTGCGAAAGCGAGAACCGCGCCCAGGCTGAACATGTCACTCGGCGGACCGATGTCATGGCCCAGGACCTGCTCAGGGGACATGAACCCAGGCGAGCCGATCACCACGCTCGCACCGGTCTGCGCACTGGCCTCAGCCGCCCCGGAAATCCCGAAGTCAATAACCCGCGGGCCATCCTCGGCCAGCAGGACATTAGAGGGCTTCAGGTCCCGGTGCACGACGCCCGCGGCATGGATGGCGCTCAGGCTCTCGGCCAGACCCGCCGCCAGGGCCAGCAGTGTCCGCGCATCCAGCGGTCCGTGGTCATGCACCGCCTCGAACAATGAAGGCCCGGCGACATAGGCCGTGGCCAGCCACGGCATCTCGCCGTCCAGATCAGCGTCGACCACGAAGGCGGTAAAGAGCCCGCTCACCTTGCGGGCCGCGGCGACCTCTCCGCGGAACCTGGTCCGGAATTGAGGATCGTCGGCGAGTTCCTCGCGGATCACCTTGACGGCGATCGGCCGGCCGCCTGCCGACATGCCAAGGAACACGTGTCCCATGCCGCCGGAGCCCAGCCGCCCTAGCGTCCGGTACGGTCCGATCTCGCGGGGATCTCCCGGTTGAAGTTCCGCTACGAGCCCCATGTCCCACCCCGCGTCACCAGCTGCCCGTGTCCAATATATAGGACAAAACTAATTTTAAAGCCCAGCTAGAGGGCCGTATACATGCTGTAACACTTATTTCATGAAATCGGAGCTTCGGTCCGGCCGGCAAGGCCCGGCCCGGTCCCTGAGCCGACCCGAGGAGAGCCGCGCGGTCACTAATCGTCGGGCGAGGCGAGCGGATCGGGGCCGCCAGGGAACGGCTGGTCGGTGATGAGCTTGGCCAGCCGGGACAGGGAGTCCTCGAGGTCCCGGGTGGTCACCACATCGGCCAGCGCCAGGCGGACAGAGGCCAGCTCACGGGCGAGGAACTCGGTATCGGCCTGGGTCCGGGCCGCGACTTCCCTGTCGCGCTCGATGTTGGCCCGGTCCCGGTCGTCCTGCCGGTTCTGGGCGAGCAGGATCAGCGGCGCGGCGTAGGCGGCCTGGGTCGAGAAGGCCAGGTTGAGCAGGATGAACGGATACGGGTCCCAGTGGTTGACCAAGCCGAGGGTGTTCAGCACGATCCAGCCGATCACCAGCACGGTCTGGCCCACCAGGAACCGGCCGGTGCCGAGGAAACGGGCGACCGCCTCTGATATCCGCCCGAAGGCGTCGGCGTCGTACCGGGCGCCCATCCGCGGTGATGCGCCGCGCGGAACGGACAGGTCGCTTCGCTCGCCGAGACGCCGGGAGGAAAGCCGCGACATCACTCTGCCGTCCTTCGCCAGCCCACTGGCAGCAGGTGGTCAAGGACATCGTCCACGGTAACCGCGCCGAGCAGCCGGCCGGCCTCGTCGCAGACCGCCACGCTGATGAGGTTGTAAGCGGCGAGCCGGGCCGCCAGTTCACGCTCGGGCAGATCAGGCCGGACGAAAACGCTCGCCTCGACGCACTCGCCGACTTCGGCGGCGGGCGGCTGGCGCAGCAGCCGCTGAAACCCCACGCTGCCGAGGTAGCGGCCGGTCGGCGTCATCACGGGCGGCTCGCAGACGAACACCTGCGCGGCCGAGGTAACCGGCATCTCAGGGTCTCTGATCTGGGCCAGCACCGCCGCGACCGGCATATCCGGGGTAACGATAAGAGGCTGCGAGGTCATCAGGCCGCCTGCCGTCGTCGCGTCGTAGAGCAGGAGACGCCTCAGATCGGCCGCCTGGACCGCCTCCATCGCGGTCAGCAGCCGTTCGCGCTGCTCGGGCGGCATCTCCGCGAGCAGGTCGGCGGCGTCGTCGGGCTGCATCTCCTCCACCACATCGGCGCTGCGCTCAAGCTCGAGGCCGGCCAGCAGCCGGACCTGGTCCTGTTCTGACATCTCCTCGAGCAGGTCGGCTAGTTCTTCGTCATCCAGGGCGGCCGCGATCTGACTCCGCCTGATCGGCGACATTCCCTCCACGGCGGCGGCGAGGTCGGCCGGCCGCATCTCGCGCAGGCTGGCCAGCTGTCCGCCCAGCGGGCCCGCGTGGAAGAGCTCGGGATCGGAGTCCCACGGCACGATCGTCGTACCCCGGTGCCGCAGTCCCCGGCCCTGCGCCACGGCGAACGCGGAGACCTCCCAGCCCACTCGCTGCTGTTCGCAGGGAACGATAGCGACGTCGACGACGACGCCCCCCTTGGCCGACCGGCCGTACAGGTCAGACGTCAGGATCTCCCCGGTCCGCCGGGTGAAACGGCGCAGGTCGACTGTTCCGCCCCGCATGTGCGCGCCGTCGACGGAGATCTCCGCGATCCGGCCCAGGTTGACGAAGATGCGGCGCCGCTGCAACGTCACCACCAGCCCAAGCGCGCGGGGCGGTTCGGTCCCGGCGGCGGGCAGGATCACGACATCACGGATCCGGCCGATGGTCATTCCCTCGCTGTCCAGCAGCGGACGGCCCGTCAGCCGGGAGGTGAATATCTGGCGGTCGGTCATAGTCGCTATCTCCCTCCCGCAGCTGACCCGAACTGCACCATTATCGTTACCTCCCGTCCCAGGCAGCCCACTGGGCTGCGGGTACGGACGATG
>JBEKGC010000294.1:0-8606 GCA_050013055.1 Streptosporangiaceae bacterium
GCGGCGGCGAACACGCTTGCCCACCTTGAGCATGCGGTCGAGGGCGAACATCAAACCGACAAGCACGACAACAGCGACAGCGAGGAGAAGCACGGGCATCTTTCCGTCTCATCGTTTGGGCAACGATCCAGATATCCAGTAAAGCCGGTGCTCACAGCATTTCCAAACCGTACTTATGCCGCTAACACCGGCGACTGCGGCGTTATGGCTGCTACGATGCTCGCTCTGGCGCCGGAGTGCGCCGGGGCGAGAGGGAAAGTGGGCCACCCGGTTGAACGGGCCGGGTGGCCCGATAACACGGCGGGCCCGGGCGGGTAACGGCCGCAGCAGGCCAAGCAGCCAGCCGGGGCCGAGAATGGTCGCACCGGCCGCCACGCTTCGCTCGCGTAGCTCGCGGTCGGCGGTGACCACGATGCGGCGCCCGGACAGGTCGCGCACCACCTCGACGATCGTGTCGTCACCGGATCCGCGCGCCTGCACGACCCGCACGTCACCGGCCGGCGCCTCGCTGGCGGCGGCGGCGATGCGGGGGGCGGCGGCTTTGGCGGCGCCCTCGAGGACCATGACGAAATCCGGCGGCCCGGTCTCCCCTGGGGGCGTCGCCCGGCCGGAGGCGGCGAGACGGACCAGGTCCGCGTGCAGCCGAACCGCTGCTCCCGCCCGGTCCCGCCACCAGCCGTCCGGACGTGAACCCATCACGTTGGCCACGTCCACCACGACCGTGACCGGGTGCTCGCCGATGCCGATCTCCTTTGCTCCTTATCGCCGGCTATGAGCCGCACCGTAAGCTGGCCGCATGGCAGACGCGAAACTCGCCTGGCAACTCACCGAACAGGTCACCAGGCTACGGCAGCGCCAGACGGGCCCGCTGATCCTCGAACTCGACCTGACCGACGGCCTGCCCGAGGCTCCGGTCACCGATCCGCTGTCCGCGATCATGTCCCGGCGCAAGGTCAGGCTGCCCGACGTCCTGGAGGGCTTGCGGCGCGCCCGGCACGATGACCGGGTACGGGCGCTCGTGGTCAAGGTGGGCGGCGGCCGGATCGGGCTGGCCCGGATGCAGGAGTTGCGCGAGGCGGTCTCCGTGTTCCGCGAGTCGGGCAAGCTGGCGGTGGCGTGGGCCGAGACCTTCGGTGAGTTCACCCAGGGCAACGTGCCGTACTACCTGGCGACCGCGTTCGACCGGATCTACTTGCAGCCGTCGGGCACCCTCGGCCTCACCGGCATCGCGGTGGAGCAGGTGTTCCTGCACGACGCGCTGGAGAAGTTCGGGATCGGCTTCGCCAGCGCCAAGCGGTACGAGTACAAGTCGGCCGCCGACAACCTGACCGAACGCGGCTTCACCGGGCCAGCCCGCGAGGCTTCGATGCGGCTGGTGGCCTCGATCAGCGAGCAGATCACCGCCGCCATCGCCGAACGCCGCGGCAAGAGCGCCGCCGACGCCCGCGCACTGCTTGACCGCGGCCCGTTCCTGGCCGCCGACGCCCTGGCCGAAGGCCTGGTCGACGCGCTCGGCTACCGGGACGAGGTCTACGCGGACGTCCGCAAGGAAACGGGCCCCGAGGCGACCCTGCAGTATGTGACGCGCTACCAGCGCAGTCACGCGCTGGTCCAGCGGGCGCGCCGGCTGCCGAACCCGCGAGAGCGTTTCGTCGCCGTGATCCACGCCTCCGGCCCGATCAAGTCCGGGCGCAGCAGCCACAGCCCGCTGGGCGGCAGCGCGATGGGCTCGGACACGGTGGCGGCCGCGCTCCGGGCGGCCCTGGCGGACGAGCGGGCCCGGGCGGTGCTGCTCCGGGTCAACAGCCCCGGCGGGTCCGCCACCGCCTCCGACACGATCTGGCGCGAAGTGGTCAGGCTCCGGGCCGCGGGCAAGCCCGTGGTGGTGTCGATGAGCGACGTGGCCGCCTCGGGCGGGTACTTCATCGCCGCGCCCGCCGACGTCATCGTCGCTCAGCCCGGCACGCTCACCGGCTCGATCGGCGTGATCATGGGCAAGCCCGTGCTCGAGGACGCGCTGCACCGGGTCGGCGTCACCACCGATGCGGTGAGCGTGGGCGCCGGGGCCACCATGCTGAGCCCGTTCCATCCGTTCAGCGAGGACGAGTGGACCCGGATCAACGCCTGGCTGGACGCGATCTACGCCGATTTCACCGAGAAGGTGGCGGCCGGCCGCCGGATGCCGATCGAGCGGGTGCACGAGGTCGCCCGCGGACGGGTCTGGACCGGTGCCGACGCGGCGCAGAACGGGCTCGTCGATGAGCTCGGCGGCATGCAGGCGGCGGCCGAGATCGCCCGGCGGCGAGCCGGGCTGCCGGCCGACGCCCCGCTGCGCGTCTACCCCCGGATGACCCCGTTTGATCAGCTCCGTCCGCCGGAGTCGAGCGAAGCCCGCCCGGCCGCGGCGGCTACCCTGGGATTCGCCGACACCTTCTCCGGGTGGGGCCCCGCGTGGCGCCTGGCGGCCAGCGCCGGCCTGCCGCCGTACGGACCACTGATGCTCCCGGGCCGATGGATCATTACCTAGCCGAACGAACCGTGGAGCTTGCCGCGGACCCGGCTCGAGCCTGGGCGGCCTGGGCGGGCGCCGTCACGCTGCTGACGCTGGCCGATGGCCGCGATGACATCGGGGTGACGATCAGCGCGTTCTGCCCGGTATCGGCCGAACCTGCCCTGGTGCTTGTCTCGGTGATGTCCGAATCGTATCCGGCCGAGTTGCTCGGCCGGGCGGACGAGCCCGTGACCCGGTTCGCCGTCACCTTGCTCGCGGCCGGGCAGCGGATGCTGGCGGGCCGGTTCGCGGCGGCCGGGCGGCCGGGCGCACGGCACATGCTCGACGACGTGCCGCACCGGCGCGGCCTGGATTCTGGCGCGCTGATCGTCGACGGCGGCCTGGCCGCGCTGGAGTGCGCCGTGCAGCTTCTCACCCCGGCCGGGGACCACCTGCTGGTCATCGCGCGGGTCACCGGTGTGCCGTACGTGGCGGACTCGGGTGAGCCGCTGATCCGCTTCCGCCATCGCTACCTGACGATAGGCTCGGGCGGGCCGGCCCGATAGGAGTTTCATGCCCAACCTGGACACAAGCGTCCCGCATATCGCCCGTGTCTACGACTACTGGCTGGGCGGGAAAGACAACTTCGCGGCGGACAGAGAACTCGGTGACCGGACCCTGCAGGCGTACCCGAACCTGGTGTACTCCGTCCGTGCCAACCGCGTCTTCCTGGCCAGGACGGTCCGTTTTCTCGCCGCCGAGGTGGGGATCAGGCAGTTCCTCGACATCGGCACGGGCATCCCGACCGCCAACAACACCCACGAGGTCGCCCAGCGCGCGGCGCCCGACTGCCGGATCGTCTACGTCGACAACGACCCCATCGTGCTCTCGCACGCCCGGGCGCTGCTGACCAGCCGCCCAGAGGGCGCGTGCGCGTACCTCGACGCCGACTTGCGGGACCCGGACAAGATCTTGGCCCAGGCGGCGGACACGCTGGACTTCAGCGCGCCGGTCGCGGTCATGCTGTTCACGGTCCTGCAGTTCGTCCTCGACGACGCCGAAGCCGGCGCCATCGTGCGCCGGCTGGCGGACGCGTGCGTGCCCGGCAGCTTCATCGCGATCTCGCACCCGGCCAGCGACATCGACACCGAGCAGCACACCGAGATGGTCCGTCGCCTCAACCAGTCCGTGGCGGAGAAGGTGGCGCTGCGCGACCGGGCCGGCGTGACCCGCTTGTTCGCCGGGCTCGAGCTGGTCGAGCCCGGCGTCGTCCGGGCCCCGGAATGGCGCCCCGACAGCGACATCGAGGCGGCCAGCCCCGCGGTTCTGTGGGGCGGCGTCGCCCGTAAGCCGGCGGGCGGCTAGGGGACGCTGCCGCCGGCGGGCGGCTAGGGGACGCTGGGGGGTCCTGGGGACGATCCGGCGGCCAGGCGGCCCGCCTGCCAGACGGCGGTGATCAGCGGGACACCCGGGCGGTAGGCCAGGTAGGCGTGCGACGGCGCGTCCAGCAGGATCAGGTCGGCCCTGGCCCCTACCCCGAGGTGGCCGATATCGTCCCGGCGCAGCGCCCGGGCCCCGCCCGCGGTCGCGGCCCAGACCGCCTCCTCGGTCGTCATCCGCATCTCCCTGACGGCGAGCGCGATGCAGAACGGCATGCTGGAGGTGAACGAGGACCCCGGGTTGCAGTCCGTGGCCAAGGCCACGGTGACACCCGCGTCGAGCAGCCGGCGGGCGTCGGGGAACGGCTGGCGGCAGCCGAACTCCGCGCCGGGCAGCAGCGTCGCGACCACCGGCGTGCTGGCCAGCGCGTCCACGTCGGCATCGGTCAGGAACGTGCAGTGGTCAGCCGACGCGGCGCCGGCCCGCGCCGCCACCTGGACGCCGGGACCCGGGCCGAGCTGGTTCGCGTGCACCCGGGCGGCCAGGCCCGCGGCCCGGCCCGCCGCGAGCACCGCGGCCGCTTCGTCCGCGCCGAACGCGCCGTCCTCGCAGAACACGTCGATCCACCGGGCGTGCGGCGCGCACGCCGCCAGCATCGGGCCGCACACCAGGTCCAGGTAGCCGACCGGATCGGCGGTGAACTCGGGCGGCACCACGTGCGCCCCCAGGTAGGTGACCTCCGGGGTGACCTCGGCGGCGAGCGCGAGGCCGCGCGCCTCGTCCGGGACGGTGAGCCCGTACCCGGACTTGCACTCGAACGTGGTCGTGCCCTGGCCGAGCATCTCGACGGCCAGCCGCCGCAGGTTCGCGCGCAACACCGCATCAGGAGCCGCGCGGGTGGCCTCGACCGTGACCAGGATGCCGCCCGCCCGGTACGGGCGTCCGGCCATCCGGGCGGCGAACTCCGCGCTGCGTTCGCCGGCGAAGATCAGGTGAGCATGCGAGTCGGCGAACCCGGGCAGCACGGCCCGGCCCGCCACGTCAAGCACCGCATCCGCGGCCGGCGCCCGCGCCGCCGGGCCGGTCCAGGCGATACGGTCGCCCTCGATCACCAGCGCCGCGCCGGCCAGCGCGGCGAAGCCCCCGTCTGCTGTGTCGTTGGTCACCAGTTCACCGATGCCGGTGATCAGCGTGCTCTGCGTATCGGCCACAGTCCAAGCTTGCCTCACCCGGCCCGCAAGCCGGCTCATGCCGCATGAGCTCGTCATCGGACGGCAAATTAGACTGAGCGCTCCGAGGGGAGTCCTGATGGCGACCGAGCACAGAACCCGGGCCGACGCGCACGGGCATGACCGCGGGCACCAGCACAGGGACGTGTCCGGTGGCTGGCTGCGCCCGGCCGTGTTCGGCGCCATGGACGGGCTGGTGACCAACGTGTCGCTGATCGCCGGGGTGGGCGGCGGCGGCGGATCGGCCCACACGATCATCCTGACCGGTCTGGCCGGCCTGGCCGCGGGCGCCAGCTCGATGGCCGCCGGGGAGTACGTGTCCGTCTCCTCCCAGAACGAGCTCATCTACGCCGAGGTCAACAAGGAACGGCTCGAGCTGCAGAACAACGCCGTCGCCGAGCAGGCCGAGCTGGCCACCATGCTCCGGGCCCGCGGGATCAGCCCGGCCACCGCGCGGCAGGCCGCCGCCGAGATCTCGGCGCATCCCGAGAAGGCCCTGGCCGTGCACACGCTGGAAGAACTCGGCGTGGACTCCGCCGAGCTGCCGTCCCCCTTCGTGGCGGCCGGTGCCTCGCTGGCCTCCTTCGCCGTCGGGGCGCTCATCCCCCTGCTGCCCTACCTGCTCGGGCTCCAGGTGCTGTGGGCCGCGCTCGGGCTGGCCGCCGTGGCCGCGATCGCGGGCGGCGGCATGGTGGCGCGGCTGACCGAACGGCCGTTCTGGCGGGGTGCGCTACGGCAGCTGATGCTGGGCGCCGCGGCCGCCGGTGTCACCTACCTGATCGGTATCGGCGTCGGTCACGCGGCCTGACTCAGCCGAGGGCTTCCCGGTGGCGGCGGGACTACCGGATGGTAAGGTGCCCCGTGGTTAACTTGAGCCGCCCGCTGCGGATCGCGCTGCTGTCATACCGCAGCAAGCCGCACTGCGGCGGCCAGGGCGTTTACCTTCGCCACCTGAGCCGGGAACTGCACGCGCTCGGCCACCACGTGGAGGTGTTCTCCGGCCAGCCCTACCCTGAGCTTGACCCGGGGCCGCTGCTGCGCGAGCTCCCCAGCCTGGACCTGTACCGGGACGAAGACCCGTTCCGCACCCCGCGCTGGCATGAGTACCGGGACTGGGCGGACGTGCTCGAGACCGTCATGATGTGGGGCGGGGCCTTCCCCGAGCCGCTGACCTTCAGCCTGCGTGCGCTGCGCACGCTGACCGCGCGCGCGGCGGACTTCGACGTGGTGCACGACAACCAGGGGCTCGGCTACGGCATGCTCGGGGTGCGGCGGCTCGGGCTGCCGCTGGTCACCAGCATCCATCATCCGATCAGCGTGGATAAGCGCATCGACCTGGCGGCGGCCGGCGGGCTGAGCCCGCTGGCCCGGCTGTCCCGGCGGCGCTGGTACGGGTTCGTCCGGATGCAGGCCAGGGTGGCGCGCCGGGTCGCCGGGTCCGGCGCGCTGATCACGGTGTCAGAATCATCCAAGCGCGACATCTGCCGCGACTTCAAGGTGCCGCCCGGCCAGGTGCACATCATCCCCCTCGGGGTGGACACGCGCGTGTTCCGGCCGCGCCAGGCGGCCCGGGTGCCCGGCCGGATCATCGCGGTGGCCAGCGCCGACTCGGCGATCAAGGGGGTGGGCACGCTGCTGCGGGCGGTGGGCAAGCTCGCCACCGACCGGGACGTGCACCTGGTCATCGTGGGCAAGCCCGCCCCGGCCACCGAACGGCTGGCGGCCCAGCTGTCCCTCACCGACCGGATCACGTTTACCCACGGGCTGGACGACGGGGCGTTCTCCGCGCTGCTGGCCAGCGCCGAGATCGCCGTGGTGCCCTCGCTGTACGAAGGTTTCTCGCTGCCCGCGTGCGAGCACATGGCGTCAGGCACCCCGCTCGTGGCCAGCCGCACCGGCGCGCTGCCCGAGGTGACCGGGGACGCCGCCGTCCTGGTCACGCCGGGAGAGGACGAGGAACTCGCCGCGGTGCTCAGACGGCTGCACGACTCCCCCGCCGAGCGTGCCGTCCTGGCGGGCCTGGCGCTTGACCGGGTGCGCCAGCGTTTCGCCTGGCCCGCGGTGGCCCGGGCCACGGCCGAGCAGTACCGCACCGTGATGGAACCGGCGTGCTGACCGTTGACTTCGCCCGGTTCCCTGTGCGGCCGGGCGACCGCGTGCTCGACCTGGGCTGCGGCGGCGGGCGGCATGCGTTCGAGGTGTACCGGCGGGGCGCGGACGTGGTCGCGTTCGACCTGGATCCGGCCGAGCTCATCGGTGTGACCGGGATGTTCGGTGCGATGCGGGAGGCGGGCGAGGCCGGGCCGCGAGCCGGGGCGACGGCGATTTCCGGTGACGCCGCCGCGATGCCGTTCGGCGACGGCGCCTTCGACCGGGTGATCGCGGCGGAGGTGTTCGAGCACATCCTCGATGACCAGCGGGCGATCAACGAGCTCGCCCGGGTGCTGCGCCCCGGCGGGCTGGCGGCGGTCACGGTACCGAGCTGGCTGCCCGAGCGGATCTGCTGGTCCCTGTCCACCGAGTACCACGACGTGCCCGGCGGGCATGTGCGCATCTACACGCGGGTGGAACTCGAGGCCAAGCTGGCGCGGGCCGGCCTGCAGGTCCGGTGGCATCACCACGCGCACGGGCTGCATGCGCCATACTGGTGGCTGAAATGCGCGGTCGGCGTGCACAACGACAAACACCGGCTGGCCAGCGCCTACCACCGCCTGCTGGTCTGGGACATCATGCGCAAACCCGCCGCCACCAGGCTCGCCGAGCAGGCACTCAACCCGCTGATCGGCAAGAGCCTGGTGGTCTACGCGGTCAAGCGGGCCGGGCGCCATGGCGATCGGTGAGGTGACGGCCCCGCTCACCCGGACCGACGTGCTCGCCACCGGTGAGTCCATCGCACGAATACAGGAACCGTCCGGGGCGATCCCGTGGCCGGACGGGCACGTCGACGTCTGGGATCACGTCGAATGCGCGATGGCGATGAGCGCCTGCGGGCTGCGCGAGCCGGCCAGGCACGCCTACCGATGGCTGCGGGAAGCACAGCGGGCGGACGGATCCTGGCCGCGTTCGGTCACTGGCGGCACGGTGACGGACGCGGCGGCGGAAAGCCATCACGCCGCGTACATTGCCGTCGGCGCCTGGCACGAATACCTGGTCACCGGCGACGAACGCCACCGCCTGACCATGTGGCCTGCCGTCCGCCGCGCGGTGGACTGGGCGCTCGGGCTGCGCACGCCCCGAGGCGAGATCGCCTGGGAGCGCGACGCCGTCGGCCAGCCGGGCCGCTACGCGCTGCTGTCCGGCTGCTCCAGCATCCACCAAAGCCTGCGATGCGCCATCAAGCTGGCCAAACTGGCCGACGACCCGAGGCCCGACTGGGAACTCGCCGCGGACCAGCTGGCGCACCTGGTGGCCGCTCACCCGGAGGCGTTCGCGGACAAGAGCCGGTTCGCGATGGACTGGTACTACCCGGTGCTCGGCGGCGCGATGGGCGGCGCCAAGGCGGTCGC
>JBEKGC010000295.1:0-9510 GCA_050013055.1 Streptosporangiaceae bacterium
GTCCGCGGCCATCACCTGCCGCCTGCCCGACGACAGGCCGGCCGCTGGCGGTGAGCTCACCGTCACGGTCCTTGACCCGCCCTACTTCGCCGCTGACGGCAGCGCTCTGGGGGGCGTGGCCCGGGCGGGCGCGGACAGGTCGCAGCGGGCCTGCCGGTTACCCATGTCCCGTACAGCACACTGTGACGACGCGTCGGGCGCCACCGCGGTATAAAACCATGTACTCCTTATGTCCAGTTATGTCCTGGTTCGGGGGAGCCTAACCTGCCCGCAGTCCCCGTGAGCCCCGCGGTCCCCCGCGGTCCCCCGTGAGCCCCGTGAGCCCCGTGAGCCCCGTCCTGCACGCCCGTGCTGCCTGCTCCCGCTCGCGAGGCATCACGATGTTCCGTCGTTGTCGTTCCTGTGTCCTATGCCGACCGTGAACACCGGCCCGAGCGACGGCTCACGACCGAAGCGACGGTCACGCTCTGAGGGCCCGAAGCGCCGCACCCAGCCGCCGTCCCCGCCAACCCCCGTCGCTCCCCGCACCTGCAACCCACCCGCCACAACCATCGAAAAAGATCGTGGAATATTCGGCTTACCTGGAAGTTTTGGTGCCCTATCAGGTACCAAACTATCCGCGGGAGCCCGATCTTCCACGCGAAACCGGCGCCCCCGGCCCGCAATACGCTGGGCCGGACCGGGCACGGCCTACGCCTCGCATCACCACCCCCAGCAGCCACCGCGCCACCAGCAAGGCAGCGCCACCAGCAAGGCAGCGCCACCAGCAAGACCGCGCCACCAGCAAGACCGCGCCACCAGCAAGGCAGCGCCACCAGCAAGGCAGCGATGGACCCGCCGCCGGGGCCTGACCAGCGAACCCCCGCAACAGCAACGGACCATGGTCATGGCCGGCCCGGGGCCGACGGCGGCTGGAAGCGGGGCGAACGTTACCTCACTGCCGCGGCACTAGCTTGGGTAATAGCAATCGGCCGTGCGGGCCAACGGTGCAATGTCGGCCCGCACGGGTGATAACAACCACAGCTTCAGGCAATCCCGTCAAAGTCGCCGTGCTTGACACCGGCCAGGAACTGGCGCCATTCATCTGGGCTGAACTCATTGACCGGCGCCGCCGGGTTGTTCGTGTTCCCTATCATGACGATGTCCCTTTCTGGTGACTATTCAAGCGGCCCAGGAGTTGTTCTATTCACCTTCATGAGCTTTTTTGAGCTCGTCGATAAATGCTAGCGAATCCCGTGGGCTGAGGGCCATATCGCGCAGGTACTCGATCGCCTCGCGGTAGCGAGCTAGGTCGGCCGCACGCTCAAGATACTGGTTGCCCGTGAGACCTTCGATAAAGATCACGGGCGATAGGTTCGAGTCCGCGAACTCCAGCAAGACGAAATTACCATCCGCGGCCGCATGGGCGCCGGCCTCGAAGGTGATGACCTGGACGACCGCCTTGTCGCCGCGCGCGGTCCGGAGAATTTTACCCAGCTGGGCGGCCATGAGCGCCGGGCCTCCGACACGGCGCCTCAGCGCCGCCTCATCCAGTAGCACGCGATAGCGAGGCCGGTTAGCATCATCAAGCCTTTGCTGACGACGCATCCGGACCTCGACCCGCTGCTGATAGATAGCAGGATCCATTTTCGGGGCAATAGCCCCGATGATGGTCCTGGCGTAGTCTTCTGTTTGCAGCAGCGCCGGTATGTAGTACATCGAGTAACAGGTGATAGCGGCGGCTTCGTGCTCCAGCCCGATGTACGGGTCCAGGTTGATATCCTCGTACTGAGTCCACCAGCCAGGTTCACGCGCGCCGCGGGCGAGGCTCATGAAATCGGCCGACGTGGGCTCGTCCACCTCGTAGAGGGCACACAGGTCGCGAACATCGCGCAGGCTCGGGCGCCGCACCCCGGTCTCGAGGCGGCTGATCTTGGTCGCGGAACACAGGAGCTTGTTCGCGACATCTTCGACGGTCAGGCCGTGGTCGTTGCGCAACTCCCGCAGCCGCTTGCCGAGCTCCCGCTGCCGCACCGTGGGACTCGACCCGGTCACGGTCGTGGCTCCTCATCGGGGCTGGACCCCGGCCGGCTAAACCCGTGGCCTGGTTCCCGCAGGTCGGCGGCAGATGGGCGAGAGCCAACGGTCTTGGCCAATGGCATGTGCCAACCATAGGGGCTGCCCAGCTGCCCCGGCAAACGCACCGTGACCCACTAGCCCGCTTCCGATCACGTTGATGACAGTGACTGCCATCCCTGCTATGCTCATGACAGTAGCTGACATCAAGTGTTCCTGGCCCATCCGGCGCCGGGACATCGGACCACGGGAAGGTTTCCTCATGCGCGTATTCGTCACCGGTGCATCCGGCTGGATCGGCTCCGCCGTCGTACCCGAGCTCATCGGCGCGGGCCATCACGTCACCGGGCTCGCCCGCTCCGATGCCTCGGCCGCCGCGCTGGCCGCCGCCGGGGCGCAGGTGCACCGCGGCACGCTTGATGACCTCGACGGCTTGCGCAGCGCCGCAGCCGCCTCCGACGGCGTGATCCACCTCGCGTTCAAGCACGACATTGCTTTCTCGGGCGACTTCCAGGGCGCTGCCGATGCCGACCGCCGCGCGGTGGAGACCTTCGGCGAGGCGCTCGCGGGCTCTGACCGGCCTTTCCTCATCGCCTCCGGGACACTCGGGGTCGCACCAGGTCGGCTGGCGACCGAGCAGGACGGGCACGGTACCGGCTCGGACACCGCCGGCTGGGGCAGCGGCCCGGAGACCCGGCGGGCCACCGCCGAGCTGACCCTCTCCTTCGCCTCCCGTGGCGTCCGCTCGTCCGTCGTGCGGCTCCCCCCGACGAATCACGGCGACGGGGATAACGGCTTCATGGCGACCCTGGTCGCCATCGCCCGCGACAAGGGCGTTTCCGGTTACCTCGGCGACGGGTCCAACCGCTGGCCCGCGGTGCACCGGCTCGATTCCGCGCACCTGTTCCGCCTGGCGCTCGAGCAGGCCCCGGCGGGATCGACGCTGCATGCGGTCGCCGACGAGGGCGTGCCGATCCGCGCCGTCGCCGAGGTGATCGGGCGGCATCTCGACATCGGTGTGGTCTCCATCGCCGCTGAGGACGCAGCCGGTCATTTCACCTGGCTAGCGGGCTTCATCGGCGCCGACAGCCCCGCCTCGAGCACGCTGACCCGAGAGCTGCTCGGCTGGCACCCGACCCAGCCCGGCCTCCTCGACGACCTGGACAAGGGCCACTATTTCCACACCCCGTCCGCATAACCGATGGCTGGGACCGGCCGTACCGCTGGACCGGCGCGAAGCCAGGCGGCATGGTAGCTCTGTGACCACTCACCTTGGCCAGCCGCCGCGCGATCTCCGGTGGTATGCCCATCCCGGAGCCCGGACCTGGACCTGTGCTCCTGCGCCGGCCGACGTCCAGGTCTTCCACGCCGGGCTGCCCGGTTACGCGCCCACCCCGCTGACAGAGGTACCGGCCATCGCGGCCGAGCTCGGCGTCGGCCGGGCGTTCGTCAAGGACGAATCAGCCCGGATGGGCCTGGCCGCGTTCAAGGTGCTCGGCGCGTCCTGGGCGGTCCATCGGGTCCTGTCGGGCCGGCCGGCCGCGGACCCGGTGCTCCTGGTCACCGCCTCCGACGGCAATCACGGCCGCGCCGTCGCCCGGATGGCGCGCGTGCTCGGGCAGCGGGCGCACGTCTTCGTCCCCAGCGGCGTGCACCCGGCGGCGGTGGCGGCCATCGCGGCGGAGGGGGCGCACGTCACCGAGATCGACGGCACGTACGACGAGGCGGTGCACCTGGCGGCGCAAGCCGCCAGCGCGCCATCGGCGGTGCTCGTGCAGGACACCGCGTGGCCCGGCTACGAGCAGGTGCCCGGTTGGATCGTCGAAGGTTATTCCACCTTGTTCACCGAGATCGACGCGCAGCTGGGGCAGGCGGGGGCAGCCGGACCCGGGCTGGTGGTGGTACCGGCAGGAGTGGGCTCGCTGGCTCAGGCCGCCGTCACGCACTACCGCAGCCGCCCGGACGGCGGCGGTCCGCCCGGATCAGCCGCGGCCCTGCTCTGCGTCGAGCCCGATTCGGCCGCCTGCGTGCTGGCCAGCCTGGTCAAGGACGAGCTAACCAGCGTGCCGACCGGGACCACGGTCATGGCCGGGCTGAACTGCGGCACCCCGTCCCTGCTCAGCTGGCCGTACCTGCGGGGCGGCCTGGACGCGGCGGTGGTGGTCACCGATGCCGGCAGCGTGGCCGCGGCTCGCGACCTGGCTGCCTGCGGGATTCCCGCCGGTCCCTGCGGCGGGGCCTCGCTGGCGGGCGCTCGCGGCGCGCTGACCGGCGACGGGGCCGCCGCCAGGCGGGCCGCGCTTGGCCTGGGACCGGCCGCGACGGTGGTCGTGCTGAGCACAGAAGGCGCGGCGGCCAACCCGCTGCCCGGCTAGCCGGATGGCCCGGCTAGCGGGGCCCGGCCAGCCGGGTCCGGTCGAAGGTGCTGTCCGTGGCGCCGGGGCCTGGCTCGGCGGTCACCGCGCGGGCGTCGAGCAGCTCACCGCAGTGCGAGCAGGCGGGCACGGCCGTGACGACGTGGCCGCAGCCAGTGTGCCTGGTCTGGACGGGCGGGCCGCCGTCCGCGGCCCACCGATCACCCCATTGCCGCATGGCCGTGACGACAAGCCACAGGTCACGGCCCTTGGCCGTGAGCCGGTAGTCGGACCGCGGCGGGTGATCGGAGTAGGCGACCCGGCGGAGAACGCCGGCCTCGACGAGATGGTTCAGGCGCTGGGTCAAGATGTTGCGCGAAATTCCCAGCCGGGCCTGGAAGTCGTCGAATCGCGTCACGCCGAGGAAAGCGTCCCGGACGATGAGCAGGCTCCACCACTCCCCCACGACGTCGAGACAGTGCGCCACCGAGCAGGCCATGCCCTCGAAGCTGGTCCGTTGCACGGACTCAGACTATAGGGTTGCTTAATAGAACGCACTACCTCTAGATTGAGTTCCGTGATGAAACTTAGCCAGCTCCCGGGGGAACCGGCATGACCGGGACACCCTTCCCTGACCCCGTCGCGCCCGGGCCAGCCGCCCAGGCCCGCGAGTCCTCCGGCGCCACCCCGGCGCAGGCCCAGGTGCGCCACCGCGAGGTCAGCTGGGAGGACCCTCTGGTCAGCGCCGCCCAGGCCCTGGATCTGAGCGGGCTGGATTTCCTGCGCGGGATCATGGCGGGACGTATCCCGCCGCCGCCCATCGCGGTCTTGTTCGGGATGAGCATCCTGGCGGTCGAACCGGGCCTGGCCACCTTCCGGCTCGACGTGGGCGAGCATCTGTACAACCTCATCGGGTCGGTCCACGGAGGCGTCTTCTGCACCCTGCTTGACTCGGCCATGGGCTGCGCCGTGCACGCCTCACTCGATCGCGGGCAGGCGTACACCACCATCGAACTGAAGGTGAACATCGTCAAGGCGCTCACCCTCACCACGCCGAGCGTCGTGGCCACCGGGCAGGTGGTCAGCGCCGGCCGGCGGGTGATCACGGCGTCTGGCCAGATCACCGGGCCGGACGGGACCTTGTACGCGCACGCCACGACGACGTGCCTCGTCCTGTCGGGCCAGCCCGCCCCGGGCCAGCCCGCCCCGGGCCGGGAACAGCCAGGAGGGACGAACGGTGATGGACGCTGACGCCAGCCCGGCGACGGCCGGGACCGCGACGCCGCCGAGTCTTGACGCGGGCTCGCTGGAGGACGTGAGTACGTTCGTGCGGGCGGCCGGCCTCGTCCTGGACGACATCACCGCCATCCGTGTCACCGGCCACCTGCAGCTCAGCGCGGAGCACCATACCCCCTGGGGCATCGTGCACGGCGGGGTGTACACGACCGCGATCGAGAGCGCGGCGAGCATCGGCGCCAGCACCGCGGTGCGCGATCAGGGCCAGGTCGCGGTCGGCCTGACCAACACCACCCACTTCCTGCGGGCGATGACCGCCGGCCGGGTGGACGTCGAGGCGGTGGCCCTTAGCCAGGGCCGCACTCAGCAGCTATGGCAGGTCAACGTCACCGACGAATCCGGCCGTCTCATCGCCCACGGCGAGGTACGCCTGCAGAACGTCTCGGCCAGGTAAGGCGAGCTCGCGGCGGCTCAGGTCATCGCGCACATGGCGGCCGAGCTTCCTGGTTTCCCTGCCGTTGAGGAGGGCGCCCGCGGCGGCACCGGTGAGCAGCGGGCCCAGCGAGAACGCGCTGCGGCCGGCCCGCGCGGCGAGACGCCGCCGAAGCAGCCGGGTCAGCGGCGACCCGGCCGCGAAGATCACGCCCCCGGGAATCGGCGAAACCCCCCGGCGATGGGCCCAGGCCGCGAGGTAGGCGCTCATCCGCTCCGGGAGCTTGCCCGGGGCCGGCGTCCCGTACGCCTCGTGCAGTTCCGCGACGAGCTTGATCTCGATGCCCACCACGACCAGGGTCTCCGCCACCACCTCGGCCGGGAAGGCAGGCAGCACGGGCAGCACGGAAACCACGCCCGCCGCGCCGCCGGCCGCGGCCGACGCCCGGGCGGCGCCTTCGATGAGCGCGTCGGCGATTTCCGCCGCGGACTTGCCGGGGAACTGCGCCTGCAGCGCCGCCTGGTCGCGGACCCGCAGCCGCGGGGCCATCGCGACCACCTGGGCGACCAGGAAGCTGCTGCCCGTCTCCGCCCGCTGCCTGGCCATCTTGGTACCCGACCCGGCCCCGCTGCGGACCGCCCGCGTCCCGCGGCCGGCCGCGCGGGCACCCGAGCCCGCGGCCTTGGTGAACGCACGGACCAGCCGGTGCCGCTCCTGCGGACGTTCTTCCTCGCTGATGTCGGCGGCAAGCTGGGCGGCCCGGAGCGAAATGTCGGTTTCTGGTTCAGCCATGCCACTCCCCTACCCGTGATTGCCGCCGACCCACCTGCCCGGCGTCGTCGGCGTGCCTCAGTTGGGGTTATACGGCGTATTCCGCAGGTCCGGTACGGGCCGGGAGGTCGTCGTGCGCAGCACGGACGTCTCCCGCGACAGCAGGGCCCGCTGCAGGTTCAGCCGCTGCCCGGTGTCGGACTCGGCCAGCATGGCCTGCCGGTCCGGCAGGTCGATGATCATCGCCGCGGCCACGATGAACGAGAGCAGGCTGGGCTCATCCGGCAGTTCCTCGATCCTGACCGTGGCGCCTCCCCATTCGGTCAGGGCGTCCAGGTAGGCGCGGAACGCGGTCTGCACGGTGCGCACAAGCGGCTCCGCCACGGCCAGGCCGGTGTCCTCGTCGGCCAGCACCTCGACCTCGCCTTGCAGGTAAGGACGCGTCTGGTCGAGGCTGAGCAGCTTGAACCTGTGCGTGCCGAGGGTGACGATGTCGTACCGGCCATCTTCGTGCTCCTCGACGCGGCGCAAGGTGGCGGTGCAGCCGATCTCATACAGCGAGTGCACTCCGTCGATGCCGGTCTCGCGGCCCTTGCGGATCGCGATGACACCGAACCTTCGGGGGTCGGGCCCGTCGAGCAGGTCTCGAACGAGCTGGCGGTACCGGTCCTCGAAGATGTGCAGCGGCAGGAGCATGCCCGGGTAGAGCACCGCGCCGAGCGGAAACAACGGCATCATCTCGCTCACGGGGCATGCTCCTGCGACGCGCTCATCATCTGACAGTACGCGCCCGCCGGCGGCGGGCGTCAGACCGGCCGGCTACAGCGTCAGGACCACCTTGCCCCGGACATGGCCCTGGGCGAGGAAGCGGTAGGCGTCCTGGACTTCGCTGAGCGGGAAGGTCCGGGCGATCGGCACCTCCAGCCGGCCCGCCGTGATGAGCCCGGCGAGCTCGGCCAGCACGCTCGCGCTGGCGCCGGCCGCGTTGCCCTCGGCCTTGATCCCGTACTCGGCGACCGCGTCGAACCGGACGATCGTGTCGATCCGGGCGGGCTCGACACCGAGCTTGAGGGCCATCTCGATGTAGTCCGCCCCGACGGTGTCGATGAACGCGTCGACCTTGCCCGCCACCTGCCGGATCCGGTCGTCCGCCCCGTCGCCGTAGGCCACCGGAATCACCCCGTGACCGGTCAGCCATTCGTGCTGCGCCGCGCTGGCCAGCCCGATGACGGTAGCGCCGGCCAGCCTGGCCAGCTGGACGGCGATCGAGCCGACTCCGCCGGCCGCTCCCGAGACCACCACGGTGTCGCCCTCGGTCAGCGCGACCGCCCGCACCGCCGCGTAGGCGGTAGCCCCGGCCACGAACAGCGATCCCGCGACCTCCCAGGGCAGGCCGGCCGGCTTGGCGGTCAGGTTCTGCTCGTCCACCAGCACCAGCTCAGCCTGGCTGGCGCGGTTGTCGGTGTAGCCGATCACTTCGTCACCGGCCGAGACGCCCGTCACTCCCGGACCCGTCCGCGCCACGATCCCGGCCAGGTCACTGCCCTGCCCGGACGGAAAGGTGGCCGGCCACATGGCGTGCAGCGACCCGGCGCGGATCTTGGCTTCGCCCGGGTTGATCCCCGCCGCCTTGACCTGGACAAGCACCTGCCCGGGGCCTGGCTCCGGCGGCGGCACGTCCTCGACCTTCAGGACGTCCACGTCGCCGTACTCATCGAAACGTACTGCTTTCACCAGCGTGTCTCCGTTCTGCCTAGTAGCAACAGCAATCAACGGCGCGGGACCGCTCGCTATGCCCGATAATGGCCACGTGGGCCGAGTCAAGAGGCAGGCCGGCGACATCAAGACCGACTCCCGGCTCGTGCGCCGGCTCCTGCGGCACCAGTTCCCGCACTGGGCCGACCTGCCGATCGAGATGGTTCCCTCTTACGGCACCGACCACGACATCTACCGGCTCGGCGACCAGCTCTGCGCCCGGATGCCGCGAATCAGGTGGGCCGCGGGCCAGGCTGAGCGGGAAGCGGCCTGGCTGCCGCGGCTCGCGCCGCACCTGCCGCTGGCGCTGCCCGTGCCCGTGGCGCTTGGGCAGCCGGCTGACGGCTATCCCTTCATCTGGTCCGTCTACCAGTGGCTGCCCGGCGACAACGCCAACGGCACCATCAGCGACCTCCGGCAGGCCGCCGCCGACCTGGCCGGCTTCGTCACCGCGATGCGCCGGATCGACACCACGGGAGCACCACCCCGGCTCCCGGGTGCGCGCGGCGCGCCGCTGGCCGAGGGCGACGAGCGTGTCCGCCGCTCCATCGAAGGGCTTGGCGACCGGATCGACGGCACCGCCGTCACCCGCTCCTGGGAGGAGTCACTGGCGGCGCGGCCCTGGAACCGTGACGTGTGGGTGCACGGCGACCTGCTCCCTGGCAACCTGCTGGTACGGGAGGGCCGGCTGTCCGCCGTCATCGACTGGGGCGCACTCAATGCCGGTGACCCGGCGTGCGACCTCCAGCCCGCATGGAACATCTTCGCCGGGCCCAGCCGTAACCTGTTCCTGTCCGAGCTCGGCGCCGACGACGACGCCTGCCTGCGCGGCCGGGGCTGGACGCTCTACCAGGCGATCACCGGCCTGTACTACTGGGACACCAACCCCGGGATGATCCGGCAAGC
>JBEKGC010000296.1:0-11675 GCA_050013055.1 Streptosporangiaceae bacterium
GCTCACCTCAAATCCTGGCGTATTCTCCACACCGATTACCGGCGGCCACTCCGTACGTACACCACATCCTATCGGGCAGCTGTAGGACTGTACTTCTTTAAACTCAATTTTGGATAAGCTTCGGCGTACGTCGCGTCCCGGGCATCCAGACGATCCTGGTGACCGGCAGCCCCTTGGCAGCCAAATCCGCCACATATGGATGTAGCCGGCCGTAAGCGAGATTGTGGCCGTGTTCATAGTGGCCCGGGAAGCTTGATGAGGGTGCCCTCGATGACCGGCAGTTTCCCCTGGTGGCCTTCCCGGGCGCCGCGGGCTTTCAGCTGGGGATGCATCCGGTGCCAGGTGCGGGCTTGCGCGGTCCCGTACCGGGAGGTCTCCGTGATGCGGGCACGGTGGTTGTCATCCCCACGGTGCCGACCGTGACGACGATCAGCCCCACCCAGAGCCCGACCACCGGTGAGACTCTAGTGACGATTACCGGCGCCAGCCTGGATGAGGTCACCACCGTCGTGAACTTCGGCCCCAACCTGGCCACCAACCTGTTCCTCAACGCCGCCGACACCCAACTGCGGGTTACCTCCCCTGGCGGTGTCGGTACTGTTCCGGTCACTGTGACCGCACCTGGGGGCACCAGCAACGCTCTGGACTTCACCTACCAGCAATCTCCGATATGCCGCGAGACCGCGGCGACCTCACCGAGTGGCCGCACTCGTCTTCGAAGACGATCTAGCCGCCGAGGCCGCCGCTGTCCCTTAGTAACTGTTAGTAACTGTCCTGCCATGTGTTGGTGAAGGAGCTTGAGGCCAGGCCCGACGTGGACACGATGTCATACGTGCCGGTGGAGTCTATGCAGGTAATGCCGTAGGTCGTGATTGAGCCAGTGTAGGTCGCCACGATGCTGGAGAACTTGTCGGTGGTGAACTGCGCCTCGGGCACGATGCCCGTGGTGGCGTATTCCGGACGCTCGGTGATCCACTCCGCGCTTTCGTCGAGGCAGGTGGAAGCCGCGCAGGTGGCCGTTTCGGTGAAGCTGTTGGCTGAGTGGGTGGAGTCGGTCAGCGCGAGCGTGTAACTTGTGCCGCTGCGGGTCACCGACGCCTTGATACTGTCGCCTGCTACGACCGTCGTGCCGACCTCGACGGTGCCGGCCGGGTACATCTCGTACCAGCTGTAATACAAGGCCACACCCTCGAAGCACTGGCTGGATGTGCCGTCTTGCTCGACGGTGTCGGTGTTGAAGCCGTCCAGGCCCACCCATTCCGATGTGATCCTGTCCTCGGATGTGCAGGTAACTGCGGGCACGCTCCACGAACCGGAGACCTTGGTGAAGGCACCGGCGGTGCTGGAGTCATCCGCATAGCCGGCCCAGTTGTAGGTCCCGACGTCGGTGATTGCGTTGGTGACGCCCGATTTAGGCTCCCCGGACGTGAACAGCGCGGTATCGGGATGGCGCAGGTCTGTGACCAGTGCGGCCTTCGCTGCGGCCAGGAACTTGGCCGTCAGGTGCGCGTGCACGGTGACCGCAGGCGCGGCCCGAACTGATGTCGGTGCTGTCGTGACGGCCGAAATGGCTATCCCGCCGCCCAGGGCAGTAGCGGAGACCACGACGAGCAGCAAGCGCCGGATAGACATATATCCTCCCCTTTTGCTGAAAAATGTTATGCGAGCCATAAGTTACTCTTCGATAATTAGATCCGCAAGAGTTCTAGTGCCTAGTACGGCAGCCGTCATTCGCTGGCTGATCATGGTGATCTTGGCGTTTCGGGCGAGTCTGGTGCGCTTGTGGAATCACAGGGAGCGTGCCTGGTGCGGGTGCGGCTATTAGAGATACCAGATTTCTGGTTGAAATCGGGTATGTCGGTCGCTGCTGGAGCGTCATGACATATTGGCACATATCGCCAGGATTGATTTCGTCTGCTGGAGGCGGATCGTGTGCTCGTCGCGGGGCGGCAGCGCGCCGGTGGCGACCAGGACGCTGCGCAGGTGCCTGATCGTCTTGCTGTCGGGCAGCTCGTCCAGGGCGGCGTGGGTCAGCGGCCGCTCGCCTGCCGCGAGCTCACCCAAGATCGCCCCGGCGGGGGGGCGAGGTAGTGCCGCAGGTCGCGGCTGGTGAAGCCGGCGGCCCGGAGCGCGAGGGCGCAGCAGGCGCCCAAGAGGGCGTGGACGCGGGGGTCGGGGAACCGAGGGCGGCGAAGATCAGCCTCCGGTCATGATGGTGATCTTGAACGAGCTGTCACTCTGGGGGAGCAGGTTGAACCGGAGCATCGCGTTGACCACGCGCTGCAGCCGCACCGCGTCGACCCCGACCGGGAACGAGGGGAGGGAGCGAGATGAGCGCCGCGGCCGTGCGGCTAATGCCGAGGTAGGTCTCGACGGCTTGCTCCACGGCGGCGCGGTTGGTGTCGGCGATGTCCTGGCCTTGCCCCAACGCCGTGGTGAAGGCCTTCAAGGTGTTGGGGTACTTCTTCGCCCACGCTTGCGTCACCACGTAGCCCTGGATCGGGAAGTCCTGGGTGGAGCCCTGGTCGAGATCGGCCAGTTCTTCCAGCCCGGCGCTTTGCTCGCCGAGGCTGACGAACGGCTCGGGGGAGAACGACGCGGTGACGGCGTTGGCGGTCAGCGCGCTCGGCACGGCCGGGAAGGGCACGTCGTCGTTAAGCTTCACCTGGCTGGGCGTGATGTCGTGCTGGACGAGCAGCGAATCGAGCAGCAAGGTGCCGATGTCGTTCGGCGCGTTGACCGAGACCGTCTTGCCCTTGAGCTGGCTGATCGAGGTGATAGGCGAGCCGCCCCTGACCAGCAGGGCCAGCACGTTCGGCTGCAGGAAGGACGCCTCGGCGATGATCCGCAGCCGGGCCTGGCCCGCTGCCTCGTTGTCGATGTAGGTGACGTAGTCCCCGGCGGTGATGTCGTAACTGCCTTTGAGCTGGCCGTCGATCAGGTCCTGAGTGGACGGCGGGATCTTTCCCACCGGCACGATCCTCACCTGCAGGCCCTGGGCGGCGAACAGGCCGTCCGTCTCGGCGATGTACAGGCCCGCGGAGTCGATGGCCGGGAACGCGTCGACCACGATGCTGGTCTTCTCGAGCGGGCGCCGATGCGATAAGTACGATCCGGGGTTTCATCGTGCTCCAGCGAAAGGTGTGCGGACCTGCTCCGCGGGCGGCCGGGTATGTGCCGAGACCCCGTTCGAAATGAGTCACGAGACATCGAAATGATCAGGATCGCTCGTCATGGGCCAAACGCCACAACTGATATCGTGCCACCCAGTCACCGATGTTAACTCATTGTGGCCGGCCCGGATGCGCAAATCCGGGAAAGCCGCCGACCTGGCGGCCGGCGTTTGAGCGGCTGCCAATGGGTAGTAGGTGGCGGACCATATGACGCGAGGATGCGCGAGGTCGCGCATCACGTAATGGGTGTATTTATGGTGAGTGAACATGAAGACGGCGGACAAGATATAAAAAAACTCCAACATGCGCTGCTCAGCACGGAAAGCGTCGAGCAATTTCTTCATGAAATGTCCATACTTGCGGCCGGTCTCATCGACGGCGGCATATCGTGCGGGATGACGATGCAGCCTGGCGGGCGACCGGTCACCGTCGCGTGCAGCGACCCGGTGGCCGCCCAGGTAGACGGACTGCAATACGAACTCGACGACGGTCCCTGCCTGCATGCGATGCGGGACGGCCAGGTCGTGCGCATTGACGACACCGCCGACAAGACGCGCTGGCCCGAGTTCGAGGCACAGGCGGTGGCCGTGGGAATCCGGTCCTGCCTGGCACTGCCGCTGAGCGCGGACGGCCGGCCCATAGGAGCCATTAACCTGTACGCGCGGACGGCATCGGCGTTCGGCCCGGCCGAAGCGCGGCGCGCCGAGAATTTTGCCGCGAACGCCTCGGGTGCCCTTAGCCTGGCGACCAGGCTGGCCGCCAATGCCAACCTTATCGGCCAGCTGCGCTCGTCTCTCGCCTCACGAACCGTTATTGACCAGGCGCTGGGCATCATCATGGCCAGGGAACGCTGCACGCAATCCTATGCGTTCGCTATCATGCGGTCTGCGTCGCAAAACAATAACGTCAAACTACGCGATATCGCCGCCTCGGTCGTGACCAGCGTGACGGGCGAGTCGCCCCAGCCGCCGCCTCCGTTCGAAGACACGTTAACCACCAGCCGTGATGCCGCGGACCAGGCGCGGCCGGGCCGACGGCCAGCTACGGCGGGGTGATCTCGCCCGAGCCCCGGGCCACCAGGCGGGTCGGGACGATGTGCGCCCGTGGCTCTGAGGTGTCTCCGTCGATCCTGCGGAACAGGATCTGCGCGGCCAGCGTCCCGATGGCCGCCACATCCTGGGCCACCACCGTGACCGGCGGGTCGAGCATGTCAGCCAGCGGCACGTCGTCGAAGCCGACCATCGCCGTGCGGTGCTGGACGCCGATGGCCCGCAGCGCCCTGACCGTGCCGAGCGTGATCAGGTTCTGCGCGCTGAACAGCGCCCCCGGCGGCTCGGGCCCGGTCAGCAACTCGGCCGCGGCCGCCTCGGCGGCGGCGGCGGTGTGCAGATCGCGCCGGACGATCCGGGGATCCTCGGTCAGCCCCGCCTCGCGCAGCGCCTCCTGGTAGCCCGAGTAGCGATCTTGACAGGTCGCAATCGAGACCAGGTCACCGAGAAAGGCGATGCGGCGGTGGCCATGGCCGATGAGGTGCCTGACGGCCGCGATGGCGCCGTCCCGATTGTCGGCCATCACGCTGTCGGCGGGCAGGAGCGCGGGCGGGCGGTCCACGAAGACCACGGCGGTGCCCACTTCCTGCTCGTCACGCAGGTACGAGTGGTCACGTCCGGCCGGAACGATGATCAGGCCGTCGACTCGCCGCGCGACCAGGGTGGAAGCCAGCTCGCGCTCCCGGACCGGATCCTCGTCCAGGCTGCCGGCCAGCAGGCCCACGCCACGCTCGCGGGCCACGTTTTCTACCGCGCGGTAAACGCTCGACGAGTACGGGTTGCTGACATCCTCGAGCATCAGGCCGATCATGAAGGACTTGCGGTCCCCGCGCCGCAAGTTGCTCGCGGTCATGTTGTGCCGGTAGTTCAGCTGCGCGGCGGCGCGGCGCACCCGGGCCGCCAGGTCGGCATCTACGGTCGTGGCGCCGTTGACGACCCGGGACACCGTCTTCAGGCTCACCCCGGCCAGCGCCGCCACGTCTCGCATCGTCGCCCGGCCCGGCGGGGGCGACGGCACGGGCATCGGCGCCAGCGGCGTGACCACTGGCCGGTGGCCAGGGGCCGACCCCATGACTGTCGACGATACTGACTGCGGCCCTGATGAACTCGCAGTACTTGGTGGCATCGAGACCCCCTCCGTAGCGGCCCTAAGCCGACTCCTACCACACAAAAGGTACAGTCACGGCGTTAGCTCGCCCGAGCCGCGCCGTGCGCGCCGCCCGAGCCGCGCCGTGCGCGCCGCCCGAGCCGCGCCGTGCGCGCCGCCCGAGCCGCGCCGTGCGCACACCGCGCTCCGAGCCATGCGGCGCGCCGTGCCGGGTCGCCCGTCTCCCTGCGCCGTCCCCGGGCACAGCCAGCGGCTGCTTCACCCTTGGCCTGGCCCTTCGCACCTTACCTGTCCCGACATCGTTGTCCAAGAGCGATAGAGGGGCCCATTTTAGTAACAGGTCAATAACAGCACGGGAACAAGTTGACCGGCGCGCTCAGGCGTCCAACGGGGCTGTCTGCGGGAAAGGTCCCCGATATCAGATCGTATCCCCGAAACCCGTCTGGACCTATTGACACCAGTGGCCGATCGGCGCAAAGTTCGGACAACGATGTCCGGTCTGGTGATGCGGCGAGCGTCACCTCTGCTGCGGCGCTTCGTAGGCGCATCGCAAAGTTCAATCTGACGGTCCCGCCGGGGACTATCTCAAGGAGGAGAACAGTGCTCATCCGCCGAAATAGACGAAGCAGGATGATCGCGCTGCCTGCTATCGCGACCACAGGATTGCTGGCGCTAGCCGCGTGTTCGTCGTCGGGGTCATCGGGAGGCTCGACCTCCTCAGGTCCCGTGACGATCACGGTGGCGGTGACCGCGAATCCCTTGATGACCACGATTGAGCAGCTGACGCCCGCTGGCTTCGAGGCCAGCCACCCCAACATCAAGGTAAAGTTCGTCACCTACGACGAGAACACCGAGCGCGCTGACGTCGAGAAGGACGTGGCCGCGGGCGGCGGCCAGTACGACGTGGTCATGATCGGCCCGAACGACATCGCCTCCTGGGCCAAGAACAAGTGGATCAGCAGCCTGAGCGCCGACGCCGCCAGTGACGCCAGCTACGACGTCAACGACATCCTGCCGCCGATCAAGTCCGCTCTGTCGTCCAACGGCCAGCTGTACGCCGTGCCCTTCTACGGCGAGTCGTCCTTCATGATGTACAACAAGGCGATGTTCGCCGCCGCCCACGTGACGATGCCTGCCAACCCGACCTGGGCCCAGATCGCCACCCTGGCGCAGAAGCTGAACGACCCGGCCAAGGGCGTGGCCGGCATCTGCCTGCGCGGCCTGACCGGCTGGGGCGACAACCTCGCGTCGCTGGACACCGTGGTGAACACCTTCGGCGGCCAGTGGTTTAACACAAGCTGGGACGCCCAGCTGACCTCGCCAGCGTTCGAGCAGGCGACGAACTTCTACGTCAACCTGATCAAGAACTACGGTGAGAAGGGCGCAGGCAACGACAGCTTCAACCAGTGCCTGAACATCATGCAGCAGCAGAAGGCCGCCATGTGGTACGACGCCACGGTCGCCGCGTCGACGCTTGACGCTGCGGGCAGCCCCGTCCAGGGCAAGATCGGCTTTGCCCCGGCTCCGGTGGACAAGACCACCTCGTCCGGCTGGCTGTGGAGCTGGGCGCTGGCGCTCGAGGGCGCATCGAAGCATTCGTCGCAGGCTTGGACGTTCATGGACTGGGCCACCTCCAAGGCGTATATCGCTTATGACGCCTCCAAGAACGGCTGGGCCAGCGTCCCGCCGGGTACCCGCACGTCGACCTACCAGAACCCGAACTACCTGGCCGCGGCCGGAGCCTTCGCGAACCTGACGCTGCAGGAGATCAACTCGGTCAACGTGGTGAAGCCGGGTCTCCTCCCGCAGCCGGTACCCGGTGTCCAGTACGTCGGCATCCCCGAATTCGAGGAATTCGGCAACCTGGTCTCGGCTGATATCACGGCCGCGATCGACGGCCAGATGTCGGTCGCGACGGCCCTGCAAAAGAGCCAGGCGATAGCCCAGCAAGCGGTCATCACCGCCGGTTACAAGTAGGAATCCCAGATCGCCGCGGCGGCGTCCCGGCCGGGACGCCGCCGCGGGCCAGACGCGTTACGGCTACCGCGGCCGTCGGATCAGCAAGAGAGGACAACGGCGTTGGTTAATGTGATTGACTCCCCGCCCGCGGTCCCGCAGGTTCAACCCCCGCCCGCACACCATCCTCGCGGGGCATCGTGGATCCGCCGGCTGCCCCTCGTCCCGGCGCTTGTGTTCATGTTCATCGTGACCCAGATCCCGTTTGTGCTGACCCTGTGGTACAGCTTCCAGCGGTACAACCTGAATTATCCCACCGCGCCCAGAGACTTTCCCACTCTTTACAACTACGATGCCGTCTTCGCCGATTCGATCTTCCGCGCGGCCGTGGTCAATACCGTGCTCCTGACCGCGGTGCCGGTCATCCTCTCGGTTTTGTTCGGCGTCGGGATCGCGCTGCTGCTTAACCGTTACGTCTTCGGCCGCGGTTTCCTCCGGACGCTGATCATCAGCCCGTTCCTGGTCATGCCCACGGCGGCCGCGCTGGTCTGGAAGTTCACCATCCTGGACACGACGTTCGGGGTGCTGAACTATTTCCTCAAGCCCTTCGGCCTGCACAGCACGGACTGGATCGGGTCGTATTCCCAGGCCACCATCATCGCGTTCCTGACCTGGGAGTGGACGCCGTTCATGGTCCTGCTTGCGCTGGCCGGCCTGCAGTCTCAGAATGAGGACATCCTGGAGGCCGCGCGGGTCGACGGGGCCGGGGCGTGGCGGATATTCCGCTCGCTGACGCTGCCTCAGCTGCGGCCCTACATCGAGCTCGGCGTCCTGCTCGGATCCATCTACATCGTGCAGGCTTTCGACGGGATCTACATCATTACCGCCGGCGGTCCGGCCACGGATACGACGAACCTGCCCTATTACATTTACCAGATCGGCTTCCAGGGGTTCGATATCGGCCGGGCTTCCGCCATGGCCGTGGTCGTCGTCGTCGCGACCATTCTTATCGCGACGTTCGCGCTCCGGGTGATCTCCGGTCTATTCAGCGACGAGGGGATGAGAGGACGATGAGCCGCCGGCAGAAGAGGACCGTAGCCGAACGCCAGACCAAGCCCCTGACCCGCCTGCTGCTTGGCGTGCTGACCTGGGTTGTCATTCTGATTTTCTTTTTCCCGGTGCTGTGGATGGCCTTGACCGGCCTCAAGACCGAGCCGACCGCCGACACGCCCACCCCGCATTTCATCTTCAAGCCGACGCTGGCGGAATACGAGTCGGTGTGGAAGGGAGCCGGCGGCCTGAACGGCTTGCCGTCTTATCTCGAGCACTCCGTGATCATCACGGTGGTGTCGACGCTGCTGGTGATAATCCTGGCGCTGCCCGCCGCGTATGCGCTCTCGATCCGCCCGGTCCCCAAATGGCGTGACGTGCTGTTCTTCTTCATTTCTACCAAGATGCTCCCGATCGTGGGCGCCATCATCCCGCTGTACGTCATCGCCAGGGACCTCCACCTGCTTGATCATGTGCAGCTGCTTATCCTCCTGTACACCGCGATGAACCTGCCGGTCGCGGTGTGGATGCTGCGGTCGTTCCTGCTTGAGGTGCCGCCGGAGATCATCGAAGCCGCGCGCGTCGACGGCGCGGGCCTGATGACGCAGTTGCGCAGGGTGATCCTGCCGATCATCAGCCCCGGCCTGGCGGCCGCCGCCCTCATCTGCTTCATCTTCGCCTGGAACGAGTTCTTCCTCGCCGTCAACCTCACCACGATCAACGCGGCGACCATCCCGATTTACCTGGTTGGCTTCGTCCAGCCGGAGGGCCCCTTCCTGGCCCACCTGTCGGCGGCGGCTACGATCGCCTCGCTACCTGTGCTGATCGCCGGATGGTCGGCGCAGGGCAGGCTGGTGCGCGGACTGTCGATGGGCGCGGTCAAGTAGACCCTGTTTATCAAGGGAGGAACATTCATGCGGGCCGTTATCGTGCTGCCCCCGGGTCAGAAAGGTGCCGGACCCCGGGAATCCTCGACGGGTAAGACGGGTAAGGAGCGGGAACCCGCATGATCACTGTCGCGGGCGAGGCCCTGATCGACCTGATCGTGGACTCAGCTGGCCACGTGGATGCCCGGTTCGGCGGTGGCCCGTTCAACGTCGCGCGCGCCATCGCCCGGCTCGGCCAGCCCGCCGTCTTCCTCGGCCGGCTCTCCGGGGACCGGTTCGGGCGGCTGATGCGGGCCGACCTTGACCGCCACGGGGTGTACGTGGCCCTCGAGGCCGCCGCGGAGGCCCCGACCACGCTGGCGGTCGTCGACGTCGATCCGGCCGGCGTCCCCGGCTACCGGTTCTACCTGACCGACACCTCGGCGGCCGCGATCGGGCCCGGCCAGGCCCGCCTGCCGCCAGGCACGACGGCGCTGCACATCGGCAGTCTCGGCCTCGTCATGGAGCCGATCGGCACTTCCCTTGAGCAACTGGTCACCTCGCTCCCGGCCGGGATCACGGTCATGCTCGACCCGAACTGCCGTCCGGGCGCGATCGCGTCACGGCAGGCGTACCTGGACCGGCTGGACCGGGTCGCGGGCCGGGTCGACATGATCAAGACGAGCACGGAAGACCTCGCTTACCTGTTTCCCGGCCAGGACGCGGAGACCGGGGCGGCCGAACTCCTGGCCCGGGGACCGGCCTGTGTGGTGGTCACCGACGGCGCGGCGACCGTGCGCGCCTTCGCCGCCGGGCACGAGGTCCGCGCCGAGGTGCCGCCGGCCCTGATCGTGGATACGGTCGGAGCCGGGGACGCGTTCGGCGGGGCCTTCCTGACCTGGTGGGTAGGCAACGGGCTCGGCCAGGCCGACTTCGGTGACCTGGCCGCCGTGCGCAGCGCCACCAAGGCCGCGATCTTCGCCTCGGTGGTCACCTGCACCCGCCGCGGCGCGGAGCCGCCCTGGGCCTATGAGCTGTCCGGGCACGACGGCTGGAGCTGGCTGCCCACGACCCCCGGGAAGAACTCCCAGGAAAGCAAGCCGGCCGGCCACGTTTGACTGGGCGCTAGCTCCTGCGGAGCAGGATGCCACGGACGAAAGCGGCCTGGCCGGCGTGCTGCAGGCAGTCGGAGAGCACGCTGACCAGCCGGACGCCAAGCGTCACGGGGGGATCCCAGCCTTCGTCCACCACCCGCCGCAGGTCCGCGTCCCGCACGCCAGCCACCAGCCGGACGGCCTGCTCGTGCACCAGATCCTGATACCAGGTGAGCACCTCGGCTGACCGGACGGTGACCTGGGCGACCTGCCGTGAGCTGTGCCCGTAGCCGATGTCGGACCGCCCGAACGGCAGCTCGAACCTCTTTTCCGCCTCGTCCCACACCTGCGGCACGCCAAAGGCGCCGGCCAGATGATCGTCCTGCACCCGGGTCAGGTGCCAGCACAGCCAGGCGATCGAGTTGGCGTCGTCATCGAGCCGGGCCGCCAGCTGGCCCGCCGTCAGCCCTTCGACCGCCTGGTGGACGGTCTCCCGGATCCGGCCGAAGGCGTCCGTCAGCAGGTCTGCACTGGTCATGTCGTGTCCTCTTTCGGTCAGAAGCAGAATTTACCCGAACGGTCCTGCCTGACACGCCGTGCCTACCTGGCCTCGTGCCCGCGTATTCGCTGCCCGGCGACGCCACGCGGTAGCGTTCGAAGGTGCCCCCTGGTCGCGACCGTTCGCAGAAAAAGCCCGCCGCTCCCGGCGACGCCCCGGCCAAGACCAGCACGGGCCAGGCCGTACCGGATGTCGCGGAACTCCTCGCCGCGGCGGTGCAGGGCATCGGCGGCGCGGAGCGGCCAGGTCAGGTCGCGATGGCCGAGGCGGTGCAGCGGGCCATCGACACCGGCGAGCACGTCGCCGTCCAGGCCGGAACCGGCACAGGGAAGTCGCTGGCGTACCTGGTCCCGGCCGTTCGGCATGCGATGACGACCGAGAACACGGTGGTGGTGGCCACGGCCACCATCGCGCTGCAGCGCCAGCTGATCGACCGGGACCTGCCGCGCCTGGTCACCGCGCTCAAGCCGCTGCTGGGCCGGGACCCGGAGTTCGCCATCCTGAAGGGCCGCCGCAACTACCTGTGCCTTCCGCAGGACGCGCTGTTCGATCCGGTCGCCCTGTCCGATTCGGCCGGGGGTCCGGCCTCGCCGCTTGGCCGGCAGGTGAAGCGGCTGCACGAATGGGCCGAACAGACAACCACGGGAGACAGGGACGAACTGGTCCCCGGCGTGCCAGAAGCCGCCTGGCGCCAGGTCTCGGTCAGCGCCCAGGAGTGTATCGGCGCGCAGCGCTGCCCCTACGGCTCGCGGTGTTTCGCCGAGCGGGCGCGGGACGCCGCCGCCAAGGCGCACATTGTCGTCACCAACCACGCGCTGCT
>JBEKGC010000297.1:0-15101 GCA_050013055.1 Streptosporangiaceae bacterium
GCCAGCCAGGTCCAGCCGATCCCGATGGCTTGCAGGCCGGGTCGTTCGGGAAAAGTCTGGGGGGTGCAGAGCGCGGTGCATCCCACCGCCCGCCCGTCCCGCACCCGGACCTGGGTGAACGGAGTCAGCCCGGCACGAGTCAGCTGGGCCGCCAGGTAGTCCATCACCTCGGGGGCCCGGGGGACCACGGTGAACCGGTAGAACGAGCGGTCTTCCTCGGCGGCCTGGGCCAGATCCAGCGCGTGGCTCGCCGAGAGCGGCTCCAGCCTGACCAGCGTTCCCGACAAGACGGGCACGTTGAGCGGTAAGGTCACCACGCCATTGTTCCTCATATCGGGCGGTCACAGCGGGTCAACGTCATGAACTCTCCGCGAACCCGCCGGGCCGCCGCGTCCTGGATCAGGTGCGTTCACTGAGCAGCAGCAGGGCGTAGGCGGCGACGGTGGAGTCGTCGGTGATGACGCCCTGCCTGATCATGTCCTCGAACCTGGCTCTGGGCACCCAGTCCTGGCGCATGTCCTGCTCTTCGTGCTCGCGTTCCGGCTCGCCCGCCTCAAGGCCGGTGGCCAGGAAGTAATGCGCCCCCTGGTTGGTCATCCCGTGCCCGCAGCTCAAGGACCCGAGCTTGGTCAGGTGGCGGGCCCGCAGCCCGGTCTCCTGCAGCAGTTCCAGCCGGGCCAGGTCCCCGGGGCACCCGGTCTGCCCGGCCGGGTAGCCGCCCTGCGGGAACGACCAGGTGCGCCGGCCGATCGGGTACCTGAATTCCTCGACGAGATGGAAACCGTCGTTCTCGGCCGGGATGACGAGCGCGAAGTCGGCCTTCTCGACGTACGCGTAGGTGCCGCGGGTACCGTCGCGTCGCTCTATCTGATCCCGGCGCAGCCGCATCCAGTTGTCCTCGTAGACGACCTCGGACGCGAGCCTGCGCACATCCGCATCCTCCGGTGCGGCCGCCATCGGCTAAGCCACCTGCTCGGATCCGGTGACGGCCAGCTCACCGTCGGGGGCGTCGGCCACCGCCCGCAGGTGCCCGCCGCTCCGGGCGGCCCGCAGCTGCCTGACGATCGCGGTCGCGCCGAGCGCGCCCGCGATGGGCAGGGTGACGAGCGCGGGCAGCTGGTAACGCCAGGAGAACTCGTACAGGTCCGCGCCGAGCAGCACGGCCGCCGCCGAGGCGGTGATCAGCAGGCAGGCCAGCGCCAGGTGCTGCGCGTCGTCCCGGTCCCGGCGCCGGTTCTGGCCCCGGTCCCGGTCCTGGCCCCGGTCCTGGCGCCGGCCGAAGGTGAAGATCCCGGCGATCCCGGCCAGCAGCGCGACGCCGAAAACCGGTCCTGGCGTGTACCCGCCGTGCAGCTGGTAGTCCCGCAGCACGGTGGCGGCCGTGGAGTTGACGCGGGCGGTCCCGCCCCCGGTGGCGGCGAAGATGTTGCTGGCACTGTTCCCGCCGTAGGGGGCGATGCCGGGGGGGAAGTAGGGATAGCTGGCCTGGAACTGCCAGCGCGCGATGGCGGTGTCGCCCGTCGCGCCGTCCCTGGTCAGGGCGAAGATCTTCACCGAGTCGCGGGCGATGTCGCCGGCCACCCGCAGTGGCTGCTGCCTGAGCACGCTGTAGGCGAACTGCCGCTGCAGCGGCAGCGTGTTGATCAGCACGCCGAGCCGGACGTTGACCGGCTGGTACAGCACCCGCGGCGCGTCCCCGTTGTTGACCAGCCCGTCCACGCCCAGCGCGGCGGCCACGGACGTGCTTGGGCACAACGGCCGTTCGCCGGCGGGGATCTTCAGCGTGGCGCAGTCGGCGGCGTGCGCCGTCCGGCCGTACAGGTACGCGTCGCCCATGTTGGACATCTCGAACCCGTAGTGCAGGATCGCGGCGGAGTAGCCCATGTAGCCAACCACCGGCAGCGCAAAGCAGAAGGTAAGCACCGTGCCGTGCAGCAGGCGGGTGCGCCAGCCCCGGGTGGCGGCGAGCACGTAGATCAGGGCGGGCACGATCAGCGCCTCGCCCACCTGGCGGACCGGCGCGGACGTACCGAGCGCGAGCCCGCCCGCGGCGATCAGGGCCAGCCCGGGCCGGGGCCGCCAGAGCAGCAGGACGATCCCGGTGACCAGCAGTGCTTCGAACAGCACGTCGGGCATGATCGTCTGTTCCGCGTTCAGCTGGTAGGCGTCGAGCAGGACCGGCGCCACGGCCAGCGCCGCGAGCCAGCGGGCCACGCCGCGGCGCCGCATCAGCGCGTAGAGCGCGACCGCCATCGCCATCCCGAGGACATGCTGAAGCAGCGCGACGAAGGCCAGGTTCGCGACCGCGAGCACCGGACCGAGCAGCAGCAGCGTGTAGCCGAGGGGATCGAAAGAACCCAGGCCGTTGCTGTCGATGTCGGTCCCGAAGATGTACTTCTTGGAGTCGATGAACAGCAGCGCGGGCTCGTATCCGACCTGGGTGACGGTGCGCAGCACCAGCCCGGCCGCCAGCAGCAGGCCGAGGACCCAGTGCCTGCGCACCACATCGGTGACCGCACTCACGACCCGGTCGAGGCGGGAGCCCGTCGGCCCGCCCGCGTGGCCCAGGCCGACGGCGACGGCGCTACCGTCACCCGCGGTATGCCCGCCGGACAGTACCGTTTCGCTCCTGTTGGTCACACGCGGTCCTTGCCCTGAGTCGCATCAGGCAGCGGAGATGCCGCGCTAGTGCCCGGCCGCCTTCCTGGCTGGGATCATTCTGCCGCATCACGAAGAAGCAGGCGGGTTAAGGGCGAGACTTGGCTGGTAGCCTCCGGGGCTTCACGCTTGCCCGGGGACGCGGGTCCATCGCGGTCTTGCTGGTGGCGCGGTGGCTGCTGGGGGTGGTGATACGAGATGTATGCCGTGCCCGGTCCGGCCGGGCGTCATGCGGGCCGGGCTGTCCGGTTCTCGTGGAAAATAGGGCTTCCACGGATGATTCGGGCAATCATAGGGTACCAAATCTTCCAGGTAAGCCAAATATTCCACGATTTTTTTCGATAGTTGTGACGGGTGGGTTCTGGGTGCGGGGAGCGGCGGGGTTGGCGGGGGCGGCGGCCGGGGTGCGGCGCTCCGGGGCGCCGGGTGACCCGCCGGGCCCGGAAAATCCGATGGTGATCGCGCAACCAGCGAACTAGCGTGTGGAACGTGACGGACGCGACGCAGCTGGAGTCCCTCGACGAAGACTCCTTCCCGTCAGCCTGATGAACGGCCTGGAATCCCTCCCAGTCCGCTTGGCCTGACCAGCAACGTAACCGGCTCCAGGCCACATGTCCCCTGCTCCGCCCCTTCCGGAAGGGGGTCGAGCCCGGTTTTGACGGTAGCGGTTCGTAGCATCGGCCTATGCTCGCGCCGATGATGCTGACCGTGGCCGGCGGGTTCCGGTGACAGCGAACGCGTGCGGCGTCCCGGCCTGGGTCGGTGATCCGGCCGTCCACGACGGGTGGCGGCGATTGCGGGCGGCGGTGCCCGCCATCTATCCTGTCGAGCCCGCTGCCGCCCATCCGGCCCAGGGGTCGGCCTGCGTGGTCTGCCGGGGCCCGGTGCGACCCGGACGTGCCCGCTGCTATCAATGCGAACGCCATGTTCGCCTGGCTCCGGGGTTGCTCGCCGACGTCGTAGTCCCCATCTCCTACGCGGTCAAGCGAACCGCCCTGTCGGCCGATCTGTGGCGCTACAAAACCTGGCCGGTGCCGAGCGCCAGCGCGCGGGCCTCGCTGCTGGCGCTGCTCGTCGCCTTCCTGCATGATCACGGTGGCTGCGTCTGGCCGTACGGGCGGATGCCCGCGCCCGGCCGGCTGGCCGTGGTGCCGACCGGATGCGGCCGCCCGGGGTCCCACCCGCTGCTCGAGCTGACCGCGCCGTACCTGCGGCTGCCGTCGAGCCGTCTGGTCATCCGGCCGGGATGCCAGGGCCGCGAGCTCGACGTGCACCGGTTCCGCGCCGATCTGGCGGCGGGAGCCAGCGTGCTGCTGCTCGACGACAGCTGGGTCTCGGGTGCCAGCGCCCAGTCTGCCGCCGCCGCGCTCAAGCTGGCCGGAGCCAGCCACGTGGCCATCGTGGTGCTCGGCCGCCACCTTGATCCGGCCGATCCGGTGGCCCGCCCGCTGACGGCCCGGCTTACGCCGGGTCCGTACGATCCGGCTGCATGTGCGGTGCACCATCAGCCCTAAGCTGGGTTCGTGATCGCTGAGCCCCCTTCGCATACCGCCCTGGTCAGACGTGCGCGCCGGATCAACAGGGAGCTGGCTGTGCTCTATCCGGACGCCCACTGCGAACTGGACTTCACCTCTCCGCTTGAGCTGCTGGTCGCGACGATCCTGTCCGCGCAGACCACGGACAAGCGGGTCAACCTGGTGACCCCGATGCTGTTCTCGCGGTACACCACCGCCGCCGAGTACGCGGCCGCTGACCGCGATGAGCTGGAGAAGATCATTCAGTCGACCGGCTTCTACCACGCCAAGGCCAACAGCCTGATCGGGCTCGGGCAGGCGCTGTGCGAACGGTTCGGCGGTGAGGTGCCGCCACGGCTTCGCGATCTGGTCACCCTGCCCGGCGTGGGCAGGAAGACCGCCAACGTGGTGCTCGGCAACGCCTTCGGTATCCCGGGGATCACCGTGGATACCCACTTCGGGCGGCTGGCCAGGAGGTTCGGCTGGACCACAAGCACCGAGCCGGAGAAGGTGGAAGCCGAGGTGGCTACGCTCATCCCGCGGCGGGACTGGACGATCCTGTCGCACCGGCTGATCTGGCACGGGCGCCGGGTCTGCCACTCGCGTAAGCCCGCCTGCGGTGCCTGCGCGCTGGCCCGGCTGTGCCCTTCGTACGGCGAGGGTCCCGTCGATCCGGAGGTGGCGGCGAAGCTCGTCAAGTCCGGCCCGTTCTCGTGACCTCAGGCGGCTCGACCCCGCAAACCCCGCAGGCCACGCCCGCCGTGGCGGTTCCAGCGTGGCTGCGTGAGCTGGCGGCCGCGGCGGCCCAGATGGAGCTACCCCCGCTGATCCTGCCGCCTGCGGCCGGCGGCAGGCCGTCGGCGGTGCTTGTCCTGTTCGGCGACGGACCGGACGGCCCCGATCTCCTGCTTATCCAGCGCAGCGCCGGGCTCCGGCTGCACGCGGGCCAGCCCGCCTTCCCCGGTGGTGCCATCGACGCCGGGGACGAAGGGCCGGTCGGGGCGGCGCTGCGTGAAGCGGCCGAGGAAGTGGGCGTCGACCCGGACGGCATCGACGTGGTCGGCATCTTGCCCGAGATGTTCATCGAGCGGACCGGATTCCGGGTCGTACCTGTGCTGGCGTGGTGGCGGCGGCCGTCGGCGGTCGCACCGGTCGACGCGGGCGAGGTGGCGGCGGTGGAGCGGGTCAGCGTGGCTGAACTGGCCGACCCCGCCGCGCGGCTGCTTGTGCGCGTGCGCGACGGGCGGACCACGCCTGCGTTCCGGGTCAGGGGGATGCTCGTCTGGGGATTCACCGCCGTGCTCGTCGACCGCCTGCTCGCGCTGGCCGGCTGGGAGGAGCCCTGGGATATCGCCAAGGTCATCGACCTGTGACCCACGCGGGCGCGCCAGGGACCGGGCAGAAAGCTATACGGTGAAGGCGTGCGCGGTGATGTGCTCGACCTCATCTTGATCGTGGTTGTCGCCGCGTTCGCGGTCTCTGGTTACCGGCAGGGCTTTATCGTCGGCATTCTCAGCTTCTTCGGTTTCGTGGGGGGCGCGCTGCTCGGCGCGGAGTACGGCCCGGACATCTCCCGCGCCCTCGTCGGCGGGCAGAACCAGCAAGACATCGTGGCCGTCGTCTTGCTGGTCAGCTTTGCCGTCCTCGGGCAGTTCATCGCGTCCGCCATCGGAGCCGCCATGCGGTCCACCGTGACCTGGCGGTCGGCAACGGTCCTTGATTCTGTCGGCGGCGCCGCGGTCAGCGTGGTATCCGTGCTGCTGATCGTCTGGGTGGTGGGGTCGGTGCTGGTCGAGTCCCCGTTCCCGCAGGTGGATCGGCAGGTGAACGACTCGGTGGCGCTTCAGACGCTGGACAAGTTCATGCCGTCGCCGGCCAAGACCATGTTTTCCGACTTCCGCCGGCTGCTGGCCAGCAACAGCACCTACGCCGAGGTGTTCAGCGGAATCGGCACGGAGCGCATCCTGGCCATCCCGGCCCCGGACGACGGCGTGCTCAGCAGCCCGGGATTCCTGGCCGCACGCAGCCGGGTGGTCCGGGTGCAGGGCGTGGCGCCGAGTTGCCAGCAGTCCATCGAGGGCTCAGGCTTCGTCATCTCACCTGACCACATCCTCACCAACGCGCACGTGGTCGCCGGGGTGACGCTGCGGCAGACGGTGACGACCACCACGGGCCGCGTGCTGAATGCCACGGTGGTGTTCTACGACCCTCAGGTCGACGTGGCCGTCCTGGACGTGCCGGGGCTTGACCTCACCCCGCTGCAGTTCGCCGGGCAGGCGAGCCCCAGTGACAGCGCGGTGGTGGCGGGCTACCCCCTCGACGCCCAGTACCTGCACACCGTGGCGGCCAGGATCGGCGGCATCGAGACCGCGCAGGGTGCGAACATTTACCAGACGTCCATGGTGACCCGCCAGGTCTACGAGATCAGGGCGGTGGTCCAGCCGGGCAACTCAGGCGGCCCGCTGCTGTCACCGCAGGGCACCGTCGACGGGGTGGTGTTCGCCGAGGCCACGGGGGTCTCCGACACCGGCTTCGCGCTCACCGCGGACCAGGTGTCCACGACGGCGGTCTCCACCATGGGCTGCGACTGACGGGCCAGGCGAACCTGCCGGGCACCTACCGGCCAGCAGCCGGGCCGGCCGCCAGCAGCGGCGGCCGGAGATCTTCGCCGGTCATGCCCGCCAGTCCGCGCACCTCGATCCGTGCGGCCAGTTCGTCGCAGGCCGCCAGGACGGCCGCGGTATCGATGCCGTACGGATGGCCGCGCCCATCCGGCGGGGCCATCCGGTCGCAGTACGCGCGGACCCGGTCGGCGCCTCGCCTGAGCAGCGTGACGGCTCCGCGGGCATTACCCCGGTGCGCGTGCGTCAGCCCGACTGCGACCTGAGCCAGCCCCTGCCACAGGTCACGCTCGCCGGGCGGCCCGGACTTCCAGGCCGCTTCGAGGACCTCGTGGGCGTGAAACGGGCGTCCCGCGCGCAGCAGCTGGTCCGCGCGCCTGGCAGCATCCGGCCCGGTGATGACCAGGTCGTCGGGCAGCCCAACCCGATCGTCCCGATCGTCCCGGCCGTCCTGACCGGCCTGCGGGGTACCGGCCTGCGGGCGGGCGAGGGGGCGGCCGAGGCCGTCGCGGGGGCGCGCATTCCTGGGGCGGCCCGCGGGGTCGCGGTCCCGGTTCACCGCTCCGGTTCCGGATCGGCCAGCCAGCCGAAGAGCTCGGTGTCGAAGGCGTCCGGCCGTTCCTCGTGCGGGAAATGACCGGCGCCGTCGATCACTCGCCAGCGGTAGGGGCCGTCGACGTACCGCCCGGCGCCGCGAGCGGTCTGCGGCAGGACCCAGGGATCCACCGCGCCGTGCAGATGCAGGGTGGGCGTCTGGATCGGCGCACGCATGTGCCGGGCGTACCGCAGGCCGTCTGGCCGCAGTGCGCTGCGGGCGAGCCAGCGCTGATACTCCAGCGCGGAGTGGGCCACAGAAGGTATCCGCATCGCCTGGGAATAAACCTGCTCGGTGGGGCGGTCCGGCCAGCCGGGCGCGGACCAGGTTTCCAGCAGCCGGCCCACCCGCACGGCGCCGTCCCTGAGCAGCTGGCGCTCGGGCAGGACGGGCAGCTGCGATCCGAACGCGTGACCCATCCGGCGACCCTGGCCAAGCAGGTCGGTGAACATGGCGGCCCGCATCTGCAGCGGATGCGCCATCGAGACGACGGCGAGCCGCCTGACCACTTTCGGGTAGTACGCCGCCAGCGTCCAGGCGATCAGGCCGCCTAGCCCGTGGCCGACCACGATCGCATTCGCCTCGCCCATGGACCGGATCAGGCCAGCCGCGTCGGAGGCGGCTGTGACCAGGTCATAGCCGCGCGGCGGCTTATCGCTCCCGCCGTAGCCGCGCAGGTCCACCGCCACGCCGCGGAAGCCCGCCCCGGGCAAGCCGACCAGCTGATGGCGCCAGGTCCACCAGAACTCCGGGAACCCGTGGAGCAAGAGCACAAGCGGCCCGTCGCCGGCTTCAGCGACGTGAAACCGGGTTCCGTTGGCGCTCACCGACCGGTGCGTCCACGGGCCGCTGATCGCTATAGCGGCATCCGTGCCCACGGCCATCAGACTCACCTCACCGGGGCTGGCCGGCCGTGATCTCGGGCTGCTGGCCGTCGGGGCGAAGCATCCCGAGTCCCTCCGTGACGGTCTTCCTCGTCTTGCGCAGGCCGGACAGGTGCCGCAGCTTCAGCAGCGCGATACCCACCGCCACCGCCGCCAGCAGGACGCAGACGCCCGCGACGATGAGGAAGGCCGCCCAGGTCCAGATGCCGAGCGCGATAAGGCCGTAGGCGAAGGCGATGCAAAAAAGAACGAGCACCAGGCACCCGACGAAGGCGGCGACACCCGCCAGCGCGCCGGCCAGGCCGACCCGGCGGACGTCGCCCTTCAGCTCGGTCTTGGCCAGCTCAATCTCATACCTGACCAGCTGGGAGACATCCTTGGCCGCCAGGGCCACCAGATCCCCGAGTGACTTATCACCGCCGGCGGGTTCCGGCGTTTCGCTGCGGACCATCGAGTCCATCTCCCATCGTGCGGACCTTCATCCGTGCTCGGTACGGCAAATAAGTGTCCGCGCCCGATATCTCCTCGGGGGCTAGAGCAGGTTTGGCCAAGGACAAGGCTAGCGTTCTTGTCCGCCATCATGGCAGCATCCCGTCCCAGCCGGGCGTTTCACCCTACGCCCAGCACCGTTTTGCGCTCAGGGACGGACGGGTGGCGGCCCGGGGAGGGGGGCCGGGGCGCCTGCGGCGCGGGGGCCGGGTAACGATTTACCCGACGAAGGGTCACAATTGCGCCGGGAACGTGCCCGGCCGTCGGGGCCACCGCGGGCTGAATCTGGCGGGGCGCACATAGCGAGCGGCGCCCCTGGCGGGGCGCCGCTGCGAAATCCACGTCAGACCTGGCTACCAAGCGTGCACCTTCTTTGTCAGTCAGGTCGGCCTGACCTGGCTTGACACGCCTCCCGCGGCTGGTCGCGCGTGGGTACCTGGCTGCCGTGCCCGGACGCCTCGACGCCCGTAACACAGTTGTACGTCCAAATCCCCCGCGAGGAAAGCCGGGGGTGTGACCAATTCGTGATCTCAATCAGTCCCGCTGGTCACATGCCGTTAACTGGTGGCTTGAGGGCCGACCTGACGGAGTGGCCGCTGGCTCGTTTGGGCACGTGAGGACGGGTGAGATCGTATACAGGACCCGTTTGCGGACAGTGATCAAGCGCCGAAAGCGGCTTCAAGCAGCGTTCTTACATAGTGAGACCAGATAAAAAATCCGTACCAGACGGTAGCGATCTCGTCATAGACCCTTCTCAGGCCCAGCGGCATATGTTGTAATTCGATTGGCTGAAGCCGCATGAGGGCACGTGTGGTGATACGCCGCCGGTGGTCGATACGACACCTGTGGTCGACCATCGAGCTCTTTGCGGATAAGCTTCCTATAAGGACGGCGCCGGCCTCCCCCCCCAGGGCCGGACCGTACGCGCGGGCCCCGCTCTCCCCCCCGGCGGGGCCCGCCTCCTTATTTCTGGCTGTTACGCCCGTTTCTTATGGTTCACTCGCGACGCTCTGTGTGCTTACGCCACTTGACTGTTAGTGCGCCAGTTCACCATCGCCAACGCCGCGAACTCCGGAATACTCGACCGCTTCCGGTCACCCGTGGTTTAGCCGCGGCGGCCCCAATAGCCAGAAAACGATTGGACCGCCTAATTCGTTTCAGCCCTGCGGGCAGCCGCGCAGCAGAATGCCGAGCAGGGCGACCGCGCCTCGTTTGGACAGCGGATGATTGGCGTTTCCGCACTTGGGAGACTGTACGCAGGAGGGGCAGCCGGCTTCGCACCCGCAGCTCGAGATGGCCTGCCTGGTGGCGCCAAGCCAATCCTGGGCGGCCTGGAAGCCGCGTTCGGCGAATCCGGCCCCGCCATCATGGCCGTCGTAGACAAAAACGGTGAGCCGTCCAGTCGCGGCATGGGTGTCAGCGGAGACACCGCCGACATCCCAGCGGTCACACGTGGCGAAGAGCGGGAGCAGGCCGATCGAGGCATGTTCGGCCGCATGGGCGGCCCCGCCGAGGTCGATTCCGGCGGCGGCGAGCCGGTCCCGCTGGGCCTCGGAAACGGTCCACCACACGGCCCGGGTCCGCAGCTGGCGGGGCGGCAGGTCCAGCGGTGTCTCGCCGAGCAGGGCGCCGGTGTCCGCGCGCCGCCTGGCGAAGCTGACCACCTGGCGCGTCACTTGAACATCGCCGAAACGGACCTCGGCCTCACCCCAGGTCATAGCGCGCAGCTCGCCCCTGACCTCGAGTTCGGTCAGGTTCCTGGCCGTGGTGGTGTACCCGGGATCGCCCGGCTCGACCAGGGCGACCCGGTCCGCGAGGTCGAGCCGCCGTACCAGGTAGCTGTCGCCCTGGTGAACATAGACGGCACCGTCGTGGACGATCAGGTGCGCGGAAGGCTCGTCCACCGTGCCGATCAGCCGCCCGGTCGCCTCCTCCACCACCCGGATCGGCGCCAGCCCGGCGCCGCGCAGGCCCGCCGCGGTCACGTCCCTGCGCATGCTGAACCAGCCGGCCGGCCGCTTGCGCAGCCGTCCTGTCCTGGTGAGGTCATCGACGACCGGCCGGGCCGCCGGGCCGAAGATGTCGAGATCATGCTCGGTCAGCGGCAGCTCGGCGGCGGCGGCGCACAGGTGCGGGGCCAGCACGTAGGGGTTCCCCGGGTCCAGGACCGTGGCCTCCACCGGATGCCGCAGCAGCAGTTCCGGATGCCGCACCAGGTACGTGTCGAGCGGGTCGTCGCGGGCGATGAGGACCGCGGCCGCCGACCTTCCGCTGCGCCCGGCGCGCCCGGCCTGCTGCCACAGCGAGGCCCAGGTTCCTGGCCAGCCCGCGATGAGCACCGCGTCAAGGCCGGTGACGTTGACGCCGAGTTCCAGTGCGGTGGTGGTGGCCAGCCCGACCAGACGGCCCTCGTTGAGCTCCGCCTCCAGCCGCCGCCTGTCTTCTGGCAGGTATCCGGAACGGTAGGCCGCCACCTTCGCTCCCGCCTGATGGGCGCCGAGCGACCTGCGCGCGGCCAGCGCGACCGCCTCGGCGCCGCGCCGGGACCTGATGAAGGCCAGGGTCTGGACGTTCTCCCTGACCAGCTGGCCAAGCAGGTCCGCCGCCTGCGCGGTGGCCGTCCGGCGGAGCCGGGCCCCGGCCTCGCCCCGGCGGTCGGTCAGCGGTGGTTCCCAGAGCGCGAAGGCGAGCGGGCCGCGGGGTGAACCGTCTTCGGTCACTTCCTCGGCGTCCAGCCCGGTCAGCAGCCGGGCGCAGACACCGGGGGTGCCGACTGTCGCCGAGGCGAGCACGAACACCGGCCGCGCCGCGCCCGGCGGCTGGCCCGGGGCGGCGTGATGGGCCACCACCCGCCGCAGCCGGCGCAGCACGTGGCCTACGTGCGAGCCGAAGACGCCGCGGTATCCGTGGCATTCGTCGATGATCACGTAGCGCAGCCGGCTGAAAAAGCCCGACCAGCGAGCATGGCGGGGGAGCAGCGCGCGGTGCAGCATATCCGGGGTGGTGAGCAGGTACCTGGCGTGGCTGCGCGCCCAGTCCCGTTCGGCCCGGGTCGAGTCGCCGTCGAAGGTCGCGGCCTGCACGCCCGGGAGGCCGAGGGACCGGATCGAGGCGAGCTGGTCGGCGGCCAGGGCCTTGGTGGGCGTGATGTAAAGCACAGTGTCGCCCGCCAGCACCGACGTGAGCGCGGGCAGCAGGTACCCGAGCGACTTGCCCGACGCGGCCGCGGTGGAAATGATCACGCTGCGGCCGGCCTGGGCGTGCGATGCGGCGGCGGCCTGATGGCTCCACGGGGCGCTGATGCCGCGGGCGGTGAAGGCGCCGATGACCTCAGCGGGCACCCACGGCGGCCAGGCGACCTGGCGCCCGGCCCGGGCCGGGATGTGCTCCACGTGCACGGGCTGCCCGGCACGGGCGCAGTCAAGCAGGATGCCCAGGGCGCGGTTATCCGTCCGGCCGGGGGGAAGTTCCACCGGGAAGGCCGGGGGTCCGGCCGGGGGAACGGGGGTGATCGTGGACACAGGTTTTCAGTGTGTCATCCGTTGGGGGATGCCCGGAGGCATGATTTCGTATAGACATGACACCAGAGCGTGGTTGAATGCCGCAGAGGATCACGCCCTAGGCTCTGGCTTGGTTAGCCCGCGCGGCGGGGCCTGGACGTTTGAGATGACGCCTTGCATGGCGCTGGAGGATTTGTGGATCTGAAGCTGGGTCACTACAACAAGGACAGTATCGAGGTCGTCGACGTCGAGGGCGAGATCGACGTCTACACGGCGCCGCGGCTCCGTGAGCTGCTCATCGATCTGGTCAACAAGAACAACTACCAACTCGTCGTCAACATGGAGAAGGTCGAGTTCCTGGACTCCACCGGGCTCGGCGTGCTGGTCGGCGGGCTGAAGCGAGTGCGTGCGCACGATGGTTCCCTGGACCTGGTCTGCACGCAGGAGCGGATACTCAAGATCTTCCGGATCACCGGGCTGACGAAGGTCTTCGGCATCCACGAGACGGTGGACCAGGCCATCGCGGCCAAGAAGCTCGAGAAGTAACGGGTCAGACCTCATCAGATGGCCACCGTTGAAGTAACGTTCACGCCGCTGCCCGCGCACGTTCGTACCGCGCGGCTGGTTGCCACCGCGGTCGCGCGGCGCAGCGGCGTGGACGAAGCCCTGCTTGATGAGGTGCGCCTCGCCGTGGGCGAGGCCTGCTCGCGTGCGGTCGAGGCGCATCGCAGGCACTGCCCGGCGGAGCCGGTCAGGCTCGAGATGATCGACCAGGGCGAGCGGTTCGTCGTCGTGGTGAGCGACCACGCCCCGACCGCGTCCGCGGTCTCGGCCGCCGCCGCTCACCGCAACGGCGCGGGGAATGCCCCGGTCGTGGAGGTCGCCCCCGCCGATGACGATGGCGTGATTCCGGCCGGATTCGGGCTGGCCGTGATCTCCGGGCTGGCCGATGACGTGCACGTCTCGTCGACGAGCGACGGCGTCAGCGTCCGGATGAGCTGGCCGTCGGCCGTCCGGGCCTGAACCGGCCGACCCGCCCGAGTGCCCTGGACCTGATCGGTCAACCTGGGCTGTCTTAACATGTCAGCCTGGCCGTCTTAACATAGTGTTGCGCTCTCTTCTCGTATTGATTACGAGAAGGTAACGAAATTGTTAGGAATGGTCTGGTGTTCGTGGTTCGTCCCGGGCGTGCGTAGACTCCCGGCCACTCGTTAGTCCCGATCGGCAGTCGTCGTCGTTCGGATTCCAGGAGGTCGAATGTTCAGGCATGTCTCCGCGCTGGCGGCGGACCCCGTCAGTGTGAGCGGCTCCAACCTGACGTGGGTGATCGTCGTCGCGGTCGTGGCCCTGCTCGCGCTTGGCGTGGCTGCGTTGCTGGTGCGGGAGGTGCTCGCGGCCAGCAAGGGCACTGAGCGGATGCAGGAGATCGCACTCGCCGTCCAGGAAGGCGCGGCGGCTTACCTGCGTCGGCAGTTCAGGACCCTCAGCGTGTTCGTGGTCATCATCTTCTTCGTCCTGCTCCTGCTGCCCGCCGACACCGGCGGGGTGCGCTGGGGACGCTCCGTCTTCTTCCTCGTCGGGGCCGGCTTCTCCGCGCTCACCGGCTTTACCGGTATGTCCCTGGCGGTGCGCGGCAACGTCCGGGTCGCCGCGGCGGCCCGCGAGGCCGGCGGCGGTCAGCGCCAGGCCATGCGGATCGCGTTCCGCACCGGCGGCGTGGCGGGCATGTTCACCGTCGGCCTCGGCCTATTCGGTGCCGCCCTGGTGGTGCTGATCTACAAGGGGAACGCGCCCGACGTGCTCGAGGGCTTCGGCTTCGGGGCCGCCCTGCTGGCGATGTTCATGCGGGTCGGCGGCGGCATCTTCACCAAGGCCGCGGACGTGGGCGCCGACCTGGTCGGCAAGGTCGAGAAGGGCATCCCGGAAGACGACCCGCGCAACGCCGCGACCATCGCCGACAACGTGGGCGACAACGTGGGCGACTGCGCGGGCATGGCGGCCGACCTGTTCGAGTCCTACTCGGTGATGCTGGTCGCCTCGCTGCTGCTCGGCAAGGTGGCGTTCGGCAACTACGGCCTGGTCTTCCCGCTGATCGTGCCGATGATCGGCGTGATCACCGCCGTGATCGGCATTTTCCTGGTCGAGCCCCGCAAGGGCGACCGGAGCGGCATGACCGCCATCAACCGCGGCTTCTTCGTCTCGGCGATCATTTCGCTTGTGCTGGTCATCGGGGCCGCGTTCTGGTACCTGCCTGACTCCTTCAGCAAGCTGACCGGCGTCACCGAGCCCACGGTTCTGCACCACGTCGGGAACCCGCGCCTGCTGGCGATCGGCGCGGTGATCATCGGCATCGTGCTGGCCAGCGCCATCCAGCTGCTGACCGGGTACTTCACCGAGACGACCCGCAAGCCGGTGCGTGACATCGGCGACAGCTCGGAGACCGGCGCGGCCACGGTCATCTTGTCCGGGATCTCGACCGGCATGGAGTCCGCCGTCTACGCGGCGCTGCTGATCGGTGCCGCGGTCTTCGGCGCCTACCTGCTCGCGTACGACAACCCGCAGATCGCCTTCTTCGCGGTGGCGCTGACCGGCACCGGCCTGCTCACCACGGTCGGCGTGATCGTGACCATGGACTCGTTCGGCCCGGTGACCGACAACGCCCAGGGCATCGCCGAGATGTCGGGCGACGTCGAGGGCGAGGGCGCCCGGGTGCTGACGCAGCTGGACGCGATCGGGAACACCACCAAGGCGATCACCAAGGGCATCGCGATCGCCACCGCCGTGCTCGCGGCCACCGCCCTGTTCGGCGCGTTCGACACCACGGTCAAGGACAAGCTCAG
>JBEKGC010000298.1:0-8510 GCA_050013055.1 Streptosporangiaceae bacterium
GTTCGGCAGTCACAACGCCTACTCCTACGCCTACGTGCTGGGGAACAAGGGGGTGACGACCTTCGCCAACGTGCTGTTCAACTGCTACATCAGCGACCTGGAGACCTGCTTCAAGCTGATCCCGACCGAGCTGTACCGTGCGCTTGGCATCCGCGAGACCGGTTTCGGCATGGAGGCCGAGGTTACCGGGAAGCTGTTGCGGCGAGGGGTCAGGCCTTACGAGGTCCCGATCAGCTACCGGGCCCGCAGCCGCGAGGCCGGAAAGAAGCTCACCGCGCGCGACGGGGTCGAGGCGCTGTGGATCCTGCTGCGGGAACGGTTCGCGGCCCGCCGCGGCTAACGGTCCGCAGATCGCCGCCACATGATTCATCCGCAAGCTCGCCGGGCCAGCTCGGGCACGGATCCGGCGCAGTCCGGTGCCGCGGCCACAGGTCTGCGCGCCCGCATGCGTCAGGCAGTGCGGTGGCGACGAACCGCCGAGACGCTGGCCGTGCTCCTGCTCGGCCTGCTCGTCCTGGTCGTCCACGACGTGGGATACCTGCTCAGGCAGCCGTTCTGGAACGACGAGGCCTGGGTGGCCGTCACCAGCCGGTTCCCGCTGTCGCAGCTGCCCGCCACGACCTCAAGCACGCCGATCGGCTGGTCCGTGCTGATGCGCCTCCTCACCGTAGGAGGAGAGCAGACGTCCCGGCTCCTACCCCTCGCCTTCGCCGGTGCCGCGGTCGTGATCGCCTACTGGTTCGGCCGGAGGCTCGGCTGGCCACGGCCGGAGGTCTCGGTCGCCGCCGGGCTGCTGGCCGGGGCCGCCGTACTCCTGGTGCCCGCGATGCTGGTGCGCGACGATTTGAAGCAGTACACCGCCGACGCCTGCATGGCATTGCTCGTTCTGGCTCTGACCTCGCGGCTCGAGCGCGACTGGTCGCGGGCGGGCCTGGTCGCCCTGTCGACGGCCGTCTGGGGCGGCATGCTGTTCAGCGACGCCTCAGCCTTCGCTGGCGTGGCGGCGTTCGGGGCGGTGTGCGTGGTCCAGCTCGCCCAGCGGGCCTGGCGCCGGCTCGCGGAGGTGGCCGCCGTCGGCGCGGGCACGGCCGTCCTCATGCTCGGCGTGTACGAGGGATTCGACGCCCGCGCGGCGGTGCCCGGGCTCACCGCGTACTGGAGCAACTTCTACTTCCCTGTCGGCCATGGCGCGCAGGCCGGCATAGAGTTCCTGACCTCCCATTTCGATACCGTAGGCGCCTATTTCGGCCTCGGCCCGGCCTGGCTGGCGCTGCCGCTGGTCCTCGCCGGGCTCGTCACCATCTTCCGGCTAGGCAGGCCCGCGACGGCGGTCACGGTCGCCGTGCTCTGGCCGGAGATGCTCGCGGCCTCCGCAGCGCAGAAGTATCCGTTCCTTGACCTCCGGACCTCGACATTCCTGTTCGCGATCACCGCCGCGGTCGCCGCGATCGGGGTGGCCGGGGTCTGCTCGCTGCTGCGGCCCCGGCTCAGGGGCACGCTTGCGGCGGGACTGGCGGTCCTGGCCGTGGCGGCCTTCGTCGTCCAGGCCCAGCCGTACGTGCGAAGCCACCTCATCCCCGGCGACGACGTGCGCGATCAGGCTCGCTATGTCGCCGCTCATCTGGCCCGGGGCGACGTGGTCCTGGTCAACCTGAACAGCAACTGGGGCTTCGCCTACTACTGGCAGGCCGGCCTTCCTGCCCGCCGAGCCGACGCCGCTGTGCTGCAAGGATACGAGGCATACTTCCCCGGCCAGCCGGACATCGTGGTGGCGCGCAACCGGGATGCCGCCGGGGTCGACGCCGCCCTGTCCCAGGCCCTGGCCCGGCGAAGCGCCTGCGGCCGGATCTGGCTCGTCCGCACGCACGTGATTGCGGCCGAGCAGCGGGCGTGGATAGCAGCCTTGCGTCAGCAGAGGCTCACGGCGACGCCGGTTGGCCACGACGGCCTGAGCGTGATAAACGCCCGCGGATCCCGATGCCAGTGAGCCGACGACAACGCCGCGGCCAGCCTACGTACCGGGGAGCAAGGTCACCCGGCCGATGGCTAGGTGCACCGTCGAGGAGGCGAGCATGGTGACCCGGATCCGGCCGGCCGGCCGGCTGGCGCTGGCGGCCGCGTTGTTCCTGCTCGCCGTGGCTGGTTACGCGCTGCTCGTGCACGCGTTCCCGCAGGACTACTGGAAGCAGACCGACGCGACGGTGTACCGGGCGGCCGGCCTCGCGGTGCGGCGTCAGCCGGCTGAGCTCTATGCGCTGCGACTCGGAATCGCCGGGCAGCCGTTTACCTACACGCCGTTCGCCGCGCTGGTGTTCGCGGTGGCGAGCGGGTTGTCTTTCGCTAGCTGGCAGGTCGTGCTGGCGGTGGTGACGATCGTGCTGTTGCCCGTGGTGGCGTACCAGGCGCTGGGGATCGCCGGCCGGCCTGCGGGCGTGGCGAGGGCGGCGGCGGCGTTCGCGATCGCGGCGGTGAGCCTGTGGCTCGAACCGGTGGCGATGACACTGTTCTTCGGGCAGATCAATCTGGTGCTGCTGGCGCTCGTGGTCGGCGACCTGGCGTTGCCCGACCGCGCGCGGGGTAAGGGCATCGGCATTGGCCTGGCGGCAGCGGTCAAGCTGACCCCGCTGATCTTCATTGCGTACCTGCTGCTCACGCGGCGGGTGCGCGCCGCGGCGGTCAGCGCGCTGACCTTCGCCGCCACCATCGGCCTTGGCTTCGCGCTGCTGCCGCACGCCTCCGCGGTCTTCTGGGGCGGGCAGTTCGAGCAGCCGGGCAGCATGCCGTTCCATCTGCTCAACCAGTCCCTGTACGGCACTATCTTGCGGCTCACCCACGCCGGGCACCAGGCGCACACGTACTGGCTGGCGGCGGCGCTCGTCGCCGCCCTGGTGGGCCTCGGAACGTCAGTGGTGGCCGGGCGCCGCGGCCACGAATTGCTCGGCCTGGTCACCTGCGCCGCCACCGGCCTGCTGGTGTCCCCGGTCTCGTGGTCGCACCACTACGTCTACGTCATCCCCGCGCTGGCCCTGGCCGGGTACGGTCCGCGGCGCCTCGGCTACCGCATCGCCGGGGTCGCGGTCATCGTCGGCCTGTTCGGCTTCTGGCCCGTGCTCATCGGCCCCAACGGGGATTACGATCCTAGGGCACAGCCCTTTCCCCGCGGGCTGCTGCGGCTCGCGCCGAACCGCGGGGACAACCTCGAGTTCACCTGGCGCGGCCTGGAACTGATCGCAGGTAACTATTACGTCCTCGTGCTGCTCGCTTTCATCGCCGTTACTGCGGCTGCCCTGGTGGTCACGCGCCGTCGGCCCGCGGCGGACGAGCCTGCCGCAGCGCCGTATCCCGCTCGGATGACGCAGTTACCAGGCTTGCACCACCAGTCGTCGGCCGCGGCTCGGCGCGCGAGCATCCGGCTGGTTGCACGGCAAATGTCACTGAAAATTGCAGCCAGAAACATCGGTCAACTGACGTATACCGGACCGGGATCCCGTGGTTACAATAAGCGAGTAGACGGGTACTAAAAGTGTTATAGGGCACGTTTCGCGGGATCTGCGTGACAGTCGCACTGGTCCGCCCGCGCGGTGCCGAGGAGGAGGGACGCCCGATGATCGCACCAGCAAGTCCCACGGTGCGGCGGCGTCGGCTTGCCGCTGAACTGCGCGGGATCAGGGAGCACAAGGGCAAAAGCGGGGATGCGGTCGCCGCCGCGCTGCGCTGGTCGCCCTCCAAGATCAGCCGGTATGAGCGGGCCAGGACCGGGTTGCGGCCGCGGGAGGTGGAGAGGCTGCTTGACTATTACCAGATCACCGGGCCCCGCCGCGCGCTGCTCCTTGATCTGGCCGAGGACGCGGCGCAGAAGGGATGGTGGGAGGAATTCGCCGGCAGCCTGCCGGAGGACTACCAGCAGTTCATCGGGCTGGAGCAAGAGGCGGCGTCCATCGCGATCTGGCATGTCGACGTGGTGGCTGGCCTGCTGCAGACCGAGGCGTACGCGCGGCACATCATCGGCAGCTACAGCCGGGTCGAGCCCGTCCCGCCGGGCATGGTCGGGCGGCTGGTCCGGGTCCGGATGCGACGCCAGCAAGTGCTGAACCGCGAGGGGCTCGCGGTGTCGGTGGTCCTCGATGAATCGGTCCTCAGGCGCAGGATCGGTGATGACCAGGTGATGTACGAACAGCTTCAGCAGCTGGCGCGGGAGGCTGACCGGCCGAACCTGACGTTGCGGATCCTCCCTCTTGACGCGCCGCACGCCGTCTTCGGGGAGTCCTTTGTCATCTTCGGGTTCGGGGCGGATAACGAGGCGATGCTGCAGGATGTGGTGAGCACCGAGCACATGAGGAGCGGCTGCATGCTGGAGGGGGAGCGGGAGACGTACCTGCACAGCATCGCGCATCAGATGCTCGCCGAAGCCGCGCTCGACCCGGTAGCGTCCAGGGCGCTGATCCTGGAGACAGCGGAGTCGCACTGGTCAGGGGCCAGGCGGCGGCTCAGTGCGTGACTGACCCTGGGCCTCGGCCAGGCGCTGGGCGAGGAACTCGACCAGCTCGCCGGTGTCCGGGGGGCCCTGGGGGCCGGCCCACGGCAGGGCGAGCGGGGTGAGGCTGGCCAGGCCGCGGTGCAGCAGGTCGGCGTCGGTGCCCGGGGTGAACGGCGGTGCCGTCGCGGTCCTGATGACCTGGAGGTGATCGGTCATCCGCCGCAGGCCTATCTCCACGATGCCGGCCGGCCCCGGGGCCGCGTCGCCTATCCCCGCTAGACGCTCGATGGGCACGCTGGGAACGTTCACGTTGAGCGCGAAGGCCGGGTGGCTCCGGACGGTCAGGCCGGCGGCGATCCAGGCCGCCAGCTCCGCCGCCGTGTCATATCCGGTGGCCGAGTCGCGGGCGGTGCTGACCGCGACGCCGCCGATGCCCATCGCGGCCGCCGTCAGGGCCGCGCCGACGGTGCCGGAATGGATGATGATCCGGCCGGTATTGTGCCCTGGGTTGATCCCCGACATCACCAGGTCGGGCACCGGGCCGAAGGCCCCGCCGCAGGCGGCGCGCACCGCCGCCGCGGGCGGCCCGTCGATGGCGTGCGCTCGGATGCCGCCCCACTCCGCCGCTGGCTCGTCGTCGACCGTGATCATGGTGTGGTTCGCGACGACGCCCAGGCTGGCGGAGCTGCCGCTGCGTTCGGTGGCGGGCGCGACCACGACGACGTCGTGACCGTCGCGCCTGAGCCTGCGGGCCAGCACGCGCAGCCCGCCACGTCCGATCCCGTCATCGTTGGTGACCAAGATCCTCACGGAGGGAATCTACTCATGCCCGAACAGGTCGCCGAGCTCGGGGACCGATGTGGGGTCCGGCTCGAAGCCGAACGGCAGGTACCACGCGCTCTCCATCGTGACCAGCGGATCAATCATCCGAACGACGCTGGCCTCGATCCGCCGCCGGACCTCGTCGGGGGCCTGGCGGGACTCGCGGATCGTGCCGCGGACGGCCGCCCACAGGACCTTCGACGCGGCCCGCAGGTCGCCCGTCTGGGCGTCTTCATCACCGATGACATCGCCGGCCGTGCGCAGCGCGGCCTGCAGCCGGAGATCCGCCTGCTCCGAGACCAGCTTCGCGTCATCGGCCAGCGCCCGCGCGACGTTGACCTGATGGGTCAGCTCGTACCGGTGCCTGGCATGGAGGTCGTAGAGCCGGACGCGGAGAAAGTCCAGGAAATCGATGGTCAGCCGCAGTTGCTCGACGGCCTGGGCGTCGCCGGGGTCGACGGCAGGCGCGACGGTGAACCGGAGCGCCTTGATGGCTGCCCCCAGCGTGTTCTCACTGTGGTCAATCATTTTCTGTCCTGCCTCAGCAGCGTGATGAGATGCCGGGAGATGACCGGGACCATCCCCTCCACCCGGGTGAGCAAGATGTCCTGATGGGACTTTCCCAGCCGGGCGATGCGGTAGTTGGAGGCCATCGTGGAGACGATGATCACGAAGCAGCACAGCACCTGGTAGTACCGGAGGCGTTCGGGATCGACGGGCAGCCCGGATTCCTCCGAGTAGCGCTCGAAGAACTCATCAAGCGGCACCAGCCCGCAGACGTAGTAGCGGCCACCGCTGTCGTAGTGCCCCATCGTGGGCAGGGTTATCCAGGCGAGGTCCCTGTGCCGGTCGCCGATATGGCCCCGCTCCCAGTCGAGCCAGGCGTTGACCTGGCCGGTGTCGGGGTCGAAGAGGAAGTTCCCGCTCCGGTAGTCACCGTGCACCACGCTCAGCACGTCCAGCGTGGGCAGGTTCCGGAGCAGCCAGCTGGCGGCCACCTCCATCAGGGGCGAGTCCTCGCCGCGGTCCTCCTCCCAGGTGCGCAGCGCATGGTTCAACGCCCACCGGGCCGCCTGCGTGGTCCCGGTCTCCGGCACGTCGAGCGTGTCGAAGGACCGGCCCGAGACGTCCGTCGTGTGGATGCGCGCCAGGTGCGCGATGTACTGCGGTGCCAGCAGGCGGCGGTACTCCGGCCCGAAGTCCGTGCCGAGCCCGCTGATCTTCCCGGTCTGGGTCAGCCGTGGCTTGGTCACGCCCGGGGCGAAGGCGTAGATCATGGCCGGCTCCGGGAACCACTGTCCCTCCGCGTCGAGGAAAAAGGTCTCGGGCACCGGGATGACGCCGCTCATCAGGCCAAGCAGCTCGAACTCGCGGGCCCGGCTGGTCGCGTTCGACCCCTCGGACGGATCCATCCGCAGCACCAGCCGGTCCCGGCGGCGTTCCTTACCCGGCGGCTGCCAGTCCAGGGTGAACCCGATCTGGATCTTCGACACGCCCCCGGTGAACCAGCGCAGCTCACTCGCGCGGAAGTCGGCGCCACCCAGTTCATGCCGCAGGAAGTCGTCGAGATACCCGGCCATGTCGTCGAGCGACGGGCGCTGATAAGGGGGCCCGGCGCGGCGGCTCAGTTTGCGGGTGAGTACCTTGTCCACCTCGCGCTCGGTCGGGAACTGAGCTCGCAACGCGGCGATAAAATCCGGCCCTGGGTTGTCCTGGATATCGAAATCCAGGCCCCAGGTCAGGTCCGGCCCGGTCATTGTCCGGCATTCTTGTGACGGCCGTGCCAGGACATGCGCTCGGCCAGGTAATCCAGGCCGAAGATATCCGCCATCTCGCCGTAGCCGATCCGGTCTCCCCAGTGATAGCGGAATACTCCCTGATAGCTCACATGGCAGGGATTGAAGCTGTACCAGGGATGGCTGGAGATCGCCGTACCGTAGAATTCGTACGTCTTCCCCCGGATGTCCGTGGCCCTGATTTTATTATTGATGGCCAGCATCTGGGTATGGGTGGCCGTGATGTCCGCGGCCACCACGGGATGAACCTCGCCGTGCTCCACGACGAAGCCGAAGCGCAGCTTCTCGTAGCGGACCTCCCCGCCGGTGATCGTGAGCAGGACGGCGAGGTGCATGGCGAGCTCGGGGCCGAAGTTCACCGACACCCAGGCCACGGACCTGGTTCCGGTCTCGGCGCGGGGTCCCCAGCTGTGATCCATGCCGTCGTAGCAGTCCACCGTGTAGTGGCGGCCGCGGAGCGTAAGCTCCCCGGTGATATGGCCCTTGGCCTCGAAATGCCCGTTCTCCCAGGCGTCACCCTTGCGGACGTCGGCCGCGGCGCGGTCCGTTGCGAGCAGCGGGTTCTGCGCGGGATCAGCCGGGTCGAACGGCTCATGCATCCCGCGGAAGGACAGGTTAAAGGAGCACGCCCCGAGAGCATTGTGGTAGGTCAGGTCGTAGTGCCGGGGATGAGGCGCGTCGACGGAAAGCCCGTTCTCCAGGCTGAACTTGGCGAAGGAAGCCGGGCATGGCAGGTGCACCTGAGGATCGGTGAAATCGACCTCGTAGGGCTGCGCGCAGAATCCCCGTCCCACCAGGATCGAGGATGTGGCGACGCCGAGGTTCGGCCGGGCCAGCACGTACACGTTCCCGAAGAGCTGCTCCTCCGGCACGGTGAACGGCAGGAACATGGTTTCCGTCCAGGTGCGATCCACCGGGTCGCGTGGATGGAACTCTGAGTCCGCAGCGGTGATCATCGAGGGCCGACCTCCTATGTCCCAGTCGTGGTGCGTGACCATTAGATCAAGCTAAGACGCCGTATGCTCCCGCGGGAGGCGCCCGAGCTGGCAACCGGCCCTATGGTACATAGGGTTCAGTGAAACGCGGCGAAACCAGCGGGCCCGGACCTCAGCTATTCAATTTCTGTGGCGGGCGACTTGCCGAGTTCCTGGGTAACCGGGCGCCGCTGGGGTTGTGAGTATTATGGCGCGTGTCTTCATTGTCCTTACGGCACTAGATCATCCAGGTGAGCCGGGGCGGGGGGCTGTCTCTCATTCCCGCTTGCGTCTCCCCTTGTCCGGTCCGATCTGGTTGGCGAATCCGTTACCGCGACCGGTCAGAAAAGCCTTATCGGGATCACCTGCGCCGACCGGCTCAGGCAGCGCCTCGTTCCCTTGTCTGCCTGGCGGATCGGGTGTAGCTTCAAAAAAGGAAGT
>JBEKGC010000299.1:0-9376 GCA_050013055.1 Streptosporangiaceae bacterium
ATGATCCACCTGGCGATGATCGACAACACCGCCAAGCGGATAACCGGCGAGACAACGCCAACATGGCGAAACACACCCCAAGACCACCCAACAGTCATGTCTACGCTCTAGATGCCCTCTGAGGTCGGGGTGCTGCACCGTCAGGTCCGCGCCCGAAGCTGGACGGGGCTGACAGTGCCGTGATCGCCGCCTTGGCGCGGCTGCTGCCCGGGCGGCTGTTCAGCGATATGGATGAGCAGGGGGTCGACGTACTTCGGGTCGGCCAGCTCGGCCGCCGACAGCGGGTCCGCCGGCAGCGTCCGGCGAGCACCATAGGCGACGCGCAACTTACCGCTGGAAGCGGAGATTCGCAGGGTCCAGGAGCCTTACACGGTCTGGACCCGCGCCGAAACCCTGCGAGCGTGCAGTAGCTTGCGAATGTCGCCGGGATCGCTGGTCAAGACGAGGTCGGCGTGCGCTGTTATCAGCGCCACGTGTGCGTCGACGATATCTGCGGAGCCTGACAGCGCGAGTAGTTCGCCGATGCGCTTGCCGTCGTCCGTACCAAGTGCCTCGATGCCGACACCGGCCAGCACCCGGGCGAGGTTGGCCTGCTTGCGCCCGTCTCGCCAGACTTGGCCCACCACTGCGGAACTGACCCGGATCGGCGTTCCCTGCTGCTGGAGCACCCGCAGCTGGGCGCCGACCAGGCGGTTTCGGCGATCAACCGCCACCAGAGCACCTGCGTCCAGGACCGCCTTCACACCACATCCGAACGCGGTGCAAGCCCGAGCCGAGACGCCGCTTCATCCAGCTCCGCCTGGGTGAACGAGCCGTCCTCCGCCTCCCATTGGTCCAGGGCAGCGCCGAGGAGCTCATTGCGCAGCTTGTCGGCCGCCGCTTCGGTAAGCCACGTCGACACGCTCGTGCCCTGCCGGGCAGCGGCCTGCCGGACGCCCTCTCCAACCTCGGGCGGCATCGTCACCGAAAACCTGTCTACCTGAGCCATGCATACGATCGTATCACATACGGACGTATGTTATCGATTCGGTAGTGGGCAAGGCACGCTTCAGGGCTAGCTCTCTGGCAGGCCTCGGGCCAGTGAAAGTCAGTGTGCTGAAGTGAGTAATGGCCTGCGGCGTCTTTGGCGTAACGATATGAATATCGCTCAATGACAAAGCATGACCGTGCTGCATACATGCAACCGCGAAAAGCTTCGCTACAGAGTAAATTCGAAAAAATGTCCGAGGATCAAGGCCTGCCAATTGCGCATGGTGGCGGTATCGGCCTGACCATGGCGTTCGCGATTGGCCAGCACGGGCGTCGTCCCGGACGGGCCTCAGTGCGGATAGCGGCCTGAGCCGCTACCCGCCAGCGGTAGCCGTTCAAACTTCCTGGTCACCGGCAGACGCACCGTCAGCTACGAGTTGGCGCCGATGACCTCGAAGGACTGGTTGACGAAGATGTGATGGGGCCAGTTGACGCCGATGTAGTGCACCTCGTAATCGCCGTTGCCCAGTTCTACGACTCGGTCGACAACGCCACCCGGATAGGCGGCCAGCGCGGCTTCGGTCGCCTTGTCCGCGGTCGTGCCACTGGCGAGCGTCCCTGACCCCTGGGTGTAGTCCGACGGGATCGCGCCGACCGTCTCAGAGGCTCCCTGCGTCCCCTTGGAGTAGGCGATCACCTTGCCTCCAGGGTTGGATGCGCTGCTGGTGGGCGGCTGCACGATGACCTCGGTGGCCGTGATGGTCGTGCTGTCGGTTGTCCCCAGCACGAGAACCGGCGCGCCATTGGTGACGGCACTGATTGAGGCTGGACTGGTCCCCTGCTCGTAGGTGGTGGAGGACGCCTCCTTGATGGTCACCTTCTGGCCTGCTGAAGTCGTCAGCGTGAAACCGGACGCAGACACGCTGCTGGCCGTGCCGATCGAGCCGCCCGCGGCCGGCCCCGACCGGGCGTTGGATCCGCTGCCGGTTCCGGTTGCGCCGGCAAACCCGTGGCTGCTGGCCGTGGTGGTGGTGGTGCTGCTGCTGGAAGTGGCGGCAACGATCCCGTAGGCACCGCCCGCGATCACGACGGCCGCTATTCCTGATGTGATGACCTTAGACCGTTTACTGGAAAACATTGTTTTAACTCCCTGTCGTCTGAGCTGTTAATCCAAGTTATGCCAGCCCACACTGAAGCTCCGGTGGAGGAAAACCGGGAAGCAAGCCGATAGATTGCGTAACACGCTTTGTTCCTAAGTTTTGGGCAAACGCCCAGCAAGGAAAGACCAAGGAACGCGCGACCGCGAGATCCGCGCAAAGCGATCGTAAGCCTAAGGTCTCATGCGCTTAGCCTCGATCCACCGTGTAAATAGGGGTGTTTCTGGGCGTGTCAATGCGAAAGGTGCCCTCTGAACTGGGACGATAGGAGTGTCTTAAGCTCTGTCGCCTGGTTCGAGAGGACACCTGTCAAGTGCGATTGTTGCATGGCCTGGCCCGGACGGACGCATCCTTTGATGACCCCAATCTCGTGTCGCGGGCCGGACTGGTCCCGGTCATGGCGCTGGCCCAGCGGGCCGGGCTCACCGAGCTGGTCGCGGAGCAGGTCCGCCCCGGCGGACCGTGCGGGGTCAACGCCCAGCTGAAGGTTCCCTGCCTGGTCGCCGGGATGATCGGCGGGGCGGACAGCATCGATGACATGGACCTGCTGCGGCACGGCGCCATGGATGCGCTGTTCGGCGGGATCCGCGCGCCGTCCACGCTGGGCTCGCACCTGCGCTCCTATACCTGGGGGAACGTCCGCCAGCTGGAGGCGGTGAACCGGCAGCTGCTGGCGGAACTGGCCCGGCGTTCCCCGCTGCTGCCCGGCAAGGACGTGCTGGCGTTCGTGGACATCGACTCGATGCAAAAGCGGGTCTACGGGCATAAGAAGCAGGGCGCCCGGTTCGGGCACACCAAGATCCAGGGCAAGAGCCTGCTGGTCCGCGGGCTGAACGCGCTGGCCGCGGTGGTCTCGACGCCGCTGTCGGCGCCGGTGATCGCCGCCACCCGGCTGCGCGGCGGGAACGCCGCCTCCGCCCGCGGCGCGGCCAGCTTCGCCGCCGGGGCCATCGCCACGGCGCGGGAAGCCGGGTGCACCGGGCTGATCGTGGTCCGGATGGACTCGGCGTATTACGTGGCGAAGGTGATCGCCGCGATCCGCCGCGCGGGAGCCCGGTTCTCCGTCACGGTCCCGATGGACCCCAAGGTCAAGGCCGCGATCGCGGCCATCCCCGAGGGTGCCTGGACCGCCATCAAGTATCCCCGGGCGATCTGGGATGACCAGCTGCGCGCCTGGATCTCCGACGCTGGAGTCGCCGAGGTCCCGTACACGGCGTTCACCTCGGTGAAGGGCCAGGCGGTCACCGCCCGGCTGATCGTCCGCCGGGTCCGCGACCTGAACAAGCAGGCCACCGCGGGCCAGGGTGAGCTGTTCCCGGCCTGGCGGTACCACGCGGTCTTCACCGGCTCCCCGTTCGAGCTCCTCCAGGCCGAGGGGCAGCACCGCGACCACGCCATCGTCGAGCAGATCTTCGCCGACGTCACCGACGGCCCGCTGGCTCATATGCCGTCCGGCTCATTTCCCGCGAATGCCGCGTGGCTGGCCTGCGCCGCCATCGCGCACAACCTGCTGCGCGCCGCCGGCGCCCTGGCCAGCCTTGCATATGCGAAAGCCCGCGGCGCCACGCTGCGCCGCGACCTGATCAGCGTCGCCGCCCGCACCGCCCGGTCAGGCCGCGGGCACATCACCCTTCACCTGCCCGAGGGCTGGCACCGCGAACACGAGTGGATGACCCTGTTCGCCGCGGCCTGCGGACCGCCCGCAACCGCGGCCTGACCAGCCCGGACCGGGTCACCGCACCCCTACGGCCCCAGCGGCCGCCCGAACCCCGACCCCCGAGCAGAAACCTCGGACAAGCCGCAGAACAGGCAAGCGGCAGAAGGCCCACGCCCTATTCACAGCCAAGATCAATCAACCGGCCGCTGATTGCGTCCAGCCATCAGTCCAAACTCGGCCGGTGGATCGAGGCTTAGAGGTGCATGACCTTGCTTTATCGCTGGCGTTCCGTATAACGCCGTGCCACCACCCAAAAAAGTTAAGGAATCTGGCCTTGCGATTCGGTTGCGATCACCTGAGGGTCTCTGCCAGCGGGAGGCGCAGGTGGAATGCGGCTCCTTCGCCGGGCTTGGTGTCGACGGTGAGCTCACCGCCGTGGGCCGCGGTCAGCGACGCCGCGATGGCCAGGCCAAGCCCGGCGCCGCCATGGGCACGGGTCCTGGCGTCGTCGGTCCGGTAGAACCGGTCGAACACGTGCGACGCCTGCTCCTGCGTCATGCCCGGCCCGCGGTCGGCAATGGTCAGCTGTACGCTGCCAGCCGCGATCGACACAGTCACCGTTACCGGCGTTTGCTGCGGGGTGTGCTGGACGGCGTTGCCGATCAGGTTGTCGATAATCTGACGCAGCCGCTCCGCATCGGCGTCCACGATCACCGGCTCAGCCGCCTCGAGCTTGATCGGCCGCCCGACGGCCACGAGGCGGGCCTGCTGGACGGCTTCGGCCGCGATGCTGGCCAGGTCGACGGGCTGACGGTCCAAGGCGCGCCCGGCGTCGAATCTCGCCAGCAGCAGGAGATCGTCCACCAGCCGTCCCATCCGGCCGGCCTCGCGGGCGACCAGGCCCATTAGCCGCAGGAGTTCCTCCGGGCTGGCGTCGTCGCCCTGCTGCAGGCCGTACTCGGCGAGCCCGCGCACAGAGGTCAGCGGCGTCCGCAGTTCATGACTGGCGTCGGCGATAAAACGCCGCATCCGGTCCTGCGATCGCACGGCGCGGGCCTCACCGTCCGCGCGCGCCAGGTAGGCGGCCTCGATGCTGGCCAGCATCATGTCGAGCGCCTCGGCCAGCCGCCCAACCTCGGTGTTGCCCGGTGTAAGGTCAACGCGGCGGGAGAGGTCGCCGCCCGCGATCGCCACGGCCGTCGCCTCGATCCGGCGAAGCGGTGCCAGGCTGGCCCGCAACAGCGGCAGGCCGATGCCAGCGAGCAGCACGACGGCTATGGCCGCGGCGACCGCGTCGGCAACCTCCAGGCGGGTGACCGTGCTATTGAGGTCGCCGAGATTGGTCGCGATGACCAGATGACCTCCGCCGGACACCTGCTGCACCAAGACGCGCCAGGAGGTCCCCGACGTACCCACGGCTGGTGCGGTAAACGGCGTGCCGACATCCCTGAGCTGCGCGGCGGACAGCGGCGGTCCGTCCGCAGCGCCCAGCGGTCCGCCCGCCATGCTGACCTTCCCATCCGTGCTGATCACCTCGACCAGGAACTGCGAGGGCAGCCCCTGGGGACGGCTGCTGCCACTCGGCTGGAGCTGCTGCCGCGTCACGATGCCCTTCGCAACCGTCGCGAAGTCCTGCAGCTGGGAGTCTGTCCTGGAAAGCAGGTAGCTGCGCAGCAGCGTGGTACCGAGTACTGCGGTCACCAGGGAGGTCAAGACGACCAGGAGCGCCGCGGCCGCCATCACCCGGGTCCGCAGCGACGCACCCCGCACGGCCGCCGGCCACCGGCGCGTCCTCATGGCAGCGGGATCCTCACGGGGGCGGGATCCGCAGCACGTAACCGAAGCCGCGGACGGTGTGGATCAGCGTCGGCTGCCCCTGGTCGACCTTGCGCCGCAGGTAGCTGAGGCACGGCTCGACCACGTTGCGGTCACGGTCCGGGTCGTCGTGTCCCCAGACATGGTCCAGGATCTGGCTTTTGCTGACCACCCGGCCCGCGTTCACCATCAAGAACCGCAGCAGCCGGTATTCAGTGGGCGTCAGGGCGACGACGGCATCGTCTCGCCTGACCTCGTGCGCATCCTCGTCCAACTCGAGGTCGGCGACGCGCAGCCGCGAACAGGGAGCGTCCGGCCGAGTACGCTTCAGCACCGCCCGGATGCGGCCAAGCAGCTCGTCCAGGCTGAACGGCTTCGTGACGTAATCGTCCCCGCCCCCGTCGAAGCCCCGGACGCGGGCAGGCACCTCGTCCCGGGCGGTCAAGAAGATCACCGGAACCTCGGAACCCCCGGACCGTATCCGGCGGAGCGCCTCGAACCCATCGCCGTCTGGCATCATCACGTCCAGTAGGACAAGATCCGGCCGGGATGACGCGGCGGCCCGCACTGCCTCGGCGCCGGTCGCCGCCGTCACCACCTCGAACCCCGCCAGACGCAGCGAGCCCGACAGGAGCTCCAGGATCGTCGCCTCGTCGTCCACGACCAGCAAGCGGGCAGACTCCGTTACGGCTTTCATAGCCCCACGGTATGACCGCAACCTGACCAGTCGCCGACCGCGCGCCGCAAGCCCGCTCCAAGGCTGTTGTGACCTTGCTCCGTTTGTTCATGCCCGTGGCGGCCGTGTCCTTGTCAGCTGTCAGGGCCCCGGGCGGGTACGAGGCGGTCCAGCTCGGCCGCCCACGCGCTGACGTCCTCGGCGACCATGGCCAGGGCCAGCTCCAAAGCGCCGTCCTGATGCGCGAGTTCGGGGAACCCGGCCGCGGGATCGATGACCTCGGTCAGGATGCCGTCGTAAATGCCCAGGATGTCATGCAGGCTCCACAGGGCCTCGGCGACCTGCCTGCCGGTGCCGGCGGGCCACTCGGCCTTCTTGACCCGGTCGAGCACAGCCTGGCCGTGCCCGGCGATATCGCTCTCGGCGGGGATCGCGGCGGCAGTCATACGTTCCCTCCATCTGGCGGTCCGGGTGCTGTGCGAACCGTCCGCGGTGAGCCATACGGCCTTCCCGGAGCCCTGCTCGCTGAGGACGATCACCTCGGCGGGCGCGGGGTCCTCCGCCGGGCGCAGCCAGGACCCGCAGGTGTGCATCTCCTGGCTGCGCTGCTCGCAAGCCAGGCGGCACGAGCCAGGAGGTATTCACTGAACCACATAGCGTCACGATATTCAGGGGATTGCCGGAACTGCCGCCGAGACCTCCCGCCTTGCGGTGCTGCAGGCTGTACGGCCGGCCGGTGACGGAGATGCCGCAGCAGCAGGCACCTGTTTCAGGTACGAGCCTGCGGACTGAGGAGGCCTGGCCGCGGCGAAAGCTCCTGTCAGCGTCCGGTTCAGCTGCGGTACCAGACCCGCCTGAACCGTGCCAGCCGCGCCCTGCGGCACAATGGCGGTTGCGCCGCAACGCGGTACTTCGCTCAGGGCGCGACTGGCGGGCCGAGCGTGGCGTCGCGGATACCTCCCGGGCCGCCACCCATCTGCCGCGGCCGCCGCCTCCTTTAAGCCCGGCGCGACCTTGACACTGACCGCGGCAGCCGACGAAGCAAGCGATATCACGATGGTGGCAGCCAGGCCCTCCAATGGTCAGCACATCTTCATCACATATAGTGATCGCATGGTCCGTATTTTGCGATCCGTGTCCGATGCCGTTATGGCGTGCACCGGTTCCCGGACGGGTCCTGTTGCCGGCACGCATAACGAGACCGTTCTGCGTGGCGTGCCGGTTAGTTCCCAGGCACTTGCGGAGTCGTCGGGCTGCTGGTGAGGTCGTGCGAGACTGGCATCAATGGGCGTGTGATGAGTAGTGGCAGCGGGTTGTTACCCGTGCGCCACGCGGCGCGTGGGAGCAGGACAGGGCAAAGTTCATGGATAGCGAGGATCCAGGGCAGGTCAGCCCAGTGGCCGACCCGGGTCTTGCGGACCAGGCGCGGCGCCGCCTGGCTCGCCAGGCCGGCACTCCCGCGAACGGGGCAGCCGCGGCGGCCGGCTGTGGTGGCCTGGTGGTGAGCACCGCCGGGCTGACCGTCGCGGTGGTGCTTCATTTCGTGGCCGGGCTGAGCTGGTGGTGGGTCGGCGGCAGCGTCCTTGCCGCCGCAGCGGTCTTGATGGCAACCGGCGTCATCGAGGTGTCTTCGGGCGCGCCAGATCATCGTGACGGCGACCGGATCGTAGACCCGTCCGATCTGGACGATCCTTGCCGTGAACTCCTGCTCCGCGCCCAGCGGGCCATCGCCGCCGTCCTGGGCTCTGAGGTATACGCCAGCGACATGCTGGACCACGCCGCGGGAGAGATGATGCTGAGGTGGCAAGAGCGGGATATTGCCGCTGCTTTGCGCGAGATCACCAGGTTGCGCACCGTGCTTGCCGCCAGCGCCGCAGCCGGCGGGGCTGGCCCCATGGCGGCCGCCGTGCTGGACTCGCAGCAGCGTGCTATCACGCTGGCGCGGAATGCTGCCGAAGCGAGGGCCGGCGCGCTGGAAAGCTATGCCGTGCAGGTGCAGGCTGCAGATGCGGCTCAGCAGGACTGGCTCAGCGCCCTGAGACTGTCCGCTCTCAACAGCCAGTACCTCGATCTCGTTGCCCGGACGGCGGCGGGCGAGCACGCGCTCGCAGAGATCACCGGCCTGACCGAGCAGGCCGTCACCGCGGCGGAGGTATTCCGCGGCAGCCTTCACCAGGCCGCCCTGGCAGCCGAGGGAATGACCATTCCGCACCTGCCCGGGCCACCTGCACCCCCGCCCGAAACCGCCCGCCGCTGCGCTAGGCAGCCCAACGCGTCCAGAACCCGCGAATATGCGCGAGCCCACCAGAGCTGCCTCCATAGCTGTCAGCCACGCAAAATCGGCGTTATGTACCGGAATAACCCTTTGGGCCGACCAGTGTCCGGTAACGTTAAGTTACCTGGGGCATAGTCGGCCACCAGAGACTGCATGGCACCGGTGCCACCATTTGGCTCATCTTCTGTGCAGTCAGGGCTTTCAGCAAGCCCCACAGAAACCTCACAAGTCCGCCTCCCCCCTCTGTGTCCCCACAGAAACCCCACAGACGAAACGGCACACTGCGGTACGCTTGTTATACTTGTTAAAGGTACGGTACACTCACTGACCAGTGCTTATGCGCGCGGGCTGGGCTTTTGGGGCTTTTCCAGGTAAGTGCTCTCAGGGTGATAGAAACCCCTGACACTCATTAGCGGAAGGTCGCAATAGGCTCCATGCTGCCCGCCGGATGACCGGGCTACGGGATGTCAGCCAGGCGCGGCCGTCCCATTGCATGATCCGGCAGCGTCGTAGCATGATGGTTCGTTCAGGCCGCCCCGGTCCCCGGTGGTTCTTGTCTCTGTCACCGGGAGGCGTGATAGCCAGGCATGACTTTGACCACCAGTTCACCCGTACCAGCTCGCGGCCGGTCGCGGCCCTGCCGTCATACCGGCGGCCGGTGGCCGGGATCCCCGCACCGCGCGCAGATCGTGCGAGCTGGATGCTCCACGGAGCCTGCCGGGGTGAGGATCCTGAGCCTTTCTTTCCCATCTCCGCGGCGAGTCCCTCGCTGGCGCAAGCCAGGTCAGCAAAGGTAATCTGCCGCCGCTGCCCGGTACAGCCGAACT
>JBEKGC010000300.1:0-12816 GCA_050013055.1 Streptosporangiaceae bacterium
ATCGGCGAGATGATCGCCGAGGCCATGGACAAGGTCGGCAAGGAAGGCGTCATCACCGTCGAGGAGTCCAACACCTTCGGCCTCGAGCTTGAGCTCACCGAGGGCATGCGCTTCGACAAGGGATACATCGCGCCTTATTTCGTCACCGACCCGGAGCGGCTCGAAGCCGTCCTCGAGGACCCGTACATCCTCGTGGTCAACTCCAAGATCTCGGCGAACAAGGACCTGCTCCCGCTGCTCGACAAGGTGGTGCAGTCCGGCAAGTCGCTGGTCATCATCGCCGAGGACGTCGAGGGCGAGGCCCTGGCGACCCTGGTCGTGAACAAGATGCGCGGCCTGTTCAAGTCTGTGGCCGTCAAGGCCCCCGGCTTCGGCGACCGCCGCAAGGCCATGCTCGGTGACATCGCCATCTTGACCGGTGGCCAGGTCATCAGCGAGGAAGTCGGCCTGAAGCTGGAGAACGTCGACCTCGACGTGCTCGGCCGGGCCCGCAAGGTCGTGGTCACCAAGGACGAGACCACGGTCGTCGACGGCGCAGGCGACGCCGAGCAGATCTCCGGCCGGGTCAACCAGATCCGCACCGAGATCGACAACACCGACTCCGACTACGACCGCGAGAAGCTGCAGGAGCGGCTGGCCAAGCTGGCCGGCGGCGTTGCCGTCATCAAGGCGGGCGCGGCCACCGAGGTCGAGCTGAAGGAGCGCAAGCACCGCATCGAAGACGCGGTGCGCAACGCCAAGGCCGCGGTCGAGGAGGGTGTTGTCCCCGGTGGCGGCGTCGCGCTGCTGCAGGCGGGCAAGAACGCCTTCGAGAAGCTCGACCTGTCGGGCGACGAGGCGACTGGCGCGAAGATCGTGCGCCGGGCGCTGGAGGAGCCGCTCAAGCAGATCGCGGTGAACGCTGGCCTCGAGGGCGGCGTGGTGGTCGAGAAGGTCAAGACGCTGCCCGTCGGCCAGGGGCTTAACGCCGCGACCGGTGAGTACGTCGACATGTTCAAGGCCGGGATCATCGACCCCGCGAAGGTCACCAGGTCGGCGCTGCAGAACGCGGCTTCGATCGCGGGCCTGTTCCTCACCACGGAGGCCGTGATCGCGGAGAAGCCAGAGAAGGACAAGGCCCCCGCCGCCCCCGGCGGCGGCGGAGACATGGACTTCTGATTCTCCGTACAGCACTGTCACCCAGACGGCCCGGGGCCTGGCCCCGGGCCGTTTGCGTTTGCGTCCGGCCGGGACACCGGCGTACCCGGCGATAACGAAGCTGCGTTCCGGCGCCCCGGACCGATAGCCTTAGAAATGCCCATAGCATCCTGTCGGTCGCATGATCGCTGGCTGTTTGTGATTTCTCTTCAACGTGAGGTCTGCGCGTGCCTACCGGCAAGGTCAAGTGGTATGACTCCGATAAGGGGTACGGCTTTCTCGCCCGTGACGACGGAGGCGAGGTGTTCGTGCATTCATCGGCGCTGCCCTCCGGGACGACCGCGCTGCGGCAGGGGCAGCGAGTGGAGTTCGGTGTCGCCGAGGGTCGCAGGGGAGCCCAGGCGCTCCAGGTGCGGGTTCTCGAGCCGCCGCCCACGGTGGCGGCGGTCAAGCAGGCCCGCAAGAAGCCGGACGAGATGATCGAGATCGTCGAGGACCTGATCAAGCTGCTCGATGAGGTGTCGACGACCTACCGCCGCGGCAAGCACCCGGATAGCCGCGACGCGAAGAAGATCGCCGCCGTGCTCCGGGCCGTCGCCGACGACGTCGAGCCCTGACCGCTAGCCCCGGCGGCGCTAGCCCTGACCGCTAGCCCCGGCTGTGGCGGTCCCGGCGGGTGCGGGGCGGCGGGGGCGGTGGTTCGCTCAGCCGCTGCGTCAGCACCCGCCGTCGGCGCCTGCTGACCAGCGCGACCAGCGCCGCCGTCAGGCAGGCGGCGGGGATCGCCAGCCCGACCTCGCCGTTGTTCGTCATCGAGACGAGCACGCCGACCAGGCTGCCGGCCACGTTCGACACCTGGTTCAGCGTCTCGGAGACCGCGAACGCCGAGGAGCGGATCTCCTCGCCGATCTCGCGCTGCACCGTGGAGTCCAGCGACAGCTTGGCCAGCCCGGCGGCGAGCGCGGCGGTGAACGCCACGGCGATGGCCGCTTCCAGGCTGAAGAACCAGGCGCAGGCCGCGGTCACGATCGGCGCCAGGGTGAGCATGGCGAACAGGATCGCCTGCGGGGCCCGGGCCCGGAGCAGGGAACCGATCGCCATCGCGGCCAGGCCGCCGGCCGCGGCCGCGGCCACCAGGGCGCCGAGCGCGACGTTGTGCGACACCTTGAAGTCCGCGGTGCGCAGGTAGAAGGCCAGGAAGAACACCATGTAGCCGGAGAACGCGCGCAGCACCGCGTTGCCGCCCATCGCCTCGCTCACCACCGGGCCCACGTTGGTCAGCCCGCGCCACCGCCTGGTGCCCGCCGCCCGCGGCCGCCTGCCCGGGCCGGCCTTGGCCCCCGCACCCGGCGGCACTGCACCCGGCGGCACTGCACCCGGCGGTAGCGCGGCCCGCGGCAGCGCGCCCGGCTCCTGCGGGGCCTGGGTCGTCTCGTCCCACTCATACCGTTCGTACGGGATGGTGCCGTTGGGCCCCCTTGAACCGGCCGACGGGTCCGGCCTGGCGCCGCCCGCCGGGCTCACCGGGCTCGCCGGAGCGGACGGCGGCTTCACGGCGGGCGTCAGCGGCGCGTCGACCTGGTCGGGGAGCCGCACGGCCAGGACCATGGCGGCGAGATAGATCACCATGCCGGCCCGGAGCACCCAGGCGGCGCCGCCTACGACCTGGATCCCGGCCGCGACCGAGCCGGCCAGCATGGACGCGGTCAGGGCCATCAGCTGGGACCTGGCGTTCGCGGCCACCAGGGTGATCTCGGCGGGGAGCAGCCGGGGCGTGATCGACGCGCGGGCCACGCCGTACGCCTTCTGCAAGACCAGGATGCCGAACGCGGCCGGCAACAGCGTCTCCGGCTTGTTGACCGCCGCCGACATGGTAAAGCACAGCAGGCCGCGGGCGAGCAGGGTGCCGGCCAGCAGGTAACGCCGGCCCTGCTGCATGCGGTCAAGGGCCGGCCCGATGAACGGCGCGAGGACCGCGAACGGGGCCATCGTCACGAGCAGGAACAGCACCACCCGGCCGCGGGCCTGATCCACGGACGTGCTGAAGAAAATCGTCCCGGCCAGCGATACGGCGACAAAGGCGTCCCCGGCGCCGCCGGCCGCGGTCAGCTCGATCAGCGTGGACAGCCCGGTCCGGCCGGCTCCCGACGCGCCGGTCACCTTATGGACCAGGCCGCCCGTCCGGCGGGTCGCCGACGCGCCGGCCCGGGCCCCGGAGCGTACCGCGCCGCCGGTAGCGCGGGCTGCGCCACCGGTTCGCCGCATCGCCTCGGACATGCGCATGTAACCAGTATTGTTGGTACGCGCCACTACGGCGACTCAGCCCAGTCGGCAAACAGCGTGATGAGCGAGAATTGGTAGCCGTGAGTCCTGCCCGCACCCGTACCAGGGAACCAGACCAGGCCTGCGCCGAGGCGGTCGACCTCGCGCGAGACGCCCTTGCCCCCGTCGTCGGCGCGGCCGATGTCGGTGCCCACCTGGGTGTCCAGGCCGATGGCGAACGCATCGTGACCCATCTGTTCGACTGCACGGACCCGGCCTATTCCGGCTGGCGATGGGCCGTGACGGTGGTCCGGGCCCCCCGGGCCAAAGCCGTCACGGTCAGCGAGACGGTGCTGCTGCCCGGATCGCAGGCCCTGCTCGCGCCGGACTGGCTGCCGTGGCACGACCGGGTCCGGCCCGGTGATCTGGGTGTCGGTGACCTGCTGCCCGCCGCCCCTGACGACGAACGGCTGGTTCCGCTGGTCGTGCTGGAAGGTGACGACGCCGTCACCGACTGGTATTCCGAGGCTGAGCCGGGCGGACCGGCCGAGCCTGCCGAACTGCCCGCGCCCGGACGCTCCCGCGTGCTGTCCAGCGTCGGCCGGGAGGAAGCATCCGAGCGCTGGTACTCCAGCGAACACGGCCCGCGCACACCGCTGGCGCACGCGGCGCCCGCCAAGTGCATCAGCTGCGGGTTCTTCGTGTCGCTGAGCGGTGAGCTCGGCCGCCTTTTCGGTGCCTGCGCGAACGAGTACGCGCCGGACGACGGCCTGGTCGTGTCGGCCGATCACGGCTGCGGAGCTCACTCGGAGGCGATGGCGTCCGAGGTCGCCCCCCGGGCGACCATGCCGGTCATCGACGAATTCGGTTACGACCTCGTCGACCTGCCCGGGGTTTCCGTCGAGGAGACCGTATTCGAGCCGCTGTCCCGCGGGGCGGACTGACCGGCGCCCCGGCCTTGCGCCGCCCGGGATCTTGACCGCTTGAGCCTGGGCAGGTACCACAGGGCGAACAGGCCAAGGCCCAGGCCGGCCACGCAGGTCCAGATCCACCACCGCAGGTCGGGACGCAAGCTGCTGCGCTCGATGAGCAGGACGATGAGCGCGATCGCCCATCCAGCCGTGATGATCCTCGTCACCAGCTGATCGTTGCCTTCAAGCGGCGGCGGGGGAGACAGCCGCACCCCCGGCTCGCGGGTTTGCTTCACCCCTGTAGGCTACGCGTCGTCCGGCCGGGGCGACGCTCAGGCGGCCCCCGCGGGCTCTGCGGGGCTCTCCGTGGCTCGCCGGGACGGTGCCCGTCGCGGCGGCTGCATCCTGGCCTCGGCCGTGATGTACTTAGTCCACGTTTGAGCCCGCCCGACGAAGGCTTACCGACCATGACAACCACGCGGCTCAGGACTGATGCCGGGCTGGCCACCGCTCTGCGAATCTCCGTGAGCCGGCTCGCCAGGCGGCTGCGGGCCCAGCGCACCGGGCCTGGCCTGACCGAGGCGGTGTTGTCGGAGACCCAGCTGGCCGCCTTGTCGGCGCTGGAAGCCCACCACGCGATGACTCCCGGCGAGCTGGCTGAGCACGAGAAGGTACAGCCGCCGTCGATGACCCGGGTGATCGCCGTGCTGACCGAGCGTCATCTCATCGGAAAGTCGCCGCATCCGACCGACCGGCGTCAGGTCATTCTCACCGTCACCGAGGAAGGCCGGGCCGTCGTGCAACGCGTCCGGCGTCGTAAGGACGCGTGGCTGGCCCAGCGGCTGGCCGAGCTGACCTCGGCGGAACGCGCGACGCTCCGGGCGGCGGTCCCCATCCTGGAAAAGCTCAGCCAGTCGTGACCGCGCGGCGTCTCATCACACCGGATCCTGGCCGCCGTCCCGTGCGCGCAGCGGCCAGCTGGCCAGCGATGAATAACGCGGCTGCTCGGCCGCGCGCAGGTGGCTGCGGACCAGGTGCACCCGGTCCGCGGTCCAGGACGGTCCCCGGTAGTCGTCAAGCGCCGCGACCAGAGCGGTAACCTCGGCGGGCATGCGGCACCTGGCCAGCGTCAGGTGCGGCTGGAAGCGGCGGCTCTTGCCGGGCGGCGGAGTGCCTGCCCGGGTCGCCCCCGCGACCACGGATTCAGCCAGCCGCGCCAGCGCGGCCCGGTCACCGGACAGGCCGCTCCAGAGCACGTTCGCCCGGCCGGCCGCGGGGAAGGCGCCCGCTCCGGAGAAAGCAAGCTGGATGTCGTGATGGCGCCGGGCGGCACGTTCCAGCCGCTGGGCCAGCTTGGCCGCGGTGGGCTCATCGACCTGACCGAGGAAGGCGAGGGTGACATGCCAGGCTTCCCGGTTGGTCCAGCGGAGGTCGGTCCGGCTGGACCTGAGCGGCCCGACCACGGCGTCGAGCTCGTCAAGGACGGCACTCGGAGGAGCGATGGCTACGAACAGGCGCATCGCCTCGCCCGTGACCGCACCTGATCCGGCCGGCCGACCGGATCCCTCCCGCGACCGGTGCGCTAAACCGGTCCGCGGGTGAGCCGGCTCGCTGAGCAGTTCTGCCTGGTGAGCGTGATTACGCATACCCCACCTCGGATCTTGTCTCGGCTGCGAGTTCATTCCTGGTCCGGGGTGAACCGGACACCCCGATGGTTGCTTCCTGCGGTGCGGTAAGCCGCTGATGCGCTCAGCCACATAGTCGATGCAGGCCGTGAGGGCGGCCACATCCGCCGGATCGACGGCCGGGAACATACCGATCCTGAGCTGGTTGCGGCCAAGTTTCCGGTAAGACTCTGTATCTACGATGCCGTTCGCCCGCAAGGACGCCGCTATGTCGTTAGCGGACAGTTCGGGGGCGATATCGATCGTCCCGACAACCTGCGAGCGCTGGGCGGGGTCGGCGACGAACGGGTCAGCATAGGCCGCCTTCTCCGCCCACGTGTACAGTATTGCACTCGATTGCGCCGTCCGGGCCGTCGTCCAGCTAAGGCCGCCCCGGCTGAGCATCCAGTCGATCTGGTCGGCCAGCAGGAACAGGGTGGTCACGGCAGGCGTGTTGTAGGTCTGGTCCTTGGCCGCGTTCTCCAGCGCGATCCGCAGCGACAGGAAATCGGGTATGTAACGGCGGCCGGCGGCGATCTCGTGCACCCGCTCGACGGCCGCCGGGGACATCAGGGCGATCCACAGGCCGCCGTCGGAGCCCATGCCCTTCTGCGGGGCGAAGTAGTAGACGTCGAACTCCGCGGGGCGGACCGGAAGGCCGCCGGCTGCGCTGGTGGCGTCGACGAGGACCAGCGATCCTTCATCGGCGTCCGGCTCGCGGCGCACCGGCATCGCCACGCCGGTCGAGGTCTCGTTCTGAGTCAGCGCGTAGGCGTCCGCGCCCGGCTCGGGCCAGCAGGCCGGATGCGTGCCGGGCCCGGATTCCACCACGGTCGGCGCGGACAGCCAGGGCGCGTGGCCGGCCAGGGCGGCGAACCTCGCCGAGAACTCGCCGAAGCTCAGGTGCTGCGAGTGCTCGCGGATCAGCCCGAACGTGGCCATCTCCCAGAACGCGCTGGTGCCTCCGTTGCCGAGCGCGACCGTATAGTCGGCGGGCAGGCCGAACAGCTCGGCCAGCCCGCCGCGGATCCGGTGCACCAGCGACCTGACCGGAGCCTGCCGGTGCGACGTGCCGAGGTAGGCCGGTCCGGAGCTCGCGAGCGCGGCCAGCTGCTCCGGCCGGATCTTGGCCGGCCCGCTGCCGAACCTGCCGTCGGCCGGCCTGAGCTCCGCCGGGATCACGATACTGCTCATTACTGCAGCTTACCGGCCGGTGGCCGTGGTGTGCCGGCCGCCACGCCAGGCGCTCACACCAGCCGGTCAAGCGCCTCGTCGGCACCGGGGACGCTGCGGACCGACCGGTTCGGGGGACCGATGTACCGCGCGGCCGGACGGACCAGCCTGCCGGTGCGCTTCTGCTCCAGGATGTGGGCGGCCCAGCCCGCCGTCCGCGCGCAGGTAAACATCGAGGTGAACATGTGCGGCGGAACGCCCGCGAAGTCGAGCACGATGGCGGCCCAGAACTCCACGTTGGTCTCAAGCACCCGGTCCGGGCGCCGGGCCCGGAGCTCGGCCAGCGCCGCCTTCTCGAGCGCCAGCGCCACCTCATACCGCGGCGCGCCCAGCTCCTTGGCCGTGCGGCGGAGCACCCGGGCGCGCGGATCCTCGGCCCGGTACACCCGGTGCCCGAATCCCATCAGCCGTTCCCCGCGGTCAAGCACCGACGCCACGTACCTGCCTGCGTCCCCGGTCCGTTCCACCTCTTCGATCATGCCAAGGACGCGCGCTGGCGCGCCGCCGTGCAGCGGGCCCGACATGGCGCCGACCGCCCCGGACAGGGCGGCCGCGACGTCGGCTCCGGTGGAGGCGATCACGCGGGCGGTGAACGTCGAGGCGTTCATGCCGTGCTCGGCGGCCGAGGTCCAGTACGCGTCGACCGCTTTGACGTGCGCCGGGTCGGGATCACCGCGCCAGCGGATCATGAACCGCTCGGTGATCGTCGCCGCCTGGTCCACCCGGCGCTGCGGCACCATGGGGAGTCCGGGGCCGCGAGCGGCCTGCGCCACGAAGGACAAGGCCATCACCGAGGCGCGGGCGAGGTCCTCGCGAGCCTGCTCGTCGCTGATATCGAGGAGCTGCTGCAGCCCCCAGGCCGGGGCGAGCATGGCCAGCGCGCTCTGCACATCGACCCGGATATCGCCGGAATGGACGGGAATCGGGTAAGGCTCGGCGGGCGGCAGCCCGGGGGCGAAGGCGTTGTCGACCAGCAGGCCCCAGACATGGCCGTACGGGACATAGCCGACGAGGTCTTCGATGTCAACGCCCCGGTACCGGAGCGAACCGCCCTCTTTGTCCGGCTCGGCGATTTCCGTCTCGAAGGCGATGACCCCTTCAAGTCCTGGCTTGAAGTCCGACATCGGTGTTCCTCTCTTCTTCCTCATGGGGTGTCAGAGGGTACCTCGGGCCATCTGCCTGGCTGCACCCTGCGCGGACCGGCGGCGGGGATGATCCAGCGGTACCATTCAACCGCCCTGACCAGGGTTGCGGTAGCCGAAATAGGTGTGAGGATCATTACCCATGGATGCGACGAAGCGTGATGCGGAGCAAGGCGGCCTGTCAGAAGGCATGATGGCGGACGATCCGATGACGCAGTTCGCCCGCTGGATGTCGGACGCGCAAGCGCAGAACCTGACCGAACCGACCGCGATGGTGCTCACCACCGTGTCCGCCGAGGGCCGGCCCCGGGCCCGGACCGTGCTGCTGAAGGCGCACGACCTGACGGGCTTCAGCTTCTACACCAACCGGACCTCGCGCAAGGGCCGGGACATCGCGGGCAACCCCCGGGTGTGCGCGGTGTTTCCCTGGTACGACCTGCGGCGCCAGGTCACCGTCGAGGGCGCCGCGACCGCGATGTCACGCCAGGACAGTGAGCCGTACTACCGGTCCCGGCCCCGGGGGTCGCAAATCGGAGCGTGGGCCAGCAGGCAGTCGCAGGTCATCGGCTCTCGCGCCGAGCTGACCGATCGCGTCGCCGCACTCGAGCGACGCTGGGCGCCCCCGGCGAGCATCCCGATGCCGGATTTCTGGGGCGGCTACCTGCTAGTACCCGAGACAGTCGAGTTCTGGCAGGCAGGCCAGTACCGGCTGCACGACCGCCTGCGCTACCGGCGCCACGAGTCCGGCTGGACCATCGAGCGCCTGTCCCCCTGAGCGGGCCCTCCTGAGCGGCCATCCTGGGCGCGTCGCCTCGACCGGGCCGGTCCTGACCGGCCAGCGGAGTCCCAGCAACCGGCGCCCCGGCATAGCATCACAAGCAGGAGGATGAGGAGTTGACAGCCCAGGGGCTCATTGACACGACGGAGATGTACCTCCGTACGATCTTCGAACTCGAAGAGGAGGGCGTGGTGCCGCTGCGCGCCCGCATCGCCGAGCGGCTGGCGCAAAGCGGTCCGACCGTCAGCCAGACGGTGGCCAGGATGGAGCGGGACGGGCTGCTGCACGTCGCCGGGGACCGGCAGCTCTCGCTCAGCGACGTCGGCCAGATGCTGGCCACCAGGGTGATGCGCAAGCACAGGCTGGCTGAATGCCTGCTCGTCGGGGTCATCAAGCTGCCCTGGGAGGAAGTGCACATCGAGGCGTGCCGGTGGGAGCACGTGATCTCGGAAAGCGTGGAGCGCCGTCTGCTCGAGCTGCTCGGGTATCCCGTCCGCTGCCCGCACGGAAACCTCATCCCTGGCCTAGCCGAGCTAGGCCTGCCGGGCGAAGCGCTGGAACGGGTGCGGGCGGCCACGAGCGAGACGGGTGAGGCGATGACAAAGGCCGCATCGCCGGACAGCATTCGAGTGGTCATCCGGCGAATTGGCGAGCAAATTCAGAGTGACCTTGTTCTGATGCTTAAACTCAAGCGGGTCGGGATACAACCCGGACGCGAGGTGATTCTCATGGCCAGTGACGATGGTGTGCGGGTGACGGCCGGGGACTCGGTGGATGCCGTCCGGACCGAACTCCCCAGCCAGATCGCAGCGCACATTTTTGTCTCCCGGAGCAGCCGGTATCAGCCGGCGGCCGGAGCGTGATCGTGTCCATCGGAAACGCTACCTGGGTCGGGGAGCGCAGGCGTGACAGGTTGGGGTGAAGCCGCTTTCGACGCCTACCTTCCGGCGGACATGGTCCTGAGTCAGGCAGATATAGCGGTCGTGGTGACCGACCGGCTGAGCAATCTGCTGTACCTCAACGAGTACGCGGCGAGGCTTTTCCGGATTTCCGGTGACGTGGCGCGGCTGGCCGGCTGCTCGGTGCTGTCGCTCGGATTGCTCGCCGACGACGACGTGCGCAAGACGGAGGACCTGGCCGCGCAGGTACTCCGCGGCCGGTCCTGGGAGGGAACGTTCGAGAGCATCCGCGGCGACGGGTCGCGCGCGCTTATCCGCGCTTTCGCCGTGCCCTTGCGGCACCCGGGCGGCGACATCGACGGGATGGTGATCCTGGCCCGCGAGGCGAGCAAACGCGACGGCCAGGGGGAGCAGGACCGGCTGGCGCTGCTCGAGCGGGTGGGCGAGCGGCTGGCCGGGTCGCTGGAGATCGGCACCACGCTCAAGCACGTGGCGGAGATGCTCGTACCGCAATTCGCCGACCACTGCTTCATCGATCTTTATCAGGGTGACCAGCTGATCCGCCGGGTGCAGCGGCATGCGAGCGACTGGCTGCCGCCGCCGGGCACCTGGGCGCAGGTGGGCGAGCAGATTCATTATCCGGACGGTCATTTCTGCCGGCAGGCGATGGCGCACCTGGACACGATCGCGATCAACGACCTGGACAGCGGGTACTACCCGGCGCCGAGCGCGGAGAGCATGTCGGCCGCTCAGCAGGCCGGCCTGACGTCGGTGATCGCCGCGCCGCTGTATGCCCGGGGTCAGCTGCTGGGCGTCATGAGCCTGGCCCTGTCCCGGCTCACCGAGCGCGAAGAGCGTCACTACGACACGCCCGACCGCGACCTGATCGGCGCGATCGCCAGCCGGGTGGCGATCGCGATCGACAACGCGATGCTGTTCGAAACCGAGCGGCAGACCGCGCTGGCCTTCCAGAAGAGCCTGCTGCCGCAGGCGATCCCTGAGCTCGACGGCCTGGAGGTCGCCTGCAGGTACGTGCCCGCCAAGCCGCTCGAGACGCAGGGCCAGGGGATCCAGACCCAGGTCGGCGGGGACTGGTACGACATCATCCCGCTGGCCGCCGGGCGGGTGGGCATCGTCATCGGCGACGTCGAGGGGCGGGGTGCCCGGGCCGCGGCGATCATGGGTCAGCTGCGGGCCGCGCTCCGGGCGTTCGCCCAGGACGAGAAGTCGCCCGCGGACATCATGCGGAAGCTGGACGACTGGTGCCGGTCGCTGGCCCCCCCGGACGGCGACGGCACGCAGCTGGCGGGCGACCCGCCCACATGCAGCTGCATCTACATGATCTACGACGCCTGGTCCAGGGAGCTGACCTTCGCCAACGCGGGTCACGACGCGCCGTTGCTCGTCAGCGGCGGCCAGGTGCGGCAGCTCGAGTTCTCCTACAAGGGTGTCCTGCTCGGCGTGCGCGGCAAGGGGATCCGCGGCCTGCCCACCTACAAGGAGCAGACGATCGACATGCCGCCCGGGGCCATCCTGGTGTTCTACACCGATGGCCTGACCGACCGGCGGACTCGGGCCGACGGCTCGGGGCACTACTCCGAGGCCGAGGCGACCGACATGTTGCAGTACGCGGTCGGCGCGGCCGCGGCGAGCGGGGATGCCGACGCCGTGGCGACCGCGGCCGAGTACGCGGTGCCCGGGGACATCGACGACGACATGGCCATCTTGGTGGTGAAGTCCTCGGCCGCCGAGCTCGCCTCGACCGAGCGCGTGTTCCCCGCCGAGCCGATCATGGTGTCGGAGGCCAGGCGGCTGGCCGCCCAGACGTTCGGGTCCTGGGGCATGGACGCCGAGCAGGCCGAGCTGGCCTGCCTGCTGGTCTCCGAGGTGGTGACCAACGCGGTTCTGCACGCCTCGATCACGCCGAGCCCGCAGCGCGGGCTCGACCTCGAGCTCGAGCCCTTGCTCATGCCCGCGCCGGTCGGGTCGTCGGGGTCGTTGGGGTCGTCGGGTTCACCGTCGGCCCCGATGGCCTCAGTGGCCCCGCCTGTTCCAGCTGAACCGGTGGCCCCGTCCGCCCGGGAGTTCGCGCTGCGCCTGCGACGCGGCACGACCTCGGTGTGGGTGGAGGTCTTCGATCCCGACCTCCGGTTGCCCCGGATTCGTACCGCGGGCGAGACCGACGAAGGCGGACGCGGCCTCTACCTGGTCGAACAGCTAGCGACCCGGTGGGGTTCGCGGCCGACTCCGGAAGGCAAGGCGGTGTGGTTCGAGATGCCGCGCAGCGGTAGGAGGGCCTGACCGGGACGTCTGCCCCCCAGGCGCCCTCAGTGGCCGTTGTGCGAGGCGTACAGCATCAGAACGATGAGCACGAAGACGGTAATCGCCCCGGCCCAGTGTTTACCCGAGATGCCCAGCTTCATCTTGCCGCGCACGCGGGTCCATCCGAACCCGACGAGCACGCCGAGGAACAGAAGCAAGATGAGTCCGGTCATGGCCGCCTCCTGAGCCGCGGTTTTTTGCGGACTCGTTTCGAGACTACGGCATTCCGCCGCCGGGCGCGAGGCGATGCGTCGCGAGGGTGATCCGGCAAAACGGGCTAATCGGGTCAAGCCCGGCTTATGTCACCATCACCGAGAGGAGTTATCCGCTGACCGCTCCGGGCCGTCCTGAGGGTCCGGAGCGCGCAGCGTGTAGCCGATCCCGCGGCGGGTGTGGATGAGCGGGGGGCCGAGCCGGTGCAGCTTGCGCCGCAGGTAACTGACGTAGGTCTCGAGCACCTGCGGCTGG
>JBEKGC010000301.1:0-16393 GCA_050013055.1 Streptosporangiaceae bacterium
CCCGCGGAGACCAGCGGCGCCTTCATCGTCATGCCGCTGCAGACGCTGCCCGGTCCCGGCGGTGCGCCCGCGCCCAACCTGATCCTGGTCACCGGCGCCGCGATCGACGACACTCAGCTGTCCGCCGTGGCCGGCCAGGTGATGCCGGGCAACGACACCACGTTCCGCAGCGCCGTGCTGGCCGGGCTGGCCAGCTCGCCGCTGCAGCACGGCGCGACGCTCATCATCGTGCTCACCATCGCCGTGGCCGCCGCGTTCGGCTTGTTTATCGTGATCCTCGGCGTGGCGCTCGGCTCGGCTGACCGCGAGCTGACCCTGGCCCGGCTGACCGTGATGGGCCACGATCAGTCCACCCGGCTGGTCATGACCGAAGCCATGCCCGCCGTGCTGGCCGCCGTGCTGGCCGGCCTGGCCTGCGCCGTGCTGCTGCCGCATCTGGTCGGCTCGGCCATCGACCTGTCCGCGTTCACCGGCACGGGCGTCCCGGTCGAGTTCGCCCCTGACCTGATCACGCTCGGCCTGCCCGCCGTGGCCACCTGCGGGCTGGCCCTGGCCATCCTGGCCACCGAAGCCCGGACGCTGCGGCACAGGGGTACCACCGGCCTCATGCGGGCAAACTAGGACAAGAGGAGGCGTGGCCATGGCGGCGAGCATCGCGGACCTGGGGGCGGAATCGGCGCGGGGGCACCGGGATTTCGGGGCCGGCTCGCTGATCGTCTGCGACCGGCTGGTGCGGATCTACATCGCGGCCGGGATCGAAGTCCAGGCCCTGCAGGGCCTGGACCTGCTGGTCGCCGAGGGCGAGATGGTGGCGCTGGTGGGCGCCTCGGGCAGCGGCAAGTCCACCCTGATGAACATCCTGGCCGGCCTGGACACGCCCACGGCCGGCGCGGTCCGGGTGGCGGGCCACGACCTGGCCGCGGTCAACGCCAGGCAGCGGCTGGCCTACCGGCGGCGGGTGGTGGGGTTCATCTGGCAGCAGACCTCGCGCAACCTGCTGCCGTACCTGACCGCGCAGCAGAACGCGGAGCTGCCGATGCGGCTAGCCGGGAAGGGACTGGCGGACCGCCGGAGTCGTTCGGCCGAATTGCTTGACCTGCTCGGCGTCGGGGATTGCCGGGACCGCAGGCCGGAGGAGATGTCCGGCGGCCAGCAGCAGCGGGCCGCGATCGCGGTGGCGCTGGCCAACGAGCCCAAGGTGCTGCTCGCCGACGAGCCCACCGGCGAACTGGACACCGCCACCGCGGCGGAGGTGTTCGGCGCGCTGCAGCAGGCGAACGGCGAACTCGGCGTGACCGTGCTGATCGTCACCCACGACCCGGCGGTGTCCTCGGTGGTACGCCGGGTCATCGCGATCAGGGACGGGCGGACAAGCACGGAGACCCACCGGCACGCCACCACGGGCGACGACGGCGAGGTGGCGCAGCACGCGGTCGAGTACGCGGTGCTCGACCGGGCCGGGCGGCTGCAACTGCCCAAGGAGATGACCGAACCCCTCGGCCTGCGTGACCTGGTCCGGCTGGAAGCCGAACCCGACCACATCGGCGTGTGGCCCGACCAGCGGGGCGACTCCGGCGGCACCGGGGACGGCCGGTGAGCACCCCGAACCCGGTGCTCGCCCGGGACATGGTCCGCGTCACCGAGGTCACCCGGACCTTCGGCCACGGCCGGGCGGCCACCACGGCGCTGCGCGGCGTGTCCTTCACCGTGCCGACCGGCCAGCTGGTCGCCCTGCGCGGCCGGTCGGGATCGGGCAAGACCACCCTGCTCAACATCGTCGGCGGCCTCGACCGGCCGGACAGCGGCCAGGTGCGGGTCGGCGAGCACGACGTGACCGCGATGTCCGAGCCGGAACGGCTGGCCCTGCGGCGCACCTCGGTGGCGTTCATCTTCCAGTCCTTCGGCCTGATCCCGATCCTGTCCGCGGCGGAGAACGTCGGCGTGCCGCTGCGGATCACCGGGCTGGCCGCGCGGGCCAGGGAGGAACGGGTCCGGCTCATGCTGGACATCGTCGGCCTCGGCGATCACGCCAGGCAGCGGCCGGGTGAGCTGTCCGGCGGCCAGCAGCAGCGGGTCGCGATCGCCCGGGCGCTGGCCGGGCGCCCCGACCTGCTGCTCGCGGACGAGCCCACCGGCCAGCTCGATTCCGAGACCGCCAAGCAGATCATGCGCCTGCTGCGCGCCGTCGTGCAGTCCGAAGGCGTCACCGCCCTGGTCGCCACCCACGACCCCAACCTCATCACCATCGCCGACTCGGTCCTGGACCTAGAAGACGGCAAGATCAAACAATTTTGACCCGAACGAGCCGCGACTTTGCATTAGACACGTGGTATCAGGCCAGCCGACGGACCTCGAGCAGTTCGAGTCCGAGCGCCTCGATCCTGGCCAGCACGCCGTAAAGCGCGGCCTGGTCCGCCACGCCTTGCAGCAGCGTGTCGTGGCCTCGTGTCTCGGCCCGCAAGGCGGGGAACGCGCGCCGCAGCGCCGCACCCAGGTGGCCGCGGACACGAATCTGGTAGCTCGCCGGGGGCCGGTCGCGCTGCTCGCCGGTCATCGGCTCACCGCCCGGTCTGATCCGAGGGCCGTTGCGATCCGGGTCAGGGAGAACAGGCACATGGCTGCGAGGAGCAGCGAGAACGCCAGCACGGCCGGGAAGGTGCCAATGAACCCGGACAGCACCCCGACGCCGACCACGGGGATGATCAGGCCGGCGTAGCACGCCACGAAGAAGGCGGATATCGCCTGACTGCGCCGCTCGGGCGGGGCCAGGCGGTTGGCGGTGGCCAGGCTGCCGCCGAAGATGGCGCCCACGGCCACCCCGCCGACGACCGTCCCGGCCAGGAACAGAACCATCCCGGCCTGGGCCAGGGCGGCGACGATCAGGGCCAGCGCGACCAGGAACAGGCCCAGACCAGCCAGCACGACCCGGCGGCTGCTGAACCGGGATAGCGCGACCTGGGTGACGGTCCCCGCCGCGAACATGCCGAAGATGACGGCGCCCTGAACGGCGTGGCTGCCCTGGTGCAGCACGCCTCCGATGAAGCCGGGCACCAGAGAACTGAACAGCCCGAGCAGGGCGAAGGCGGCGAAGGCGGCCACGGCGGCGGCGATGAACTGCCCCCGGCCCCGCTCGGGGACGCCGAGGCCGGCGAAGCGCAGGGCGGGGCGCTGGCGCGGGCTGACTGTTTCCGGGACGAATATCAGGCACCCGCCCGCAGCGGCCAGTACCACCAGGTATACCTCGAACACCAGGGTGGTGGGGTGGGGCGCGTACTGGGCGAACAGCCCGGCGATGAGGGGGCCAAGGCCGAGGCCGCCCATGTTCGCGGCCGTGGCCATGAGCGAGGCCCGGCGGTGGGCCGAGGCCGGAGTCAGTTCCGTCAGCATGGCCGTCGCCGTTCCGGTCATCAGTCCGGCCGAAAGCCCGGACAGGACCCGGCCGACGAGGAGCACTCCCTCGTCGGGGGCGATGATAAACGCGATGGTGCTCAGCGCGCTGGCACCGAGGGCCGCGGCCAGCACTGATTTGCGTCCGGCCTGGTCCGAGGATCGCCCGGCCAGCAGCAAGGTGGCCAGGACCGCGGCGGCGTAGACCGCGAAGATCACCGTCACCATGGCCGCGGAGAAATGCCACCGGGCCTGGTAGATGACGTACAGGGGGGTCGGCAGGGTGGTGCCGAGCATGGTGGCCGCGAACACGGACGCCAGCAGCCAGAACGCGACCCGGCGGCCGGCGGCCCGCCTGCTGAGCTCGGCGGCCAGCGGCTCGTCGAACCGCTGTCGGCGGGCATCGGTGATGGTGAGACTCATGGAACGCCTCCAGTTCCTTGTGGTCTTCGGACAGCAGCAAGCCTCGCGCCCGGCGGGGTGAGCGGGCGTCACACGGCCGGGTGACTTTGCGCCTGGAGGAAGGGAGCGCCTGGGTGACCGTCGGCGAGCGACCCGCGGTCGAGGTCTGCCCGCCGGTGCGCCAGAAGGCGTAGGGTGAGGGCGGGGCCTGTGAAGGAGGGGCGTCGTGAGGCCTGCCAGCTGGTCTGGGGCAGTCGGCCCTCCGGCCGCTCCCGCTATCCGGAACGGAGTCATCTCCCGGCCCGGGCTTTTCGGGCTACTCGGCGAAGCAGAGCGCGTGACCGTGGTGTCGGCGCCGGCGGGAAGCGGGAAGACACTACTGCTGCGCTCCTGGGCCGGCGAGAAGAACCTGGCGGCGCGGGCTGCGTGGGTGCCGGTGCAGGGCACCGAACGCGACCCGCAGCGGTTCTGGCTGTCGGTACTCGGCGCGCTGCGGGACACGGCCGCCGGGTCCAAGCTGGTAAGGCCGCTGACGGCGGCTCCCGATCTGGACGGCTGGGCGGTCGTCGAGCGGCTGCTGACCGATCTGGGTGGCCTCGAGGACCGGCTCTGGCTGGTGATCGATGACCTGCACGAGCTGCGCCCGGCCGAGGCGCTCCGCCAGCTGGAGCTGCTGATGATGCGTGCGCCCGCGGAGCTGCGGTTCGTGCTCGCCACGCGCCATGACCTGCGGCTTGGCCTGCACCGGCTGCGGCTGGAGGGGGAGCTGACCGAGATCAGGGCGGCCGACCTGCGCTTTACCCGCGCCGACGCGCGGGCGCTGTTCGAGGCGGCTGGGATACCGCTGGGCGGCCCAGCGCTCGGGTCGTTGTATGACCGGACGGAGGGCTGGGTGGCGGGGTTGCGGCTGGCGGCGCTGTCGCTGGCCGGGCATCCGGATCCGGACCGGTTCGCGGCCGAGTTCTCCGGCAGCGAGCGCACGGTGGCGGAGTACCTGCTGGCCGAGGTGCTGGAGCGGCAGAGTGAGCCGGTCCGGCGGCTGCTGCTGCGGACCTCGGTGCTGGAACGGGTGAACGGTGAACTGGCCGACCTGCTGACCGGGGCCAGCGGCGGGGAGCGGGTCTTGCAGCAGCTGGAGCAGGCAGGCGCGTTCGTGACCGCGCTAGATGCGCGGCGGTCCTGGTTCCGCTACCACCAGCTGTTCGCCGACCTTTTGCAGCTGGAGCTGCGGGGCAGCGCGCCGGCTGAGCTGCCCGCCCTGCACCAGGCCGCGGCCGGCTGGTACGCGGACCACGAATACCCGGCCGAGGCGGTGCGGCACGCCCAGGCGGCGGAGGACTGGGGCCTGGCCGCCCGGGTGCTGTCCGATCACTGGGTCGGCCTCGGGCTCGGCGGGCTGGGCGCCACCGCGCACGAGCTCCTGGCCCGGTTCCCGGCCGGCGTGATCGCAGCGGATGCTGAGCTGGCCGCGCGGATGGCCGGAGTCGAGCTGGGCCGGGGATCGCTGGCGGAAGCCGAACGGTACGTGGGTCTCGCCACCCGGGGACTGGAATCGGTCCCGTCGGACCGGCGTGGGCGCTCGCAGGTGGTCCTCGCCGTGGTGCGCATGCGGTTGGCCCGCCAGCGCGGGGACGTTGCGACCGTGGCCGAGCAGGCGCAACCACTGCTGGCACCGGCCGGGGCCGCCGAGGAGGGGCGGCTTGGCCTGGGCGAGGATCTGCGCGCGCTGGCCTTGATCAACCTCGGCATCGCCGAGCTGTGGACCCCTCGCTTCGAAGAGGCGGATCGGCACATCGAGCAGGGCATCGCCCTGGCGCGCCGGATCGGGCGGCCCTTCCTGGAAGTCACCGGCCTGGCGCACTGGGCGCACCTGCTGAGCTGGCGGTCTTTTCCGCTGGGGGCGCAGCGGGCCAGCGAGGCGATCGAGCTGGCCGGGCGGCACGGCTGGACCGAGGAGCCGGTGGCCGGCATCGCTTACCTGGCGCTCGGCATGGCGCTGGTCGCCCAGGGGCGGCTCGCGGACGGGGAACGGTCGCTCGAGCAGGCCGAGCGTACGCTTCGGACCGAGCTCGAACCAGCGGCCGGGATGAGGCTCCGCTACGCTCGCGGGCTGTTCGAGATGGTGAGCGGCCGTCCCGAGGCCGCGCTGGGCGCGTTCCGGGCGGCCGAGCGCCTGGCCGCGCTGCTCGTGACCGAGCACACCCTCGCCAGGCGGCTGCGATCACACGTGCTGCAAGCGCTTGTGCGGCTGGGCGAAACGCAGCGCGCCGAGGCGGCCCTCGCCGAGATGGGCGGTCCGGAGCGCGACACCGCCGAGATGCGCAACGCCCTGGCGGTGCTCCGGATCGCCCAGGACGATCCGGAGGCGGCGACGGTCGCGCTCGCCCCCTTCATCAACGGCTCCGCGCCGCTGGTGAACGCCCACCTCTGGGACGTTCAGGCGTTCTTGCTCGAGGCGATCGCCCGGGACGCACTCGGTGACGCCGGTGCCGCCGGGCGCGCCCTGGAGCGCGCCCTGAACCTCGCCAAGCCGGAAAGCATGCTCTTCCCGTTCCTGCTCGACCCCGCGCCAGGGTTGCTCGAGCGCCACCGCCGATCAGGCACCGCCCACGCCACCCTGATCTCCGAGATCCTGTCCGGCCTCGCTCCAGGCGAGCCAGGCGAGCCAGGCGAGCCGGGCAGCCCCCCGCAGGGGGGCCCCAGGGGGTACGGGGGGGCGGGCAGCCCCCCCGTGAGGGGGGGTCTGGGGGGGAAAATCCCCCCGAGGCTAACCGAGCCGCTCAGCCAAAGCGAGATCCGCGTGCTGCGCTACCTGCCCACCAAGCTCTCCGCCCCCGAGATCGCCGACCAGCTCTACCTGTCGGTGAACACCGTCAAGACCCACATGCGCCACCTGTACGACAAGCTCGGCGCGCACCGGCGCCACGAGGCCGTGGAGCAGGCCCGCGCCCTCGGCTTGCTGGCACCTTCGCCCCGACGGCACGGAGCCGGGTGACCGGCGCGAATCACCCGCCCGTGTGACGCCGGCTCACCCTGGCGGGCGTGAAGCTAGGGGTCATATAAAGCCAGACGGGCCCACCCCGGAGGAATGACATGACGACCACCCAGCTCGCATCACAGCAGGTCGCACCAGCCCAGCCCGGCAACAGCCGCCAGACGGCCACACCGGTGATCGCGTTCCTCGGCACCGGGCGGATGGGCGGCCCGATGGCCGCCAACCTGGCCCGCGCCGGTTTCCGCGTGCGGGCATGGGACCGCACCGCCAGCCAGGCCGCCGCCCTCATCAAGGATGGCGCGACGGTGGCGGCCAGCCCGGCCGAAGCCGTCAGGGGAGCCCAGATCCTCATTACCATGCTGGCCGACGGGCCCGCCACCGAGCAGGCCTTGCGCGGGCCTGACGGGGAAGTGGACATGGCCCCCGGCCTGATCTGGGTGCAGATGGCCACCGTCGGGATGGAATGGACCGAACGGTTCATCAACACTGCCACCCGGTACCAGGTGAGCTTCTTCGATGCCCCGGTCTCGGGAAGCCAGGGACCGGCCCAGGCCGGGGAGCTGACCATCCTGGCTAGCGGCCCTTCCTGGATGCACGAAGCCGTCGCCCCGGTGTTCGCCGCGCTCGGCCGGGACACCACCTGGCTCGGCCCGGCCGGCCACGGCACCCGAGCCAAGCTGGTACTCAACAACTGGCTCGCCGACCTGGCCGAGATGACGGCAGAAACCCTCTCCTTCGCCCGTCAGCTCGACCTGGATCCCGCCCTGATCGTGGACCTGCTGGAGTCGACGCCGCTCGGATCGCCCTACGCGGTGCAGAAGGCCCGCACCATGCTGGCCGGCGACTTCACCCCCGCGTTCGCGCTCAAGCACGCGCTCAAAGACGCCGACCTCGCGGCGCAGGCCGCACAAGCCAGCGGCATCGAGCTCGCCCTCACCAGCGCGCTGCTGCCCCGGTGGCGGCGCGCCGCCACCGCCGGGCACGCCGACGACGACCTGGCCGCCATCTACGCCACACCCTGACCCGCACCCGTGCATCTCCACCAATGGCCGTCCGAAACCCAGCCGCATTCCATTCAAAACCGTTCGGCCGCAAAGAATCCTTAGGGGGTCATGGGGCCCTTGCACCCCGTAGAAGGGGTGCGCGGGCACCGCGACCCCCCTCGGAGAGGATCGCCTAGGTGACCGGGGTGCCGGTGGTGGCGGTGAGGTCGGCGTAGAGGGCGGCGAGGCGCTTGGTGACGGGGCCGGGGCTCTCATCGCCGATGGGACGGCCGTCGACGCGGATCACCGGGGTCAGGCCGCCCATGGTGCCGGTCACGAACGCTTCGGTGGCGGTGTAGAGCTGCGGCAGCGTGTAGTCGCCCGGCCGGCAGGCGATGCCCGCCGCGGCGGCCAGTTCGAGGACCGCCGCCCGGGTGATGCCCTCGGGGCAGGAGACGGTCGTCGGCGTGGCCAGCGTCCCGCCGGTGACCCAGAAGATGTGCGTGGCGTTGGTTTCCGCGATGAAGCCCCGCGGGTCGAGCATGACCGCGTCGTCGGCGCCGGCCACGTTCGCCTCGATCTTGGCCAGGATCGACGGCAGCAGGTTGTTGTGGTGGATCTTCGGGCGGTGATCAGCGTGATCCCGGCGGGGTCGTACACCGGGTCCTTGAACTCGGCCAGCACGATCAGGGTCGGGCCGGCCTGGTTGAGCCGCGGATCCATGCCGGAGGTGAGCTTGACCCCGCGGGTCAAGGTGAGCCTGATGTGCACCCCGTCGCGCATGCCGTTCGCCGCCAGGGTCCGGCTGACCTGCTCGGTGATCTCCTCGTCCGACGGGACCGGCCCGAACGCCAGGGCCTGCGCCGAGCCGCGCAGCCTGGCCAGGTGCTCGGCCAGCCGGAAGATCTTCCCGTGGTGCAGCCGCAGGCCCTCCCAGACCGCGTCCCCGCCCTGCACGGCCGAGTCGAACGGGCTCACCCCCGCCTGGTCGCGGTGGCTCAGCGTGCCGCCCACGTTGACGATGAGATCACGGTTACGCTCGTCGAAAACTTGCAGCATCGGGACCTCCCAGGGGAACAATGCGGTACGCATGCAGCCGCTCGAAGTAGGGCAGGCAGCGGGCGGCGAGCGGCTCGAGGCGGGCGGGCAGCGGCTCGGCCGGCCGCCGGGCAACGGTAAAGCCGGTCGAGGACCGGACGCTGTCGTACCAGTAGGGGGCCCACACGCCGTCGCTGGCCCGCGGCCCGGCGGGCCAGGCCAGCATGGCCTCGTCGAAGGGCACGCCGAGCGCCCGGCACAGCGCGCGCAGCATCCCGCCGGGGTCGGCGAGCAGGTCAGCGGAATCCACTACCGGGCCGCCGAAGCTCTCGAAGATCTCCGCCTGCTGGCTGATACCCAGGTCGGCGAGCGAAGGCTCGGTCCGCACCCGGGCGTAGGAGGCGAGCAGCTCACCCGGATCCCTGATCAGGTGCGCGTGCCGGAGCGGCGCCAGCGCGGCGCGGTCCACCTCGGGCAGCAGGTGGTGCGTCATGTGCTTGGCGTAGCTGATGCCGATGCCGGGCGGCAGCGGGGCCCCGGTCAGCTGGTCGAGCACCACCCGCCAGTCGGTGGGCTGGCTCGCGATGACCTCCTCGCGGCCGGGGTGATCCAGGCCGGTGCGGTCCAGGTAGAAGGCGTAAAGCGGCTCGTCGGCGACCACGGTGTCGGCCCGGTTCTCCCAGGCCCGCATCAGGGCCGTGGACACCGTCCGCGGCCCCGACCACATCGCGATGCGGGCAGGAGTCACAACGTGACGACGCTGCGCAGCACCTCGCCGCGGCCCATCCGGGCGAAAGCCTCCTCCACCTCATCCAGGGCGATCGTCTCCGACACGAACTTCTCCAGCGGCAGGCGGCCCGCCAGGTGCAGGTCGACGAGCATCGGGAAGTCGCGGCTGGGCAGGCAGTCCCCGTACCAGGAGGACTTGAGCGCGCCGCCGCGGCCGAACACGTCGAGCAGCGGCAGTTCCAGCCGCATCTCCGGGGTCGGCACCCCGACGAGCACCACGGTGCCGGCCAGGTCCCGCGCGTAGAACGCCTGCCGGTAGGTTTCCGGCCGGCCGATGGCCTCGATCACCACGTCGGCGCCGAACCCGCCGGTCAGCTCCCTGATCTGGGCCACCGGATCACCGGTCCGGGAGTTGACCACGTCGGTGGCGCCGAACTGCCTGGCCCACTCCAGTTTCCTGTCGTCCACGTCCACCGCGATGATCGTGGTGGCCCCGGCCAGCTGAGCGCCCAGCACCGCGCCGTCGCCGACGCCGCCGCAGCCGATCACCGCGACGCTGTCCCCCCTGCTCACGCCGCCGGTGTTGAGCGCGGCGCCCAGCCCCGCCATCACGCCGCAGCCGAGCAGGCCCGCCGTGGCCGGGCTGATGGCCGGATTGACCTTGGTGCACTGGCCGGCGGCGACCAGCGTTTTCTCGGCGAACGCTCCGATGCCAAGCGCCGGGGACAGCGTGGTACCGTCCTCCAGCGTCATCTTCTGGCTCGCGTTGTGGGTGTCGAAGCAGTACCACGGCCGGCCCCGGCGGCACGCGCGGCACCGCCCGCAGACCGCGCGCCAGTTGAGGATGACGAAGTCGCCGGGCGCCACGTCGGTCACGCCGGGCCCGACCGCTTCGACCACCCCGGCCGCCTCGTGCCCGAGCAGGTAGGGGAAGTCGTCTCCGATGCCACCCTCCCGGTAGTGCAGGTCGGTGTGGCAGACGCCGCAGGCCTGCACGTCCACGAGCGCCTCGCCAGGTCCGGGCTCGGGCACCAGAACCGTCGTCACCTCGACCGGCTCGCCCTTACCGCGGGCCACCACACCCTGAACGCTGATCGTCACCGGATCACCTCTTCGTGTCGTTCTCCGCCAGGCCCGATGTGGCCCGGCAGCAAGCGTAACCGGGTCCGGTTCGTCCGGCCCCGCCACTGCGCGCCAGCTCCGGCGTAGTGCCGCCGCGCCGAGTCCGCCGTCATCGCGGCGTACAGCAGGGCGATCAGCGGCAGGCTGGGTGCCCGCAGCGGCGACAGCCGGTACAGCCGCAGCATGGGCAGGTAGCTCGCCGCCATCAGCGCCCAGCCCGCCAGCCCCGCGCCGGCCGCCAGGGCGGCCGGCGCCGAGCCGAGCCCGGCGGCCAGGCCGGTGATCGCCGCGGCGGGCGGCAGCGCGTACAGGAACAGCAGCCCGGCGAGCGTCCCGACCAGCAGCGGCGCGGAGTAGTTCAGCTGGGTGTAGGCCGACCTGGCCACCATCTGCCACAGGTCGGCGAGCCGGGGGTACGGCCGGACGCTCACCACCTGGCGAGACAGCCCGAGCCAGCAGCGTCCCCGCTGAGCTTTGATCATCGCGCCGATGGCCACGTCGTCGATGAGGGCGCCGCGGACCGGCGCCAGCCCGCCGGACCGGTCAAGCGCGCCGCGGCGCACAAGCATGCAGCCGCCCGCCGCCGCGGCGGTGCGCGAACCCGGCACGTTCACCCGCCGGAACGGGTAAAGCTGGGCGAAGAAATACACGAACGCGGGGACCACCACGCGTTCCCAGCCGGTCGCCGTCCGCAGCAGCGCCATCTGCGAGACCAGGTCCCGGTCGTCGCCTTCGGCCGCGGCGACCAGGTCGCGCAGCGTACCCGAGGCCCAGGCGATGTCGGCGTCGGTGAACAGCACATAACCGGGCCCGGAGCCCGCCGCGGCCAGGCCCTGGGCCATCGCCCACACCTTGCCCGCCCAGGGGTCGTCGGGAGGCGCCGTCCCGGCCACGACCCGCAGCGCCCGGGCGGACCCGCGGCCCAGGCCGGCCGCGACCTCGGCGGTCCCGTCGGAACTCGCGTCATCGACGACGATGACCCTCAGCGCGCCGGGATAGTCCTGGCCGAGCAACGCCGGCAGGGTGACCGGCAGCAGTTCGGCCTCGTTCCTGGCCGGAACGATGGCCACCACGTCCGGCCACCGGCCCAGCGGGCCCGGCTCGGTGGCCGGCGCGGCCCGCTCGCCCGGCTGGCCCCGCTCGCCCGGCTGGCCCGGCTGGCCCCGCTCGCCCGGCTGGCCCGGCTGGCCCGGCTGGCCCGGCTGGCCCCGCTCGCCCGGCTGGCCCGGTTTGGCCGCCACCGGCGGCAGCCACTGGCTGGCCCGCCAGTATCCGCCGTGCCCCGCGACCAGGTACGCCCACCCGACCGCGGCGGCGACGGCCGCGATGCTCAACGCCAGCATCCCGGCAGCCTCTCATATCACGGGTACGCGATGGCCTGGTCCCGAGATGATGCTGGTGTGGTGGGGGATACACCACAAAGCGGGCCGGAAGCCGGGGAAGGCTCCCCGGCTTCCGGCCCGCTCATCACTGGCTCGGTGTTAAGTACGTGTGTCCCCGCGGGAGGCAAATCGCCGCGGTCCAACGGGCGATCATCGCGAGCCGGCCCGGCTAGGCCGCGCGGCGGTAGCCGCTCTCTTCCCGGCTCGGCTCGGACCGACGGGGCAGGTTCCGCACGGCGGGCGCAGCGGCAAGGGCCGGCTTGGACACCAGCCAGGTGGGGATGCCCGCCACCAGCGCGACGAAAAGCACCATCAGCGGCACATTTACCATGATCCAGGTCATCGTTCTCTCCTTCATTCGTTCCCTTATTGGCTCACTCCCTACAATGCCTGGCGCTGCTCTGAGTAACTGCCGGCCACCCTCTGTTCTCATTATGAAAACGAGCCAAGGCTATGAATCGCGTCTGAGATCACCGCAATAGCTTGCGTTCGGTACCGACTCGACTACGCGGGGATAACGACCAGGGCCCGTAGGGATTATCGGCGCCAGGCGAGAACGTCGCCCGCGGCGGCGGCCGGCCGGCCGAGCAGGGCGATGAGGTACCGGCCGAGCACCGAGTCCGGAGTGGCCACCGCGACCACCGCCGTCACCCGCCAGGCCGTGAGCTGGGCGAACATCGCCGTTTCGGTCACGGGCTTGACCGAGGCGAAGCGCTCAGGCGCCGGGGAGCCGCGGGCCTGCCCCCCGGCAGCCGGCGCGGCGGGCAGGTTCGGGCCGGATTCGAGCCACAGGGCGTTCAGGAACAGGCCGGCCGGGGGGGTGCCGTTGCCGTCGGTGTAGGCGTGCCCGCTGGCGGCCGGCCCCATGAAGTAGCCGCCGACCATCGCGCTCGGTTCGCCGCTGTCGGCCTGCCAGCGCAGCGGCTCGGTGAAGGTGTCCATCGGCAGCGGCACCACCAGCACGGCGGCCGACGCGGGCAGCCGCAGCGAGGCGAACACCGACGACCAGCCGGGCGGCGGCGGGTCCGCGGCGGCGGCGGGCAACGGCCGCGGCACGATCGGCAGCACGGCCAGCACGGCGCAGGACATGACCAGCACGGACGGCCGCCAGCCGGAGGCAAGCCGCGGCCACCGCCTGACGGCAAAGGCGACGACGGCCGGCCCCGCGGCCACAGGCCGCCCCGCCGCGGCAGCGGCCGAGGACTGCCCCGCCGAGGACTGCCCCGCCGAGGCCAGGGATTGCCCCGCCGCGGCAGCGGCCAAGGACTGCACCGCCGCGTCGGCGGCCAGGGCGAGCAGGACGGCGGCGGCGCCGTCGGCCAGCAGGGAAAAACGGTCGGGCAGGGCCGAGCTGAGCAGCGGCAGGCCCTGCAGCCAGTACCAGGGCAGCTTGATCGCGGGGTGCTGGTGGCCGGCGAACAGCAGCGTGCCGCCGAGCGAGCACACCTCGAGCACCGCGCAGGTGATCGCGGCCGCCCGGATCGGCCGCCGCCGCCAGCAGATGATCGCGGCCAGCGTCAGCACGACGAGCAGCGGCCAGCCGAGGTAGCCGAGGTACTCGGGCAGCTGACCCTGGTATCTCAGCGCCGCGGCCGCGCTGCCTGCCGTGTGGAAGAGCAGGTAGGACGAGGGGACCACGAACGAGGAGAGATCGTTCTTGTAGTAGTCAGGCGTGAACGGGCTGCCGTGCTGGTGCAGCGGGCCGAAGAACTGCACCCACAGCGGGTATCCGGCGAGCAGCCCCGTCACGCAGGCGGCCAGGCCCAGCCCGGCCGCGGCCCGCCTGACCGGCAGCGCCCTGACCGCCCGGGGATGGCTGACGGCGAGCACGAACAGCGCGATGGCTCCCGCGACGGCCGTTCCGGCCAGGACTTCCTCGGTCACGAACAGCTGGGCGGTCACCAGCAGGCCCAGCCACAGGCCGCCGCGCACCGGCCGGAGGCGGCCGAGCACCAGCCGCAGGGCGACGTCGATGATCAGCGGCGGGAGCACGGCGAACTGCAGGTCGTAGTGGCCGATGGCCGAATGCAGCACCGCCGGGGAGAACCCGTAGACCGCGCCGCCGAGCGCCGCGCTGGCCGGGCTGACGCCCCACCGGCGCAAGACGGCGAACAGGGCCGTCGCGGACCCGGCGAAACCGGCCGTCATGAGCACGGTCAGCGCGGTCTGCGGGCCGAGCAGCACGGTGACCGGGGCGAGCAGCACGCCGGGCAGCAGCATGAACGTGTTCCACATGACGTTCACGCCCTGCGGGGCGTTCATCGCCGAACTCACCAGCGCGGGCAGCCGCAGGTGCATGACCGCGGTGGCGTCGTAGCGGAAGAACCAGGCGAACTGGTCGGCGTCGTTGGCGTTGCCCGCCACCGTCCGGCTGGCCGGGTCCCGCCAGAGCCACAGCGTGACCGCCAGCGCCGCCAGCAGGTAATAGACCGCCGCCAGCCTCAGCCCGCGGCGGTCACGACGCGGCGGCGCGGGTCCGGCTGACGCCTGGGCCCGGTCGGCCGTCGTCGCTGCTGCCACGGCTGCGAGCTTAATCGCCGTGGTCCCGGGCCTGGCCGGAACGCGGGGGACGTCAGCAAATCGCCAGATTTGCCGCCGCGCCGCCAGGGCCAGGCCCGTAACCGGCCGGTCCGTTAGGTCCTCGGGACGGAGCTCTCCGAGGCGATCTGGCCGGCCAGCCGCCCGTTGCCCGCGCCGGGCTGCGGCTGCACCGGCAACCCCTTGCGGACCGCGTCGAGGATCGACATGCCCTGGCTGACCAGCCCGGCGGCGATCTCGCTAAGGCCGTCGGCGCCGTTGAGCACGCTTACGTTGGCGCCGGCCAGCCCGGCCGCCGCCTCCTTGACGATCAGCGGCAGCTGGTTGATGAGCAGCTGGTCGAGCGCGACGCGGTTGTTGGACGCGGCCGCCTCGGCGTTGATGCGGGTGCGCTCGGCGTCGGCCTTGGCCAGGATCGTCACCCGCTCGGCTTCGGCCTCGGCGGGCCTGACCACCTCGGCGACCAGCTGCGCCTGCCGCAGCTGGGCCTGCTGGGCGGCCAGCTCGGCTTGGGCGGCGATGACCGCGCGGGTGGCGCTGGCCTGCGCCAGCGGCCCGGCCTGCGCCGCCTCGGCCTGCGCCTTGTCGATCTCGGCCTTGTACTGCGCCTGCACCACCGAGGTTTCCCTGGCGAACTCGGCCTGCTTACGCGCCGACGCCTGCTGCGCCTCCGCCGCCGCCTGGTCGGCCTGCGCCTGCGCGATCTTGGCCTGGCGCTGGATGGCGGCGTTGTTCGGCGCGGCCATGGCCGCGATGTACCCGGCGCCCATGTCGTCGATCGACTGGATCTGCAGCGAATCCACGATCAGCCCGATGGTGGCCATCTCGCCCTTGGACCCGTCCAGCACCTCGCTGGCCAGCTTCTGCCGCTCGGTGACAATCTCCTCGACGGTCATCGAGCCGATGATCGAGCGCAGGTGGCCGGCGAAGATCCGCCCGGTCAGCACCGACATCTGGTCCTGGTCGGACAGGAACCGCTGCCCGGCGTTGACGATGGACTCCTCGTCGTTGCCGACCTTGAAGGCGATCACCGAGCGCACGTTCAGCGTGATGCCCTGCTTGGTCACGCACTGCTCGGAGACCTCGGCCTCCTGCATGGACAGGGTCAGGTACCTGACCTTGCGGGTGACCGGCGTGACGAACGCCCCGTGGCCGATCACGACACGGAACGGGGAGCCCTTCATCCCGTACTTCCCGCCGGAAATCAGCATGGCCTCGTCGGGTGCCGGAACACGGTAACCAAACATCGTCGTTCATCTCCTCAAAAGCAGTAACCCCGGAATGCGCGGACTGTCGCCGAGCACGTCCTCCCACTCGATGACGTCGACCGCCCGCGCTCCGCGCGACTCGATAACCAGGACGGTCGCCCCCTTGGGCAGCGGATTGTCCGACCAGGCCAGGAAGGCTTCGGAGCCACCGCGGATCTTGATAAGCACCTCGCCTGGGCCGTCGTCCCCCCGTGTGGCCACGGAGAGGACGCCGACACAGCCGATCGAGGCTTCGTCCCTCGCCAAGTGACAGCCCCCTTCACCCGGAGTGCCTTCTCTAGCCTAGTCCTCGCGCTAGCGGTCGCTACCGGTACAAGTTACGTTTTGTACACGGCTCGGCCGGAATCGGCCGGCCAGGCCGGCCAGAAGCCATTGCTGCCAGCGGAGAAAGGCACTGGAACCACCGGCCGTTCGGCATAATCTGTCCATAAGGACGCGGGAGGTAGGTTATGGCCACCGTCGAGGATGTACGGCGGATCGCGATGTCGCTGCCGCGCACCACCGAGCACCTGGTCGGGGGCAACACCAAGTTCCGCGTCGGCCGGCTGG
>JBEKGC010000302.1:0-15696 GCA_050013055.1 Streptosporangiaceae bacterium
TGTCCAACCCGGCCGTCATGGACGGCATCTGCCGGGACCGGCTGAGTCAGCTGCCCGGGGAGGCCGTCCTCATCGGCAGCGCGGCCCGGACCGATGTGCCCGCGCTGCTGCGGGCCCGGATACCGGGCGAAGGCGCGGACGGCGCGATCAAGTCCGTCGCCCGCACGCTGGCCGAAGCCCACGCGCTTGACCCGGCGGCGAGCGTCTGGGTGGTGCGCGAATACGCCCGGGCGCTGGGGCTGGGGCCGGGGGGGCTGGGGCCGGAGGGGCTGGAGGGGCGGCTGGGGCGAAACCGCAATGCCCTCGGGATCGCCGCGGCGGTCGCGCTGGTCGCCGTCTACCTGGGGGTGGCGGCGGTGGCGCACCTGAGCCCGTTCCCGGCCAAGACGGCGGCGGCCACGTCGGCTCAGGGCGGGACCGGCGCGAACCAGGCCGGCTCGGCGGGCGGGAGCACCAGCCCGGCCGCGTCACCGGACCCGGCGCCTGACCCCGATCCGGATGCCAGCCCGCCCTCGGCCTATGACACCTTGCTGAGCGTGATCCCGGCCGGCGTCCAGGGCAACTGCCGCAACGGCAGCATCTCGCTGGGCGCGACCGCGGTGGCCGACTGCACCGGCCTGCAGGGCCTGGCCGCGACCAGCATCAAGTACTACCTATATTCCGGGACCGCAGCGCTGCAGACCGGGTTCACGTCATTCCTGACCAGCGTGAAGTTCCCGGCGAGTTCGCAATTGTGCACCGCGAATCATCAGTTCGCCCGCTTCGTGCCCCAGTGCCAGGACAATTTCACCAGCAGTTCCCCCACCATGACGGGCAGCGTGGCGGAATACGTCAGCACCCAGAACGACCCGATTATCGTCAGCACCGACAACCAGCAACTGGTCATGGCCGTGCTGATCGGCACGAACGACAGCGACCTGCTGGCCTACTGGAAACCGCTCCAGTGGGTTCAGGGCTGACCCCGGTTCTTCCCGCTCAGGGTGACCAGCCGCCATAGGCCCCAGGCCCCGGCGATGAGCCCGATGAGCACGAGGAAGCCCACGTGGTGGGGGGCGCTCACGATCAGCAGCACGAGGCCGAGGCCGAGCGAGACGGCCCCGGCCAGCTGCCCGGACCGGGGCTTGCCCGCGGGCGCGGGCGGAGCCGGCGGGGGCGGCGGAACCGGGGTCCGGGCCTGCGCTGGGCCGGACCACCAGGTCGCACCGGGGGGCGCCATCGTCTGGCGGAGCTGCGGCATCGGCCCGGTGCCCGCCAGGCCGAGCGGCGCGGACAACGGAGGCGGGGACGGCAGCGCCGCGGACTCGCCCGGGGGGGTCTGAGGTTGCCTGCCGGGTTGACCGGACGAGGGGATGCGGGGCAGCACCTGGGTGGGCTGCTCGGCGCGGGCGGCGGAGCTGGCGGGCTGCCTTTCCCACCAGCGCGACTCCGCTGGGTCAGGCGGCGGTGCGGGGGCCGGCGCCTCGAGCATCACCGCCAGGCTCCGGTCCGACACCCAGCCCGGGTCGCAGCACTCCTGCAGCCGCCGGACCAGGTCGGTCACCTGCGGATCGCGCAGCGCGGCCAGCTGCTTCCAGACCTGGCTGTCGAACGGGGCGGAGAAATCTCCGCGGGAGAACAAGAGGTTCTTGGAGTTGTACAGGGCCAGCCACAGGCCCGGGTCCTTGCTCAAGGCGACCAGCGATGTGTAGATCACCAGCGCGGAGAAGGTATCGAGCCAGCGGCCCCATTCGTGCGGGCCGGGACGCTGGTAGTTCGGGTGGCCGAATTCGGTGGGCGGGGACTGCCCGGCCAGCTGCGGAATCCAGACGCCGTCAAAGTCGACCAGCCGGAGCCTGCCCTCCTGGTCGACCATGACGTTACCGTGCTGGAGGTCGCCGTGGGCGAACTGCGAGCTCTGCAGCAGCGCGATCATCTCACGCCACCTGGTGGCCAGCGTGGCCAGCGCGGCGGTGTTGGCGTCCGCCACCAGGAAGTCCACGTATTCGTTGAGGGTCCGGCCGTCGATCCAGCTCATCTGCAAGACCGGCCAGGTCGCCTGGTTGACCCGGATCGCCCCGTCCAGCCAGGTGGTGCCGGACACGTACGGGCTCAGGTCGGAGCGCGCCAGGTAGTCGCCGAGCGCGCTGTACCGGTCGCGGCTCGAGGCGTCGTTCCTGATGTAGCAGCGCAGCGCCTGCGGCACGCCGTCGACCGCGGCCTGGAACACCACGGCGCTGCTGCCCCGGGCCAGGGTGGGACCGAGGCTGTCCCAAACGAACTCCGCGGCCTGCAGCTTCGGCACGGTGAACGCCCGGGCCGGCGCCTGCACGGCCTTGTAGTAGTCGCCGGCGGCGGGGAACGTGGTCACCGGCACGCCAGCAGGAAGGAGGGCTGATCCGCCAGCATGCGCACCCGCATCAGCGTTACGTCGTCGTTTTTCATCCTGGCCGCTCCGTCCTGCTCCCGGCGTTGATCGGTGACAAAGCGGGCGAATACCTCGGGATGGGCCAAGGTACCCAAGGTGGCCCAGACTTTTTTCTCGTCGCGCCCGATGGCCCGCAGGATCCAGTGCGCCATCGCGTCGGTGGCCGCGAAGAGGAAGTCGCCGGCCGCCAGCACCCCGGCCCCGGTCAGCAGGCGTTCGGTCATCCGGTCCAGGCTGGTCCGCAGGGTATGCACGCCGTCGGGCAAGGAGCCGAAGTCCTCGGGTCCCAGCGGCGGGAAGGTGGCGATCAGGCGGTCCGCCCGGACGTGGAAAAGCACCGTGTCACCCAGGGCGACGGCACGCCAGCACGGCTCAGGTCCGTCCAGTTCGGTGATCTCGAAGGCGAGCAGGGTGGCGAACGAGCCGACCTCGCGGAACTTACGCTCCTCGATGATGCTGTCAAAGGCCGGCACGCCGGCCGCCCACTGGTCCTGCATCGCGGCGAACCAGGCGCGCATCGCGGCGGGCCGCAGTCCAGGTCCACCGGGCGGCGCGAACGAGCTCACCAGCTGGTCCACCCAGCGCAGCGGGTCATACGCTCCGGTGGCGCCGTCGACGACGATGAACCGGGCCGTGCCGGTCCCGTCGCCGACGACGCCGCCGCCCGCGCCGTCCTGCCATTCACCGGGCGCGTTGCCGGCCTTGGCCACGCTGAAGGTCACCATCTGGATCCACATCAGTCCCGCACGTCCACCTTGGTGCCGACCTCGAGGAACCTGACCAGGTTCGTGGCGTCGGCGTTGAAGCCGAAGCCGCGGCCGCCCGGTTCCACCGGTATCCCCGCGCTCTGCGCGTTGGCCGCCATCGGCGGCGGCAGCAGGCTGCTGATGCGGAACAGGTCAGGCCCGGGGGCCGGCAGGCCGCGGTCGGTCGCCGGGAACATCACCGGCTGGGCCGACCCGGCCGGGGACAAGAAGATGTTGAACAGCAGCGCAGGCCCGTCACTGGTCTGGATGTTGACCAGTCGCTGCGCCCACTCCGCCAGGCCGGCCCCCTCGTACGGGCTGTCGGTCACCATCCCGTCCGTGATGTTGATGATGATCGGCGGAAACGAGTCCGGATGCGCGCTGGCCCACTCATAGACGTGCGCGCCGGCCACCGCAACGGCCTGGCACATCGGGGTCCGGTACCCGTGCACGGGCTCGACCCAGACCGGCACCCGGCTCGGCGGGGCCCCGATGTCGACCGAGGGCATCTCCCGCACCGCGATCGGGTTGTCCCGCAGGTCAGGCAGCGCCACCAGGGGCTGGCCCGCAAGCTTGCCGCCGAAGGCGGGCTCCACGCCCTCACCGCCGCCCACCGGGCGCAACCCGTAGCCGAAGATGCCGACGTCAAAATAGTGCCGCGCCTTCCCCGGCTCACCCTGGGAGGTGAACAGCAACTCGAGCAAGGTCTCGTTCAGCGCCCGGGCCGCTCCCTCGGCCATGGTTTCCCGGCTATGTCCCCAGACTTGCTTCATGGAATCAGAACGGTCGAGCAAGAACACCACACAGCCGGGATCCCTCCGGCTGATATCTCTCTCGTACATGCATTTCCTCCAGATGATGTAACCGGCATCAGGGTGACGGCGTGGGTCCCCGGCGCCGCCCCGGCATGACCCGGACCGGCGGCCACGGCGTACCCGGCTGCCAGGCCCAGGCGTAATCGCAGGACTGACAGCGGAAATCCCAGTCCTGCTGTGCTTGCCGGGCGTCGAGCCGGAACGCTCCGCACCGCGGGCACTGCGCGATCAGGGTAGCGGCCAGGTAGCTTGACAGGTCAGGCGCGGGCGCCCGCTGGGCGGCTGAGCTGGGCCGCGGCGGCGGGCCCGCGGCCGCGTCCCACCACGGCCGGGACGTGTTCTGCCCCGCCGGAACCTGCAGGGGCAGCAACTCGACCACGGCATCGGTCTGGGGCGGGGCGGGACTGGACGGCTGGCGTCGGGGATCGGGGAAGCCGGCCCGGCTTTCCTGGGCCCGGCTTTCCTGGGTGGGGCGTTCGGGCGCGGGAGAGCCGGGCCAGGCGGGCGGGGCGGGCGGGGCGGCCCGGGCGGGTGAGCGGAAGACGACGACCGCGATGACGCCCACGACCACGGCCACAACCACCGCGATGACCAGGGAGGTATGGACCAGGGCGGCGGCGGCCAGGCCGCGGACCAGGGCGGCGGCGGCCAGGCCGCCGACCAGGGCCGCGGCGATCACCAGCAGCGCCCAGGCCAGCGGCGGCGAGCCGGGCTGCGGGCCGGGCTCCGGGCCGGGCTGGGGGCTGGTTCTGGGCCGGCCGCGCCGGCCGGGCCCGCTCATGCCCCGGCCTTCGTGCTCGGCGGGGTGAGCTGGAACGTGACCGTCTGGGGGGCCGAGGAGACGGCGGTCAGCGAGCAGAGGAAGCCATGCAGCGGATGCGTGTTCCTGGTCGCGCCGGTCCAGCCGGCGGGCGGTTTCACGCACACCTGATAGTCCCCGGGGGGCACGTTCGCGGCGAATTCCAGCGTGGTGTTCAGGGCGCCGGAGGCCACCGCGGTCAGCGTGCCGTTCCGCAGCACCCGCACCGCACTGCCCGCCGCGGTCAGCCCAGGGGCGTTCTGCTGGAGCACCTTGACGGTCAGCTTGGCCGCCAGGTTAGGGGTGGTCGAACTGGCGCGCGCGGAGGCGCTGCGGGTCGGCCCGGATGCCGGTCCAGTGGCCGGCGCCTTCCCGCCGTGGTGCGTGAAACCACCGATCGCCAGCACCACCACGAACGCGGCGGCCTGCGCGACCACGGGGGCGACGAGCTTGGAGCGGTCGAGCGTGACCACCGGAGGACCCCTTCCTTTGTTTGCTACTGCTCCCACCAGGGCTTGGGCGGGACCTGGCGGGACGGCGCGGTCACCGGTGTCCCCGGCTGGGGGGCGGGACGGGACCCGCCGGGCGGGGCTTGCCACCACGGCTCCGGCGCGGTGGGCGGGCCGGCCTGCGGGGGGCCGTGGCTGGGCGCGGTGGGCTGCGCCCGGGTAGGTGGCGTGACGGAAGGGGCGGGGTGGGCCGCAGGGGCGGGAGTGGCTGATGGGGTGGGGGTGAACGCGGGGGCGGCAGGGGCGGCAGGGGTGAACGCGGAGGCGGCAGGGGCGGCAGGGGTGAACGCCGGGGCGGCGGCGGGGGTGAACGCGTGCGGGAGGAGGGCGCCCGCCCGGGCGTAGCCGAGGAACAGCAGCACGCTGATCAGGGTGATCAGCACCCAGGTGGGATGGCTGTTGATCGGGTTCCAGTCGTTCAGGCCGTGCAGGACCGCCGCGATCCCGATCCCGACACCGGCGAGGGAGTACTTCCGGCTCTGACCGGTGATGGCCAGGCCGATGAAATACCCGGTGATCCCGGCCCAGCACGCGTGGTCCACCGGGTCGGTGAGGAACCGCCAGATGTACTGAATGGTCAGACCCTGCAGCGTAATGCCATTGACACTTCCCGGCACCGTGCCCAGCACATTGAAATAGTGCACGGCCTCGGCCGCGCCGAACACAAGCCCGCTCACCGCGCCGAGGAACAGGTAATCCCGCGGCGCCTGCGACTGCCACTGCCGCCGCCATATCCACGCCACCGCGACGATCGGGATGGCCTTGGCCAGCTCTTCCGGGATACCGATGGTGAAGACATCCGCCAGGCTCCCGGTCCCGGCGTGCAGCTGGGTTTCCAGGAATATCGCGATGGGCGCCTGGGTGACGATGCCGATCACCGCGATGGCCGCCAGCATGGATCTGCTCACATGCTGCGGCCGGACGATAACGCCGAGCAGCAGCAGCCAGGCCACCGCGAAGTAGGCGGCGAAGATCCAGGCAATATCGTGGAGGGTGGATTCTGTCGCGTTGTTCAGCATGACCAGCGCGATCGGCGGCACGCAGACCAGCGCGATCAGCAGCAGCACCGGCCAGCTGCGCAGGGCCGGGTCACGGGCCCAGTGCCGCACCGGGACCAGCGACGAGAAAGAATACGCGGGAAATTGGCCGGCCCGGGGACCCGGATACTGCTGCCCGGGCTGCTGCGGGCCCGGATACTGCTGCCCGGGCTGCTGCGGGCCCGGATATGGCTGCCCGGGATAGGGCGGACCCTGATAGGGCGGGCCGGGTTGCTGCGGGCCGGAATTCGGGTAGCCCCCGCTCATCGATGCCGCCCTTCCGCGAACGTGACGGAATCAGCCGCTAGGCAGGGTCCTTGCCGCGGCCAATTTCCGTGGAAGGTCCCCCCGCCCGGAAATCCGGGCAGCCGGGACGCACCCCCCGGCTCATGACGTCCATGGGCCAGCTACGAACGCTAATCTTAAACTAGGGTTGACGGCTTGTACCAGCGATCACGAGTCACCGCCGGACCGATCATGATTTCCTAGTGCCGCATCAATCGGCGTTGGCCCGGTTACCCGGCAGCGAAGGGTCCCGTCCGGACGACGACTGGCCGTCCCGCGGTCCCGCCCGCGGTTCCCGTGAGCCCCGGGGTTCCCGTGAGCCCCGGGGTCCCCGTGAGCCCCACGCGGGCCCCGTGAGCCCCGTGAGCCCCGTCCTGCACGCCCGTGCTGTCCTGCTCCCGCTCGCGAGGCATCACGATGTTCCGTCCGTGTCGTTCCCGTGCCCTATGCCGACCGTGAACACAGGCCCGCGCGACGGCTCACGATCGAAGCGACGGTCACGCTCTGAGGGTCCGAACCACCGCACCCCAGCCGCCACCCCCCGCACCCGCAACCCACCCGCCACAACTATCGAAAAAAATCGTGGAATATTTGTCTTACCTGGATAGTTTGGTACCCTATCGGGTACCAAACTATCCGCGGGAGCCCGATCTTCCACGCGAAACCGGCGGCCCGGCCCGCACTACGCCCGGCCGGACCGGGCACGGCAGACACCACGCATCACCACCCCCAGCAGCCACCGCGCCACCAGCAAGACCGCGCCACCAGCAAGACCGCGCCACCAGCAAGACCGCGCCACCAGCAAGACCGCGCCACCAGCAAGACCGCGCCACCAGCAAGACCGCGCCACCCGCAAGACCGCGATAGACGCGGCGTCGGCAAACGGACCATCGTGGCCGGGGCCGGGGCTGACGGCGGCTGGAAGCGGGGCGAACGTTACCTCCGCGGCACTAGTCGCCGATAACCACCCGGTTAGTGAGCGTCCCGATACTCTCAATCGTCACAGAAACCTCGTCCCCGTCGATCAGCGGCCCCACGCCGGCCGGCGTCCCGGTCAGCAGGACGTCACCGGGCAGCAGCGTCATCACCTGGCTGACGTGCGCGATCAGGTCGGGCACCGGCCAGAGCAGCTCCGAGGTGCGGGCCTGCTGCCGGACGGCCCCGTTCACCGTGGTGGTGATCGCGAGGTCGGCGGGATTCGCCCCTGTCTCCATCCAGGGACCGAGCGGGCAGAACGTGTCGAAGCCCTTGGCCCGGGTCCACTGCCCGTCCCTGGCCTGCAGGTCCCGTGCGGTGACGTCGTTGGCGCAGGCGTAGCCGAAGATCACGTCCTCGGCCCGTTCCCTGGGCACCTGCCGGCAGAGCCTGCCGATGATGACCGCGAGCTCCCCCTCGAAGTCGACCCGGTCGGTGAGCTTGACCGGGTACTTGATCGCGTCTCCCGGCCCGGTCACCGACGTGGACGGCTTGAGGAAAAGCACGGGCTCCGGCGGCGGCCCGCCGTCCGCCAGGGCGGACGCGTAGTTCCGGTCCACGGCCACGACCTTGCTCGGCAGCACCGGAGCCAGCAGCCTGACCTCGGCCAGCGGGTAGCTGTGCCCGGTCAGCCGGACGCCGCCCGGGTCGACCCCGAACGGGTGCCCGTACAACTCGGTGATCCTCAGCCCCCGGTCGGACCCGGCCTCGGCCGGCTCGCCCTCGACGACGCCGTAAGCGACCCCGTCACCCTGGGCGAATCTCGCGATGCGCACGCCTCTCCCTACTGCTGGTAACCCTCGACCTCACTGGCCGGCCGCGCCATCGCCGCGTCCGGGTCTTCGCCGAACTCACGGCGGGCCCGCCGCTGCCGTAGCAGGTCCCAGCACTGGTCCAGTGACTCCTCGACGGACCTGAGCTGCTCGTGCTCCGCCGGAGCGGTCAGCTCACCGGCCGAGCGCTGCTGCCTGAGCCGGTGCTCGGTCTCGATCAGCTCGCCGATGTTCGCCATGATCTGCTTGTCGTCCATGCCCCTACCGTAAATCCCGGACCGGCTGGCTGCGGCCCGGGGGCGGCTTAATGATCCGAACGGGCCGGGTGAAACGCACATCCCGGCCGCTTTCCTGGCCGGGTGGAACCGCGAAGTCCAGCAGCCGTTCGCCTTCGGCGGCGATCGCGTCCCGGTCGGCGGCACGCAGCGGGGCGAAGGGCTCGATCTGCAGGACGGCCTGGGTGATCGACCAGTCGGCCTGCCACCGGCCGTCGACGAGCAGCGTGCCGCGGCTGGCCCCGTGACCAGGAGGCAGCGGGACCGGACGGCGGTGCGGGATGACCCGGCTGCGTTCGGCGAAGGAGAGCAGCACGTTGTCGTAGGCGGGCAGGAAGCGGGGCGGCGCCGGGACGTCGGGTCCCGGCCGGGGCGCGTCCGGCAGGTCGAGCAGCTGGCCGCCGGCCGGCCCGCTGAACACCCGCAGCCGGGTTCCCAGCCGCTCGGTCACCTCACGCAGCCGGGACAACCCGGACCAGGCCTGGATGTCGGCCACGCTGGCCGGCCCGTAGGCGGCCAGGTAGCGCAGCACAAGCTGCTCCACCGCCCGGGCTGGATCCGGCGGGGCCAGCGGGCTCTGGGGTCCGTCCAGCCACGCGGCGGCCAGCACGAAGGTGGCCTGGCCGGCCGAGCCCCACAGGCCGCGCGGCGGTGCCTGCACCAGCGGCAGCAGGTGGGTGGCCGCGTAAGCCAGCGAGGCCGGGTCACGGTCCGGCCAGCGCGGCGCCAGCCGCCTGGCCAGCTGCGCCCGGGTCAGCGCGGTCTCGCCGAGCAGGGCGGCCGCCACGGCCTTCAGCTCGCTCAGGTCGACCCCGTCCAGGTTCCTGGTACCGGCCAGGCCGCGTTCCATCAAGGGCTGGACCAGCGGGCGGAAGCTGACGAAATCCTCGGCGGTGACCAGGTGGACGGTGTTGCGCATCAGGTGGGCACGCACCACGGACCGTTTGGTCAATAGATCTTTGAGGTGCTCAGGACGGAAGCCGGACAGCCTCGTCCACAGCCCCAGATACGGCGCCAGCGGGGCCTGGGCTTGCAGTCCGCCCAGGTGCCCGATCGCGTCGGCGGCCGGCCTGGCGGCCCGGCGCAGCAGCAGCTGACGGTCAAGCGTGGCGCGGTTCAGCTCCCGCAGCCCGAGCGAGCCGGCCGTCACCTGGCTGTGTCGTGGCTAGTCAGCTGGCGGTGGGCACGGTCACTAGTCACGATGATCAGATCTTAGCTGGGTTCGCGGCCGGACCGCAGCAGGCAGTAGGTGACGGCCTCCTCCAGCGCGTGGTAGGAGGCGGCGATGATGTTCTCGTCCACGCCGACCGTGTTCCAGACCTCGCCCGAGCCGTCGTCGGACTCGACCAGAACCCGGGTGACGGCGCCGGTGCCGTGGCTGCCGGCCAGGATACGGACCTTATAGTCGGTCAGCTGCAGCCGGGCCAGCTCAGGGTAGATCTGCTCCAGGGCGGCGCGGAGCGCCTTGTCCAGGGCGTTCACCGGGCCGTTGCCCTCGCCCACCGCGACCAGCCGCTCCCCCTTGGCGGCCAGCCTGACCGTCGCCTCGCTCGTCATCCGCAGGTCCGGGTGGCGCTCGACGATGACCCGCCAGGACTCCACCGCGAAGTACTCGTGCCGCTGGCCAAGCTCGTCGCGCAGCAGCAGCTCGAACGACGCGTCGGCGGCCTCGAAGGTGTAGCCGCGGGCCTCCAGGTCCTTGACCCGGTCGGTGAGCCGGCCGATGGCCGCCTTGTCGCCGGACAGGTCATAACCGAGCTCGCGGCCCTTCAGCTCGATCGACGCCCGGCCCGCCATGTCCGAGACGAGCATCCGCATGTCGTTGCCGACCAGGACAGGATCGATGTGCTGGTAGAGCATCGGGTCCACCTTGATCGCCGAGGCGTGCAGCCCGGCCTTGTGGGCGAAGGCGGACATGCCCACGTACGGCTGGTGGGTGTCGGGCGCCACGTTGGTGACCTCGCTGATCGCGTGCGCGATCCGGCTCATCTCCTTCAGGCCCGCGGCCGGCAGCACCTCGCGCCCGCGCTTGAGCTGCAGCCCGGCCACCACGCTGAACAGGTTGGCGTTGCCGGCCCGTTCGCCGTAGCCGTTCGCGGTGCCCTGCACGTGGGTGACGCCCGCGTCCACCGCGACCAGGGTGTTGGCCACGCCGCAGGCGGTGTCGTCGTGGCAGTGGATGCCCAGCCGGGAACCGGTCGCATCGGCGACCGCGCGGACCACGTCGGTCAGCTCGTTTGGCATCATGCCGCCGTTGGTGTCGCACAGGGCGACCACGTCGGCGCCGGCCTGCGCGGCGACCCTGACCACTTCCAGGGCGTAGGCAGGGTTGGACCGGTAGCCGTCGAAGAAGTGCTCGGCGTCGAGGAACACCCGCTGGCCATGATCGCGTAGGTGGGTAACCGTATCCGCGATCATGGCCAGGTTCTCGTCCAGCGTGGTCCGCAGGGCGAGAAGGACGTGCCGGTCGTGACTCTTGGCGACCAGAGTCACGACCGGCGCGCCCGATTCGCGCAACGCGGCGACCTGGGGGTCGTAGGCCGCCTGAGCGCCGGGCCGGCGGGTCGCGCCGAACGCGGCGAGCTGCGCGTGCTTGAGGTCAAGTTCGGTCTGGGCGCGGGCGAAGAACTCGGTGTCCTTCGGTATCGCGCCCGGCCAGCCGCCCTCGATGAACCCGACGCCCAGATTGTCCAGCTGCCTGGCGATGACCAGCTTGTCGGCGACCGAGAGGTTCAGCCCCTCCTGCTGGGCGCCGTCGCGGAGCGTGGTGTCGTAGACGTGGAAGGTGTCGTCGAGCATCGGTGCGGTCCGTTTCTTGGGTTCTGGAGGTGTGCCGCCACGGGCGCAAAACAAAAGACCCCCCGCGGGAACGCGAGAGGTCTGCGCATCGGCGACGGGCCTTGAGCTGGCCACGCCTAGAGCTCGAAGCCCTAGGAGCCGACGCGCCTGCCGATAATGATGCGGCTGGTGGTCACGACCTCAGTGTGCCACAGTTCCGCTCCCACCCGCACATCCGTCTCACCTACCGAGACGCCGAGAAGCACGCGGGGGTCAGCAGACTTTGTGGATCCAGGTGAAGGGGTCGGGGTGGCGGCCGTACTGGATGTTGATGAGTTCTTCTCGGAGGCGCATCGTGACCGGGCCGGGCTCGCCGTTGGCGACGGACCACTCGGCGGACTCGCTCTTGACCCGGCCCACCGGGGTGATCACGGCCGCGGTCCCGCAGGCGAACACCTCGGTCAGCTGGCCGGCCGCGCACTGCGCCTGCCACTGGTCGATCGAGATCGGTTCCTCGGCGACCGCCAGGCCCAGGTCCGGGGCCAGCTTGAGCAGCGAGTCGCGGGTGATGCCCGGCAGCAGGGTCCCGGTCAGCGGCGGGGTGGTGAGCTGGGCGCCGCGGACGAAGAACAGGTTCATGCCGCCCATCTCCTCCACCCAGCGGTGCTCCGCGGCGTCCAGCCAGACCACCTGGTCACAGCCGCGCTCCACCGCCTGGCGCTGGGCCACGAACGCGGCCGCGTAGTTGCCGCCGGTCTTGACCCCGCCGGTGCCGCCCGGCGCGGCCCGGGTGTAGTCCTGGGACAGCCACACGGTGACCGGCTTGATCCCGCCGCTGAAGTAGGACGCGGCGGGCGAGGCGATGACGCAGAACAGGTACTCGTCCGACGGGTGGTTGACGCCGAGCCCCCGCTGGGTCGCGATCATGAACGGGCGCAGGTAGAGGCTGTTGCCCTCGCCGGAAGGCACCCAGTCGCGGTCCTGCGCGACGAGCAGCTCGAGGGCCCGGAGGAAGGTCTCCTGCGGCAGCTCGGGCATCGCCATCCGGCGGGCCGTGGCGTTGAACCTGACCGCGTTCGCGTCCGGCCGGAACAGCGCGATCGACCCGTTGTCCTGGCGGTAGGCCTTCAGCCCCTCGAAGAACTCCTGCGAGTAGTGCAATACCGCCGTGGCCGGGTCAAGCGCGAACGGCCCGTACGGCTCAAGCCGCGCGTCGTGCCAGCCCAGGCCGGCCGACCAGCGGGCCGTGATCATGTGATCGGTGAAGATCTGGCCGAACCCGGGCGACGCCAGCATGGCCTCGCGCTCGGCCTCGGGCACCAGGTGGCCGGATGGGCGGATATCGAAGTCAATCATGATCGGAGCCTTCCTCGCCCGCGGCGGGGCGCGACATCAACACTAGCCAGTGAGCCGGGCAGGATCAGCCGGATACTCGCTCGGCGATGTCGTCGCCTATCTCCACCGTCGTGCGCGCCGCCCAGGCGCCCTGCCGCTCGACCAGGTCCTCCGCCACCGCCTGCTCGATCTTGGCGGCCAGCGAGCCCAGGCCCAGGTGCTCGCAGAGCATGGCCGCGGACAAGATCGCCGCCGTCGGGTCGGCCTTCTGCTGGCCGGCGATGTCAGGGGCGCTGCCGTGCACCGGCTCGAACATGGACGGCGTGGTCCGCTCCGGGTTGATGTTGCCGCTCGCGGCCAGCCCGATGCCGCCGGCGATCGCGGCCCCCAGGTCGGTCAGGATGTCGCCGAACAGGTTGTCGGTCACGATGACGTCGAACCGCTCAGGGGCGGAGACGAAGAACATCGACGCGGCGTCCACGTGGCAGTAGTCCACCGACACTTCGGCGAACTCCTTGGCCAGCCGGTCCACCGTGCGCTGCCACAGGTCCCCGGCGTAGGTGAGCACGTTGGTCTTGTGCACCAGCGTGAGCTTGCGGCGCGGCCTGGCCATCGCCCGGCCAAACGCGTACCTGGCCACCCGCTCCACCCCGAACGCGGTGTTGATGCTCTCCTGGGTGGCGATCTCGGCCGCCGTGCCCTTGCGCATCACGCCGCCCGCACCGGTGTAGGGGCCCTCGGTACCCTCCCGGACCACCACCATGTCCACCGACTCCGGGTGGACGTTGGTCAGCGGGACGGCCACCCCCGGATACAGCCGTACCGGGCGCAGGTTGACGTAATGGTCAAGCTCGAACCGCAGCCTTAGCAGCAAGCCGCGTTCGAGCACGCCGCTGGGCACGCTCGGGTCGCCGACCGCGCCGAGCAGGATCGCGTCGTGGCCCTTGATCTCCTCGAGCACCGCGTCCGGCAGCGTCTCCCCGGTCCGGTGCCAGCGCCGCGCGCCGAGGTCGTAGCCGGTCTCGGAGAAGGAGACCCCGACGGCGCGGAGCACCTTGAGTGCCTCGGCGACCACCTCGGGACCGATGCCGTCGCCGCCGACGACAGCCAGCCTGATTGTTCGTGAGCCCATGGCTGAACCTTACTTGCGGGCCGGGCTGGGTGCGGCAGGCGCCTCGCCGCCGTTGTCGCGCCGGTCCAGGGCGACCTGGACGGCGCGGGTCAGGGCAGGGTCAGCGGGGGCGAAAGAGGCAGAAGTGACCGCGGGTGCTGTCGTGACTGAGGTGACCGCAGTGGCCAGCGTGACCGCAGTGGCCAGCGTGGCCGAGGTGGCTGGCGTGGCCGAGGTGGCTGGCGTGGCCGAGGTGGCTGGCGTGGCCGAGGTGGCTGGCGTTGATGGGGTTGATGGGGTTGATGGGGGCGGGGCGTCGGCGGACTTATTCCAGGGGTACATGTCGTACACGAGAAGGCTCCTGATCGCGATACGGAAACGGCCAGCAGCAAACCCCCGCAGCGGGTTGCCGGCCTAATCAGGCTCCGCTGCGGCAGGGAAAGAGTACGAGACGCCGCATAGTGCTTGCCACGTTACCCGAACGCACCCGGCCTGCACACTCGCCGAGACATCGGTCTCACTATTCGAGACAGATTAGGGCAACCAGCGGCGATAGCGCGGGCGGGCGGCATGCTTCCATACCTGACGGGCTCGCGCCCGGAGCCGTTCGGCCTGATCGGCTTGTTGTTCGTACAGCAGCCCGTAGCTGAACGCGTTCTCGCCGGCCAGGTGCGCGCCGATGCCGAGATCCCTGGCGGCCTGCCGGGCCAGCACCGTGTCCTGATGATCACCGAGAACCGACTGAACCTTCTTCATGTGCCTGGCGAACCGGGCGGCCGGGCGGCCGGCCGCCGGGCGGGTGGCCTCGGCTGTGTAGCGGGCCCGCCGGGCCGACTTGCGCGCCTGATGCAGGGCCGCGTCCTGGGCCGGGCCGGCCGGGGTGTGCCTGGCCCGGCGCAGCCGCCGGTACGCCTGCCGGTACGCCCGCCGCACCGCCGCCGGGAGCACCTCGCGGGCCGGGTCGGCCGCCCGCGGGCCCAGCGGCGGCTCGCTGACGATCTGGTCGAGCTCGGCCCGCAGCCGGGCGTACCTGGGTGAGTCGAGCGCCTCGATCAGCTCGGCGTGGGCGGCGGCCCGCCGCGGCGAGAAGTGACCGCGGACCCGCGCCTGCACCGGCCCGATGAGCAGCTCGACCGGCACGGACCGCAGCTGAGCCTCCAGGTGCGCGGGCAGCACCTCACCGTCGCGGGCGGCGCCGAGCACCCCGCCCAGCCACGTGAGCTCGGCGGCCAGCTGCTCGCTGCGGGATCGCGGAATGACCGAGTCGAACGAACGGAACGTGGCGCGCAGCCGCCGCGTCGCGATCCGCATCTGGTGGACGGCGTCGGGCTGGTCGGACCGGGCCTGGGGCTCGAGCGAGGCCAGCGCGGCCGCCTGCAGCCGGAGATAGGCCCGGACCACCTCACCCGCCGACGCCGAGCGGCGTGGCCGGGTACCGGCGATGACCGCCGGCTTAGGCTCCGGGTTGTGCTCCGGGTTGTGCTCCGGGTGGGGCGCGGCCGGGCGCGCGCCGCGGCGGGTCTGATTCATAACCATCACGGCCCGCTACCCCACCCGGGGCATCTAACACCTTTATTCGTCTTCGGCGAGCCAGGACATCAGCGGCCGCAGCTTGGCCCCGACCTGCTCGATCTGCTCGGCCCGCTCCGCCTCGCGGCGCTTGAGGAAGTTGGGCTTGCCCGCGTCGAACTCCTCGACCAGCTCGCGGGTGAACGTGCCGTCCTGGATCTCGCCCAGGATGCGGCGCATCTCCTCGCGGGTCTGCTCGTTGATCAGCCGCGGGCCCCGGGTGTAGCCGCCGTACTCGGCGGTGTCGGACACCGACCAGTACATCTTGGAGATGCCGCCCTCGTA
>JBEKGC010000303.1:0-9614 GCA_050013055.1 Streptosporangiaceae bacterium
CAGCGTCTGGGCGTCGCGGCGGCGCTGCTCGGGGACCCGCAGGTGCTGATCCTCGACGAGCCGGCCAACGGGCTGGACCCGGAGGGCATCCGGTGGATGCGCGACCTGCTCAGGACCCTGGCCGCGCAGGGCCGGACGGTCCTGGTGTCCAGCCACCTGCTCGGGGAGATGGAGCAGCTCGCCGACGACCTGGTCATCGTGGCGGCCGGACGGCTGGCCGCCCAGGGAACGGTGGCGTCCGTGATCGGTTCGATGACATACCTGAGCCGGACCCTGGTGCGCACTCCCGAAGTGGAAAAGCTCGCGGCCGTGCTCGGCGGCGATGCGGTGGTCACGCCGGCCGGCCGCGGCGGCGCGTACATCACCGGGGCGGACGCGGTCGCGATCGGCGACGCCGCGCTGCGGGCGGGTATCCCCATCTACCAGCTAGTCACGCAGCTTCCTGACCTGGAAGCCGCGTTCCTCGAGCTCACTGCGGGAAAGGCGGCGATCCGATGACAGCGCTGCTCGACAGCGCCGCCCTGGACCAGGCCGGCGACACCGGGACCACCCTGATTCGCCTGATCAGGGCCGAGTTCATGAAGATCCGCACAACGAGCACCGGGTGGCTCTTTCTCACTGGTTTCATCGTGTTCACGGCGATGGCGCTGACGATTAACGGGTTCGGCATTCACTCTCAGCTTTACCCGCAGCAGGGCCTCGTCAGCCCGGCGCAGGCCGTCGCGCAGGCGGCGCAGGCCCGCTCTCCCGCGGGCATGGCCGCGATCGCCGCCAGCATGATGACCTCGGGGCAGCGCATCGGCGTCATGTTCGCGCTGCTCCTCGGCGTGCTGGTGGTGACGAGTGAGTTCGCCAACCAGACGGCGGCCGTGACGTTCGTGACCGTTCCGCGCCGGACCACGGTCATCATCGCCAAGGTGGCTGCCGCGGCCTGCTGCGGAGCACTGTTCTGGCTGGCGGGCACGGTCCTGGCCGCGGTGGCCACGCCGCTGTTCCTGTATAGCCAGCACCTCAGCACGTCACTAGCCGGATGGACCGTGGCCCGCTCGGTGCTGCTGAACCTGCTCGCGTTCGTCGCCTGGGGCGTCTTCGGGCTTGGTCTCGGCGCGATGCTGCGCAGCCAGATCGTCGCCGTCCTGGCCGCGATAGCCGTGTACGCGGGCAGTTTCGGCACCGAACTCGTCTTCACTGCGCTCTACAACTTCTTCCACCAGGGCTGGATGCTCGGGGCGCCGGTCATCGGCCCGGCGGTCGCCTCAGAGGTCATGACCACCTCCGGGCCGGCCTTCCCCGACGCCCCGCCCGGCTGGCTCGGCGGGATCATCATGATCGGATACACAGCGGCTCTCGTCGCTGGCGGAATCGCCTTGACCAGGCGGCGCGACGTGATCTGACTGGGTCGTACGAGCCCTGGACCCTCTCGCTGACGCCCGCGCCTCGTCAAGGTGCGTGCGGGACTGTTAGCGCCCGGCACCCGACGCCCAGTGCTCACGGGAGCAGGCCAGCCTGTTCGAAGAAAAGGACAGAGACCGGCTGAGTAGCTGGAGTCACTCAACCGGTTGACGGGCGATGCCCGACGGCTGGCGGCCGGCCAGCAGCCAGCCGGCCGCAGCCGCCACAAGGGGCAGGCCGACAAGGATCACCAAAAGGTTTGCCACGGGCACGTGTCCGAGTGCGGCGATGCCGCCGTTGACCGAGTTGCCTCGCAACCATCCGGTGACACCGGCGTAGGCGGCCAACGTGCCGAGGACGGCTCCGAGGAAACCGAGCGCTCCCGCGGTCGCGGCGGTCAGCGTCCGGCGGGTGTAGCTGCTTGCTCCGGTGGCGGCGAGGGTCCGCAGGTCATTGGCGGTCTCGTTTCGGATCAGGCCGACGCTCATGGCCAAGATGCAAAGCGCCAGCGCGATGCCGAAGCCCGTGGCCCAGTTGACTATGGTCGAAGACGTCGGCTCGTCGTTCCTGGTCTCGATGCTCAGGCCCGCCGCCGCCGCGATTGCTTGCGCATTGTGGATCTGATCGGTGGTGAAGGGCCTGGCCGCGTTGGCGAACCACGACGCGATCGGCCCATGATGCGAGGTGGGCATCGTGGGTCACAATGACCGCGGCGATGCCCCGCTTGCAGGCGCGACGGATCATCTTCATCACCGCGTCCCCGTTGGCGGAGTCGAGCGCGCCCGAGGGCTCGTCGGCAAGTGCCCAGCCCGCTCGGCGATCCCGACGTTCTCCAGCGCAGCCATCGCGGCGATCCGTGCCTTTCTCGGCGAAAGGTCATCGAGCTCGAGCGGAAGGGCGACGTTCTCGAGCGCGGTGAGCCCGGCGAGCAGGTTGAAATCCTGGAAGACGTAGCCGATCATGCGGCGGCGAAGTGGCGCCTTGTCGTTGTGAGACATCGACGCGAGCGACTTGCCGTCGATCAGCACCTCACCGCTCGTCGGCTCCTCAAGGCTGCCGGCGATCGCCAGGAGGCTGGACTTCCCCGACCCAGACGGTCCCATCACCGCGACGAGGTTGCCGCGTTCGACCGAGAGCGAAGCGCCGATGAGGGCGTGCACGAGAGTCGAGCCCGCGGCATAGGACTTCGGGACGTTCCGGAGTTCGAGAAAGCTCGTCGCCGCGCCACCAGCCTTCGCCGCAAGCGCGGCACCGTCGAGGGAACTGCGGGTTCAAGTTCGGCTCGCATCAGCCGCCCTTCGGCCTGATCGAGCCAGCGGATGACCGAGTCCAATCGGGACAGCTCGGCGTCGGCCACAAGAGCGAAGGCAAGATCGGCGTCAGCCTCATCGTCCTTCAGGTGCGTCCACTGCTGCATGAGCTCGACGAGATGCCGGCGATGGAGCTGGATCAGCTCGTTGACGGCGACGCCGGGTACCCGAAGGGCCGAGAGGATCTTGATCACAAGCTCGTCGCGAGGCGGCGAGGTCATGTCCGTCGGCGTCGAGAGCCAGCGGTCGAGCTCTGCCTTGCCCTCCTCGGTGAGACGGAAGACCTTCTGCGGACCTTCCTCAGCTAGGTCGTCGGACTCGATGTGGCCTGAGTGCTCCAGCCGCTGGAGCGTCGAATACACCTGACCGGTGTTGAGCGGCCAAACGTCTCCCGTGCCCTCCTCGAACTCCTGGCGGAGCTGGGACCCGTATTTCGGTCCTGGCCGGTGCGGGGCAGGACCCGGCCCAGGTACTTGATCACGGCGTCATCGCCGAAGGGGTCATCCGAAACCGGGCGCTGTGCATGCCGACGCTGCTGTCAGTCTCATCACCATCGCCTGCTCAGCGTGCATTAGGGAAGAATAAGTGGGGTGACCTCGGATTCCTCGCGCCCGGTGACCCTTGCCGAGCTGGTAGCGACGCTGTCGCTCGTGGCAGATCTGGGCATGGGGCGGCCGATGGAGCGGGTGCTGCGCCAGACCGTGGTCGCCATGCGGCTAGGGGCGGCGGCCGGGGTGGATCCGGCTGCCTGCGTGTCTGCGTACTACGCCTCGCTGCTGACGTGGGTGGGATGTGCCGTCGACACCACTGAGGTGGCAGCGCTGTTCGGCGACGAAATGCAGTTCTACGCTGAGACGCGCGACGGGGACCTGGGGGGTATCAGCCTGGCGGTCTTCGTCGCTCGTCATCTAGGCCGCGGTAAGTCGGGTTTCCACCGGGTCGGGATGGTCGGGAAGTTCCTGGCGTCCGCGGGCCGGTCGGTGCAGCGGGTGATGGAGGAACACTGCCAGCAGGCTAGTGATCTTGCCGATCAGCTGGGGCTCGGCCCGGCGGTGTGCCATCCGCTGCGGCAGGCCTTTGAGCGGTGGGACGGGAGGGGGGTGCCCGGGTCGGCCGGCGCCGATGACCTGGCTCCGGCCATCCGGCTGGTCCACCTAGCTGACAGCATCGAGGCGTTCCATCATGCTGGCGGCGCCGAGGCGGCGCTGGCTGTGGCCCGTGAGCGGCGGGGTACACAATTCGATCCGGGCCTTGTCGACTGCTTCTGCGCCCGGCACGCGGAGATTCTCGCCGGGCTGGGGGGCATCTCAGCGTGGGAGGAGGTCATCGCGCTCGACCCGCAGCTCGGCACGGCACTGAGTGACGACCAGCTCGACCGGGCGCTCGGCGCGCTCGCCGATTTCAGCGACCTGAAATCGCCGCCGCGCCTGGGCCATTCCCGGGGAGTCGCCGAACTAGCCGGGCAGGCCGGTACGAAACTCGGGCTGCCGGCCGCCGATGTCGTCATGCTCCGCCGGGCGGCGCTGGTGCACGACATCGGCATGATCGGCGTCCCTAGCGGCGTCTGGGACGAGCCTGACCAGTGGAGTATCTCCCAGCGTGAGCGGGCCCGGACCCACCCGTACCTCACCGAGCGGATGCTGGCCCGCACCCCGCTGCTGGCTCAGGTCGGGCAGTGCGCATCACTCCATCACGAGCGGCTCGACGGCTCGGGCTACCCGCACGGACTGCGGGGCGAGGCCCTCTCACTGCCGGCCCGGATCCTCGGTGCCGCCGACGTCTACCACGCTTTGCGTCAGCTGCGTCCTCACCGCGGGGCGCTCGAGGCCGGCGATGCCGAGCGGGTGATGCGCGGCGAGGTGCGCGCGGGGCGGCTCGACGGAGACGCGGTCCAAGCGGTCCTCGGGGCCGCCGGCCACCGGGTACGGCGCCGGGCCGGACTGCCGTCCGGACTCACGGCACGCGAGGCCGAGGTGCTCGTGCGGCTCGGCCAGGGCCGGTCCAACCCCGAGATCGCTGCCGAGCTGCACGTCAGCCGCAAGACGGTCTCCTCTCACGTCGAGCACATCTACGCCAAGCTGGGAGTTAAGACCCGCACCGAGGCGGCCCTGTTTGCCATGCGTCATGGCCTGATCGGGATGGCGGGCCACCCGGAACCTGACAGAAAGATCGGGTAGCTACCCGATTCGCCGCCGTCAGCGGGGCCGTACAACAGATGCATGACGACCACATCAACCGCGGTGCCGCAGGTCGCGCTAGCCGGGTCGTTCCTCGAGGGCTTGGCCGCTCAGGACTTCGCCCGGCTAGGCGGCGCGCTCGCCGCTGATGCTTGCCTGCGCGCCTTGCTGCCTTCGGGCTTGCGGGAGTGGTCCGGCGCCGACGTGATCGCGGACCGGTTCGCGCGCTGGTTCGGCGACACCCGGGATTTCGACCTCATCGAGGCCACCGTGGGCGAGGTCGGCGGCCGCCTGCATTTGCACTGGCGGCTGCGGCTACGGGCGGAGCGGCTCGGTGCTGGCTGGTTCACGGTCGAACAGCAGGTCTACGCCGACACCGACGGCAGCGGCCGCATCGCTGGGCTCGACCTGCTGTGCACCGGATACCGGCCCGAGGGCAGCCATGTCTGAGACCCTGACCACGTGGGGGGGCTGGGAGCCGGCGATCCGCGATGACCCGTTCGGCTACTTCGCCGAGGCCCGGGCCCGGTGCCCGGTACAGAAGGTACGGCCGGCCGACGGTCACCCGGCCTGGGTGGTGCTCGGCTACGACGCGGCCCGGCGAGCCCTCAGCGAACCTGGCATCTCCAAAGACATGCTCGCCGCCTTGCAGCAGGCCGGCGACGTGGTGGCCGAAGGGCTGCCGGGGCCGGAGTTCTCGCGGCACATGCTCAACGTCGACCCGCCCGACCACACCCGGCTGCGGCGGCTGGTGTCTAGGGCCTTCGTGCCGGGCCGGATCGCCGCGCTGGAGGCGGCCGTCCGGGCGATGGCCGACAGCCTCCTCGACGAGCTGGATGCCGCTGGCCCGGGTGCCGCGGTCGACCTGATCGAGGGTTATGCCTACCCCTTGCCGTTCGGGGTGATCGGTGAACTGCTGGGTATCCCCGCAGCTGACCGTCCGCGCCTGCACGCCTGGTTCGGTGTGCTGCTGACCGGATGGGCCGGGGACCCGCCGCCGGGGGCCGTGCAGGCGTCGGACGGCATCGTGGCCTACCTGCGCGCGCTGGTCGACGCCAAGCGCCAGAGCCCGGCCGACGACCTGGTCAGTGTCCTGGTCGCCGCCGAAGACGATGCACTCACCACGCAAGAACTGCTCTCGAGCCTGTTCCAGCTCGTGGTCGCCGGCCACGACACCACGGCCAGCCTGATCGGCAACGGAGTGGTGGCCCTGCTGGATAACCCGGCCCAGCTCCAGGCGCTGCTAGCCGACCTGGGGCAGCTTCCCGCCGCGATCGACGAGCTCATCCGTTTCACCGCCCCGGTCCCGCACGCCACGTTCCGGATGACGGCCGAGCCGGTGACGTTCGACAGCGTGCAGATACCCGCACACGAACAGGTGCTGGTGTGCCTGGCGGCGGCCAACCGCGATCCGGACCGGTTCTCGGAGCCCGACGTCCTCGATATCGGCCGCGGCGACGGGCCCAACCTCGGATTCGGCCACGGGATCCACTACTGCCTCGGCGCGCCCCTGGCCCGGCTCGAAGCCCGGATTGCCTTTGAGACCCTGCTCAGCCGTTACCCGGGCTTGCGGCTCGCGGCCGACCGGAACTCGCTCACCTGGGCCCATGGCGACGGATTGGTCCTGCGCGGCCTCACCTCGCTCCCCGTCGTGCTCGATCCCGGCCGCCGGCCGGGATAACCACATCCGATCCATCGAAACCAAGGAGATACCGATGACCGTCACTGACAGCCCCGTCGACAATGGCGTGAACGTCCAGGCTCTGCTCGGGGCGCGGGAGGCGCTGTCCGCCGCGCCTGAAGCGGCCGAATTCACCTGGCGGGCCAGCTGCACCTGGCGTAACGGCACCCATAGCCACTCCGCTGTGTCCGGCTTCACCGGCCTGGGCGCCGAGCAGCAGCACCGCAACACCTATGAGTACGACATCGATCACCCCGAATGCTTCGCGTCGGAGGACAACGGCGCCGCCCCGGTCGAGATCGTGCTCGTCGGCCTGGTCGGCTGCCTCACCGCCGGTGTCGCCGCGGTCGCCCAGCACCGCGCCATCCAGCTCCGGTCGGTTAACGCCACCATCGAAGGCCAGATGAACGTCCTGGGCATTCTGGGCGCCGACCCCGACATCCGCAACGGCTTCGAGGCGGTCACCGTCCGGTTCAACATCGATGCCGACGCCTCCCGCGAGGATATCGAAGCGCTGATCGCCCAGTCGCAGAAGCGCTCGGCGGTCTTCGACATCGTGGCCAACCCGACCAAGGTCTTCGTCGAGCTGACCTGAGGGTCGCGGCCGGGACACCTCGCATGATCCAGACCACGGTCGTCGTCATCGGCGCCGGGCACGCCGGCCTGGCCATGAGCCGCCGCCTCACCGAACGCTCCATCGACCATGTCGTCCTGGAGCGCGGTGAGGTGGGGAACTCGTGGCGGACGCAGCGCTGGCCCAGCCTGCGGCTGCTCACCCCCAACTGGCAGACCCGGCTGCCCGGCCGCCACTATGCCGGCGATGACCCCGACGGGTTCATGCCCGCCGCCGACCTCGCCACCACCCTCGCCGATTACGCCCGCTTCATCAGCGCACCGGTGCGCACCGCCACGACGGTGCATGCCCTGAGAACCGCGTCGGCGGGCTTCGAGATCCGGGCCGGCGACGACCTGCTGTGCGCCCGGGCCGTCGTGCTGGCGACCGGCGCGTGCGCCCGCCCCGCCATCCCGGGCCTGGCCGAGGCTATCCCGGCGGGGCTGACCACGCTCACCGCTCTGGCCTACCGCGATCCCGGTCAGCTTCCCGACGGCGGGGTGCTGGTCGTCGGCGCATCGGCCACGGGCGTCCAGCTGGCAGGCGAGATCCACCGGTCGGGCCGCCCGGTGACCCTGGCGGCCGGCGAGCATGTCCGGCTGCCGCGCAGCTACCGCGGCCGCGACATCTGCTGGTGGCTCGAGGCGACAGGCCTGCTGGCCGAACGTTACGACCAGCTCGACGACCTGACCCGAGCGCGCCATCTGCCTTCCCCGCAGCTCACCGGCACCGCCCGCGCCGCCATAACCGACCTGAACACGCTCACGGCGCAAGGAGTACGCATCACCGGCCGCCTCTGCCGCGTCACCGCCGGCACGGCCCAGTTCTCCGGGTCCCTGGCCAACACCTGCGCGCTGGCCGACCTGAAGATGAACCGGTTCCTGAAGCGGGCCGACCAATGGGCTGCAGAATCGGGCCTGGATGACGAGCTCCCGCCGCCACACCGCTTCCCGCCCACCTGCGTTGATCCTCGTACGCCCTTGGAGCTGGACCTGACCAGCGGACAGATCACCACCGTGCTGTGGGCGACCGGTTTCCGGCCCGACCATTCCTGGCTCGACATCCCCGTCCGCGACCGGACCGGGGGCATCCGCCACGACGGCGGCGTGGTCACCGGCGCCCCGGGACTCTACGTCCTGGGCCTGCCGGTGCTCCGCACCCGTGCCTCCACCTACATCCACGGCACAGCCACCGACACCGACGCCCTGACCAGCCACACCCAGACTCATTGACCTGTTGTCCTACCGCTGTGCTACCCTAATTCTCATGGCAGTGCGGAAGAAACGCTCGATCTCGATGCCACCCGAGCTCGACGCCGAGATAGCGACCGCGGCCGAGCAAGCGGGCATGAGCTATAGCGCCTGGCTCGCCGACACCGCCCGCAAGGAATTCACCATCCGAGCCGGCCTAGCCGCCGTCAGCCAGTTCGAGGCCGACTACGGGGCATTCACCCCCGAGGAGCTCGCTGAGGCGGAGCAATGGGCCACTACCGCGGTTCGGCGATCCGCCCGGACCGGCCACAGGACCCAGCGCCGGACCGCGTGATGGGCGTCACCTACGACACCGGTGCGCTCATCGCAGCGGACCGGGGAGAACGCAGCATGTGGGCCCGCCACCGCGCCCTCCTTATGCTGCGCGAAGTACCTACCGTTCCCGCACCGGTCGTCGCCCAGTCCTGGCGCGGCGGAAGCCGCCAGGCTCTGCTGGCCCGGCTACTCTCCGGATGCGCCGTCGAAGCCCTCGACGACGGCCGGGCCCGCGCGGTCGGCCCACTCGCCGCCACCGCCGCCACCAGCGACATCGTGGACGCCTGCGTCGTCGAAGGAGCCCTCCGCCGCCACGACCTCGTGGTCAGCTCGGACGAGCCAGACCTGCATGCCATCGCCGCGGCCGCCGACCGGCACATCGAGGTCGACCGGCCCTAACAGCCACGCCACCGGGATCGCAGCACGGCAGAGACGGCAGCCAGCGAGCCGGATCTTAACGGCAGCATCCGTATTCATCTCTGGACTGACCAGGCCGCCAGTAGGACGGCCACGCGGCAATCCGAACAGGACCAAATCCGGTCACGCGTCTGGTCGGCACGACTGGCGACATCCGATTCTGCCGAAATGAGTGCTTCGTCCACCCGCATACCTATGCAGGAACTGGAATACTCACGGGGCCTCTCGGCCTTGCCGCCGATCGCCGTTGGCTTCCTTCCCATCATTCTGGTAGGGAATCAGATCGATTCTGTTTGCCTAACACGATTCTGTTGAAGGGGCCACCAACCACGCTGAACGGCGGCTCTGCGCCGGATCTGAGGAGAAGGTGCGGGTATTGCCACCACGAGATGACGGTTATTCGCGGGCTGGATCCTGGCTGCTTGCGGCTGTGCTGGTGATGGTGCGTTCCAGGCGCCGGTCGGGAATGATCCACATCACCGCGACGCTGGCGTAGAC